>CAZKPE010000045.1:0-6034 GCA_964554545.1 uncultured Lewinella sp.
ACGATCTGCGAGCGGTTGATGCGGAACCAGTCTTTCGGGTCGAGCTCTTCCTGAATGCGCTCCAGGGTTTCGTCGAGCAGGTAGCGCTTGCCGTCCGCGCCGGTGGCGAAGGTCATGCCATCGGAGCTGTAGATCTGCCGGAGCTCGGCCGTTTCCACGGGTACCCAGTCGTTGCGGTACTGGGCCAGGAAGCGGCGGCGGTAGGCATTATCGCGTTGCGCTTTCAGCATGCCCATCAGGGCAGTCCAGTCAGGGTCGGGCAGGTGGCGCAGCCGGTCGATCTTGTCGAGGGAGCGGCGCAATTCGTCTTCGGCGATGGGTTTGAGGAGGTAGTCCATCCCGTTCACGCGGAAGGCCCGGATGCTGTACTGATCATAAGCCGTAGTGAAGACGATCGGACAGTTGCAGGTAGCGGATTCCCAAAGCTCAAAGCTCAGTCCGTCGGCCAGGTGGATGTCGCTGAAGATCACGTCGGGGTGGCTACGCACGGTCAGCGCTTTCCGGGTCGCCGCAATGCTGTCGGTGGCGAAGGTGATCCGGTTTTCCGGCGCGATCTGGTGCAGCAAGCGGCTGAGGCGGCGCATGGCGGGCGGCTCGTCCTCGATGATCCAGCAGTTACGCAGTTGCATAGCGGAGGCTTGGCGCGGTGATGAGCGGGAGGGTGACGCGGTAATAGGTCCGGGTCGTTTCTACCTGTACGGCTCGCTCGCTTACGGCCCGGTAGCGTTTGCGGATACTTTCCTGCCCCCAGCCCGTGGAGTGAAGGGAGCGCCTCCGTAGGTTCAGGGTATTGCTCACTTCGACGGCATCCTCCGTCACCCGCACCCGGATCAGCAAAGGATGTTCAGCACTAATAATGTTGTGCTTGATAGCATTTTCGACGAGGAGCTGCAGGCTCAGGGGTACGATTTCCGCTTGCACCTGCGGGCGCGCCCCCATATCCCACTCCACGTCCAACTTGTCCTCAAAGCGGGTCTGCATCAGGAAGATATAATCGCGCAGCGCATCCAGCTCTTCCCGTAGCGGAATCAGCTCCCGGTGGCGATATTCCAGAATGCGGCGGTAAACGGCCGAGAGCCGCTGGGTGAAGAGTACGGCCTTGTCGGCGTCCTCGGGGATGAGGTTGGTCAGCGTATTGAGGCTATTGAACAAAAAGTGGGGGTTGACCTGCTGCTTTAGCACGGCCAGCTGGGCCTGCATATTGACCTTGGCGAGTCGTTCCTGTTCGAGTAGGCTGTGGCGGTATTTGGTGAAGAAGTAGACTGCCTCGTAGGCTCCGAGTACCATCAGGCAAAGCGTCAGGGAAGCGGCGAAACTGAATAACCCTGGCGTATTTCCCCAGTGTGCCGGCAGTATATCGCGGGCAGTCAGGCGCAGAATGCGGTTCACTCCTACATCGATCAACAGCACCGATAGGACGGCTACCCCCACCATGAGTAGGATGCGTAGCGGGGTATCTTCCTGCCGGGGGTAGCGCTGCCGGAGCAGCAGCGTACTGTTGCGGTTGATGGCCCAGTACCCCGCCGTAAACAGCACGCCGAGAATCAGACAGCCCATGGTATCCCGAACGGAAAGATCACCGCCCCCCGCCGTAAACAGGATGAAGGACACCAGGCTGATGGCGGGAATACCGACGATCAGTGCCCAGCGATCATCAAAGCCCAGGTAGCGGATACGTTCGCGGCGGTTGAGTAAGATTTTCATACGTACTTCGCTTGTAGGTAAGATACGCATCAAAATTGCACCCGGTACTGAAAATCGGGGAAGAAACCCGACTGGTACACCGTATTCACCGTACCCGTGACCGGGTTGAAGCGCTCCTGGAAAATATTCTCGGCGTTCGTCAGATTCTGCAGATCGAGGAAAAAGCTCTGGCTGAACTTCTTGCCGCGGCTGTTCAATTGCACGCCTACCTTGAAGTCCCAGCGGAAGTAGCCCGCGTAGCGCTCGGAAAAGGCCAGCGACTCGTCGCGGATATCGACCTCCGCCGCTCGACTGGCCTCCAGATCGACCGGCGTGAAGTAGCGGCCGCCGGAGCCGGTCACCCGCGTGTTCAGGGTCAGGCGGTTGCGCTTGTCCTTGCCGATGGGGAATTCTCGGCCCAGCAGGAAATTGCCGACGTACTGGTTGTTGAAGGCCGTCGGGCGCTGCACCCCGTCGCTGCCCGCGTACCGCGATTCGAAGACCGAACCCGTAGCCAGCAGGTACCAGTTGTCGCGGAAGGTCCGCTCGACGGTCAGTTCCAGCCCGTAGTTCTCCCCCGTCCCGTCGTTGACTAGGTTGCCGCGCTCGGGGAATACGAAGTCGGCCCCCGCATTAAGTAGCGAGAAGGAGCTGGTGAAATCGTCCACGGGGATGTCGAAGAGCGACTGGTAGTACACCTCCGATCGCAGGCGCCAGGCTTGGCCAAGGGTGAGCTCGCCGCCGAGTACGTAGTGGTCGGCGCGGAGGTAGCCGAGGTTTTGGTTGAGGGGCGGGCTGCCGGCTCCGCGGTAAAAGAAGACGGGGAGTGCGGGCACCTGACTATGCCGCCCGTAGCCCGCCGATACCGTGAACCGCTCCGTAAGTCGGTGCTCCACGGCCAGCCGGGGCTCGAAGGCGAAGTCTTCAGTCAGCGTGAAATACTGGAGATGCAGGCCGCCGTTGAGCAGCGTGCGTTCGCCGAGGCGGTAGCGGGCCTGCCCGAAGCCCTGTAGCAGGGTAAAGGAACCGTCGAAGTCCCGCAGGCGGTCCAGGTCGCGGATGCCGTCGCCATCCCGATCGGGCTGTCCGTCGCGGTCGTCGACCAGGGTGGTCAACTGGTTCAGCTCGGCCTGTACGCCCGTGCGCAGGGTGAGCCGCTTGCTGATCTTGCTGTTGAGGTAGCTCTTCAGGCTGTAGCGGAGGGTGCGGTCGTCGACGTCGGTGATGAGTAGGCCGTCGTTGAGCTCCGCGTCCAGGGCATACTCTTCGTAGGTATTCCCCTGGCTGCTGCCGCTGATGACGGTGCGCAGGTAGGTGTTCTCGCCGGTGATGAGGTTGTGCCGCAGGCCCAGTACCCCAAAGTGACTACGCGGATAACTGTTCCGGCTCGGATCGGCGAAGAGGTCGGTGGAATCGATTTCCGAACCCAGGAAGTCGATCCGGCTCGTCCCGCCAATGCCGAAAACGGTAAACTTCCCGGCCCGCCCCGCGGGGAGGTCCACTTTGAAGGTCAGGTCGCGGTAGTCGGGGGTGGCGTTGGTGCCGATGGGTATGCCGATGGCCTCGGCGAAGCCCACGAAGCTGTTTCGGAAACCGACGATGAAGCTGCCGCCCTTCGCGCTCAGCGGTCCCTCGGCCAGGGCTTCCAGTCCCGAAAAGGTGCCCAACTGCCCCATGAATTCGTAGCGCTCCCGGTTGCCGCTGCGTAGCGAAAGGTCGAAAACCCCGGAAAGCGCGTTCCCGTACTCGGCGGCGAAGGCGGAGGTGGCGAAATCGCTGTTGGCCAGCATATTGGGGTTGAGGGCGCTGACCGGTCCGCCGGTGGTGCCGAGGGTCGAAAAGTGGTTCGGGTTGGGGATGGGGATGCCCTCGAGTTGCCAGAGCAGGCCGGTGGGGCTGTTGCCGCGAATAACGATGTCGTTGCGGCTGTCATCGGCGGTAGCGACCCCGGCGAGATTACTGGCCAGTCGGCTTACGTCGGCCCGCCCCCCGGCGAAGCGGTTGACCTGCTCGGCCGTGAAGCTCTGGGTGGAGATGGTCGACATCTCGTTCACGACCCGGCCGTCGTCGCCGGCGGTGACGGTCACGGTGTTCAGTTCGGTGACGGCCTCTTCCAGTCCCAGATCGAGAATGACATCCTTACCGGCCGTGACCAGCAGGTTGGGGATGGTCTGGGTTTCGTAGCCGAGGTAGCTGATGCGGATCGTCTGCCGGCCGGGGGGCACGTCGGACAGGCTGAAGTAGCCGTCCAGGTCGGTTGTCGTGCCACGCACGGTTGCCACGCTGACCAGTTCGACGGTCGCACCGACCAGCGGCATTTCCGATTGCTGGTCGAGCAGGGTGCCGCGGATGGCCTGACCGAAGCCTAGTGCGGGAAGGAAGAGGAGGAGAAGGGTGCGTAGTAGCATAGCGAGTGATTTTTCGTGCTACTAAGAAGGGGGCGGCGGGGCGCGGGTGGAAGGGGGGATTGGTGAAACGTCGTAAATGGCGGATGAGGGGCGCTTTGCGCGGATGGACGGGCTTCGCCTGGGGGTGGAGGGCGCTTCGCGCGGATGGACGGGCTTCGCCCGGGGGTGGAGGCCGCTTCGCGGATGGACCCCGCACCCGACACCCGACACCCGACACCCGACACCCTAATACCAATCCCTCCGCGCCGCCACATTCCACCGGATACCCAGGGAGAGCAAGGTCGTTTCCAGGTCGCGGCTGTCCGTGTCGCTGTCTTTGCTACGGGTCAGGTAACTGCCTTCGAGCCAGAGGTTGGGGCGGAGCTCGTAGCCGGCGGTGAGTTGGATCAGGGTATTGGAGTAGGTGGCACCCTGTCCGATGGAATGGCCGAAGTTGCCGTCGCGGTCATCGCTGGTCTGTTCGGGGTTTTCGCCGACGGATACCGAGTCGATGAGGCTTTCCCCCTGTTCGATGAGGAAGAGGCGGCCGTTCAGGTGGAGGCGGGGGAGGGGGCGGTAGTCGAAGCCGGCCAGGTTTTCGGTGAAGTTGGCACCCAATGGGTGGGCCAGCGGCATCGCGAAGTGGGTGTAGCTGCTCGGTCCTCCGTGGCTGTACATATAGGGGCGGGCGACGTTGCGCTCGGCGACGAGGTCGAGTTGGTCGATCCCGAAGGCATCGACGTGGCGCACGCCCAGTTGGTAGGCCCACTTGTTGGCCCACCAGCCGCGCTGTTCCACGAAGAGTTCGCGATATACGAATTCATCCAGCATCAACTGGCCGTAGACTTCGGTGCGGAAGGGGAGCTCGTAAGCGGCCGTAAGGCCGATCAGCACGTTGTCCGGGCTACCCACGCTGCCCTCCACGGTGCGGTAGAGGACGATGGGATTGAGGTAGGCCAGCTCGAAACCCTCCTCGCGGCTGAAGATGACCGCTTCGAAGAGCCCCAGGCTAAGCCGCTTACCGATCAGGATGGACAGGTAGTGGGCGGCCATATACTTTTTGGGCAGGGTAGCTCCGGTGTTGGGTACGCCCTGGGGGCCGGCGGTGAGCTCGGCGAAGATGTTGCGGTAATGGAACTTCCAGATGCGCCAGTTCAGCTCCAGGTAGGGGTAGTTGTTGCTGAAGTCGCTCAGAAGCATGGACCGCTCGCCCGCACCGATGAAGTGCTGTCCGTAGCCCAGTCTGGCCCCCACGTGGCGGGTGATGTCGGCCGAAATGTAGCCGGCCCCGTTGAGGAAGTCCAGCCCCCGCTCGATGCCGGCGAAATCGAAGGTCAGGTCGTCCTTCACCAGTCCGGCCGCGGGCAGGGAGCCGACCCGCCGGAAGTAGTCGCGCACGTAATTCGGCCCTCCAAATTGGTTTGCCAGGATCTCGAAGTGGAGAAAGATGCGGTCATCGAAACCGGCTCTCAGGCGAAGCCCCCGCCGGTTGAGCAAATAGTCCTGCCCGTCATCCTGCAATTTGCCGTACTTACCTTCGAAGAGGGGGTTCAGCCGGAAGTAGAAGTCGTCGCGATTGACCTCCAGCAAAAAAGAGGGGGTGGTATAGAAAGTGTTGAAGAGGGGGCGTCGGGAAGTGGGGTAGTCCGCCAGCCTTTCGGAGGCCACCGCGAAATCCTCGCCGATCCAGAAGGGTGCGCGGTCGGGGTCGCTATCCTGGCCCAACGGCGGCAGGCTCAACCATTCGTTGTTGTCAGCTAAAAACCGGTTGACGCGGTAATTATCCACGCGGCTGAAGGAACTGCCGTAGCGGTCGGCATAGGTTTGCACCAGTCGCACCAAGTCGCCCCGACTGGCCGGCCGCAGGTCCAGGTCGGCGGCCGGCGGGGTGAAGCCCGTATAGCCGTAGCGTAACTGCAACCGACGTACGAGTTCGTATCCCTCCTCATTGACGGGTAGCGGCG
>CAZKPE010000045.1:6134-20679 GCA_964554545.1 uncultured Lewinella sp.
CGTAACTGCAACCGACGTACGAGTTCGTATCCCTCCTCATTGACGGGTAGCGGCGCCCCCTGCGCACGGATTACGCAAGTGGATGCCAGAATGAACAGTGCAATTAAAGCGGTGCGCCCCACTTAGGCGTGCAGTACGGCCTGACGGGCAGCGAGTACGGCCTCGCTTTCCTCCCGCTCGGGGTCGGGCACGCAGCAGTCTACCGGGCAAACCGCGGCGCACTGGGGTTCTTCGTGAAAGCCGACGCACTCGGTGCACTTATCGGGCACGATGTAGTAGAACTCGTCGCTGACCGGCTCCCGGTCTTCATCAGGTTCCACGATCTCGCCGGTTTCGATCTTATAGGGCTGGCTGATGGTCGTACCGTCGGAGATCGTCCATTCTACGCCGCCTTCGTAGATGGCATTATTCGGGCATTCGGGCTCACAGGCTCCGCAGTTGATGCAATCGTCGGTGATCATGATAGCCATGCAAAACAGGTTTTGGGGGGGCAAAAGTAAGGCAGGGAAAGACGCCGGTCAAAATCAGTAAACCCAGCGGACGGGCTCGGAGTTGCATGCGGGCGGGAAGGAGGTAAAACTGTACGTTATACCGCCCAAATTTGCAATAGCCGGAAAAAAATATAACATTCAACGGGTTGGCTGCGTATTATGCCGGCTCATTATCCGACTTTCATCCCACCTGCGACCCCGCCCTAACCTAACCCAGGCATTCACCTCATCACCATGGAGAGATATAGCGACGCCGAACTCGAAGAGTTCAAGCAAATCATAAAGGAAAATTACCGACAGGCCAAACTGGAACTGCAGATGCTGCGCGACCAGGTGGCCGAGTTCAGCGAAAACATCACCGAGGGCTTCGGCGCCGACTACACCGAAGACAGCAGCTCGGTGAGCCAACTCGAACTACTGAACGAACAGGTCTTGCGCAAGCGCGACCAGGTACAGGACCTGCAAAACGCGATGCTGCGGATCAAGAACAAGGTCTACGGCGTCTGCTCCGTAACCGGCAAGCTCATCGACCGCAAGCGACTGGAGGCCGTTCCCACCACCACTAAAAGCCTGGAGGGGATGAAGCTGCAGGCCAGTGGCGCGATGGACGTGACCGCCCAGGACCTCGCCCGCCGCGCCAGCGAACGCAAGGAGGGGCCGAACAAGATCATCTCCAAGATCAAAAAGCCACCCCCGCCCAAAGCCAAGCCGAAGCCCAAAAAGCGGAGCCGCCGCCGCAAGCGGGTGGAAGAGGATGAGGACGACCTGATCTAAGGCATGGCGCTGGTCAAGTCCGTACGCGGAACCACACCCCGCTGGGGGAAGAATTGTTTCCTGGCCGAAAATGCTACGCTGATCGGTGATGTCAGACTGGGAGACGACTGCAGCGTCTGGTTCACGGCCGTGGTGCGGGGCGACGTCAACTCCATCCGCATCGGCGACCGGGTCAATATTCAGGACGGGGCCTGCATCCACTGCACCTTCCGGCGGGCCGCCACCACGATCGGCAACGACGTCAGTATCGGCCACCGGGCCATCGTGCATGGCTGTACCCTTCACGACAGCGTACTGATCGGGATGGGGGCCATCGTGATGGATGATGCGGTGGTGGAGAGCAACGTCATCATCGGCGCGGGCGCGGTGGTGCCGGCGGGTATGCGCTGCGCCGCCAACGGAATTTACGCCGGCGTGCCGGCCCGCCGCATTAAGGAACTGGACCCTACCCAACGCGCCGATACCATCGAGCGGATCGCGGCCGCCTACCTGACCTACGCCGGCTGGTACGCGGAGTAGTTACCGTTCGACGGCGGCTACGAGCACGTAGTCGGGGTAGGTGCGGAATTCGAGGTGGAAGTGCATACGTACCTCCCCTTTTCGCAGCCTAGCCGTGGCCTCGGTTGCCGCCGGATGATAGGCAGACAGGTCGACGCGCATATCGCGGCAAAAATCGAGTTCCCGCAATCCGTAGGCTTTGTACATGGCCTCTTTGGCGGCCCAAATGAGGTGCAATTGGGTTAGCTCCTGGCCGGCCACCAGGTGAAGGCCTTCTTCCACGCTGACGAACTTTCGGGCCAACTTGCGAATGTGGGGTACGATGCGTTGGACGTCGATACCGCAGGGGCGGGGCTGGGCGATGGCCGCCGAGTACCCGCGGGTATGGCTGATGCTCACGAAAAAGTGGGAGTTATGCAGGTGGGGCTTGCCGTAGTCGTCTTTGACGAGCTCCCCCCGCTCGGGGCGGCCACTCATATGGTGAACCAGCAGGCGGGCGGCGAGAAATTCGCGGCGGCGGGCCTCCCCCCTGATTTGGGATAACTGGCTGCGTTCCTCCGGGTAAAGGTGGAGGTGACCCGCCAGCTCCTCTTCCGTTTCGGTGATGCGCCACAGTCCCCATTCCCCCGGGGGCAGCAAGAGATCGTGGAAAAGCAGAGGCAATGGCTCGGATTAGATACGGACCGCATTAATGCGGGTATCAATGTAGTACATAACCGCCACCACCACGGCGAACACCAACAGCAGTAGCGCTGCTAGCTGTCCAATGGGTCCTAACAACGGCAGGGCAAAGCCGATGGACCAACTGAGGAGGAGAAGGAAAATGTATTTCATTACATGACTACCTGTATCATTACTACAACCTGACAGGGGCGCGGGTGTTCGCCGCAATGATGTTATCCCGCACTTCGGTACGCAGTGGTCACCGGGCCGCGATTTACGCCCTCTATCCCGCACCGGACGGCTTCTATTCCGCGGCCGCCGATGGCTACCTGGTGCACTGGCATCGGGAGGATGTCGACTTTGGCCGGGTGGTGGCTACCGTGGAGGGGGGGAAGTTCCTCTCCCTCGCGCGGGTCGGGGATGCCCTGGTCGCCGGCTCCCTGGACGGCGGGGTCCACTGGCTCTATCCCGACGATCCCGACCGCAATCGCCACCTGGCCATTCACCGGCGGGGCACCTTTGCGATCCGGGCCGAAGGAGGGGAGCTGTTTTCCACCGGGGGCGGGGGCATGTTGGTGCGCTGGTCCCTAACACATGCCCATACGCTGGAGAGCTTCCCCCTCAGCGGGCAGTCACTGCGTTGTGTGGCCTATGACCCCGGTAGGGAGCGGATCGCCGTCGGAGCAAGTGATGGATGCGTCTACCTCCTCGCGGCCGATGGCTCGCTGATCGATCGCCAGCTGGCCCATCCGCCTTCGGTATTCACGGTTGCGTTTTCCGCCGATGGGCGGCATCTTTTCGCCGGCGGGCGGGACGCGCACATTAGCCGGTGGTCGGTGTCCGCTAAGGGACTCTTATTGGAGCAAAAGCTGCCTGCCCACCTCATGACCGTGAATCAGCTCGCCCTCCACCCGAATGGCCGGTACCTGGCAAGCGCGAGCCGCGATAAGACCGTCAAATTGTGGGACCCTGACACCCTTGAGCTGCTTAAGGTCTGCGAGGTCGTCCGCGACCGGGGCCACGTGAACAGCGTCAACACCCTCTGCTGGCTGGACGGCGAGACACTGATCACGGCCGGGGATGATCGGCGGATTTTGGAGTGGCGGTTTTCGGCCTAGTCTATCTCCCCTTCACAGCCACAGGTCAGATTAGCGGCGTAGGCCTGTTCGCTCAGCCGGTAGCCCTTGGTGTAGGGGTAGCCCTTGTCCAGACCCAGATTTTCCGACTGGATGGTGTAGCGGCAGTCGAAGGCGATCACGCTCCGGCCCTCCTCCAGGGTATTCGGGTCACAGTAGGGGTTGGTGGTGGCCGAGCAGCTCGTCGTGGTCAGGTCGCCGAGCACCTCGTTGAGGATGAACTTGATGTCGATCTCGTAGTCACTGGCCAGTTGCTGGTCCAGTTCGGTGGCGTAGCGCCCGTAGGGTTCCCCCCGGCGGATGATGGAGTCGGGGTAGATCTCGAAGCGGTCCACGAAGAAGGAATTGATGGTGGCCACCTTTTTGAAGTGGGGGTCGGCGGCGAAGTCCAGTTCCTTGAACTCGGTAGTGAAGGTCTTACTGCCCTTATCGAAGTAGGTGGGGGAGAGCGGCCGCATTCGGGTATCGACCCAAACCTCGTTCACCAGGTACTCGTAGCCCATCAGCACGCGGCCCCGGCCGGGTGGGAAGGTGTCGTAGCGGCTGCACTTCATGCGTACGTCGGCCGACTTGGCGACGTAGTACACGCCGGGCTTGCGGGTACCGGGCAGGGGTAATTTATACGGTTCGCTTAATTCCCAGCTTCCCTCATAGGCACTACAGGGGCAATAGTCCTGTACTTCGGATATATCCAGGTAGGGACTGGTGAATTCCTCGTCGTAGGACCGGTCGAAGTAGTTCGTGAGCGGGTGGGATTTGGGCGGGGGCGCAGGTGCGGGGGAGGTCGGGAACAAAGAGGTCAGCGCGAACAGGGTGGCACCGATGAGCAGACCAACGGCAAGCCAGACGGCCGTATGCCTCCGCCGGTGACCGTGCAGGCGGCGTAACTCCTCACTCAGGGTGGCGGCCGCGTCGCGCGCTTCATCCCGCTCCCGACGCAGCGAATCCCGGAGGTGGATGCGGCGGACGTTCTCGACGTTGCGGGCGTACATCCCGTCGGTGGCCGTGCCGGAAATCAGCTTAGAGAACTGGCTCGCCGAGATGCTCAGGGCACGGGCGATCGCTCCGTAGGATGTATCCCCGAAGCGGGCGCGGTCCTGATCCCATGGCCCGTATTGAGACTCCAGTTCGGTGATCAGCTGCTCCCTCGTGCCTTCATTCATTGCGCCTGCGGGTGTAAACGGGTGTATAACGGTATAAAATAAAGCGAATAAATATTTTTACAGAACATTATTCTAAATGTACCGCCTCTGGTGTGCTATGTTTGTGGCTCACTGACGGTCGGTAGTCGCGGCAAAGTACCGCTTTAATCGTCCCGCCGGGTAGTACGGCGGCCCACTTTGTCCGCCCCTCTACCGACAACCGTCTAGATCATGCAAAACTAATTTCATGTTCCGACCCCTACTCTTTCTCACGGTCTGTCTGGTCTGGCTCTTCGCCCCGGAACTTAGTGCCCAACGGACCATAACCGGAACCGTCACGGACGGCGACGGGACCAGCCTGATCGGTGTCACCGTCCGGGAGGTCGGTACGACGAACGGTACCATTACCGATCTGGACGGAAGCTACGCCATCGCAATCCTCAATGAGAACGCCGTGCTGGCCTTTACCTACACGGGACTGGAGACCGTGAATGAGACCGTGCTGGGCAAAGAAGTGATCGACGTCATCATGCAGGATAACGCTGAGCTGCTGGACGAGGTGGTCGTTACGGCCCTGGGCTTCGAGGAAAAGGAAGACGAGATCGGCTACGCCAGTTCTAACGTATCGGCCGAGGCGGTTACGGAGGCCGGGGAATCCACCCTGCTGAACTCCCTGAGCGGTAAGGCTTCCGGCGTCCGCATTTCCCGCAACTCCGGTGACCCCGGGGCGGGGGCCTACATCCAGATCCGCGGTGTCTCCACCATCGACCGCGACGCCCAGCCGCTGATCGTGGTCGACGGCATCCCGATCAGTAACGACAGCCGGGGTAGCCAGGAGAGCTTCGCCGCCCAGTCGCGACTTAACGACATCAACCCCAACGATATCGAGAGCCTCACCATTCTGAAGGGGGCCTCGGCCGCCGCCCTCTGGGGTACGCGCGCCCTAGGTGGGGTGATCGTCATCAAAACCAAGAGCGGACAGTACAACAAGCCACTGACGGTAAGCGTGAAGTCTACCTACAGTCTGGACCGCATCAATCGCCGCTACCCCCAGCAAACGCTGTTCGGGCAGGGCGACCGCGGCCGCTTCAATCCCCGGGCCCGCGACAGTTGGGGCGACCGGATCGCCGACCGGCCGGGTGGGGCGGATGAGTTCGATACCTCCGGCGAATTTTACGTCGATCAGGCCGGAAATACCTACTACCCGATCGCCGCGAAGAACTCCCGGGAAACCTATCAGGATGCTAACTTCGACCAGATCTTCCAGAACGGCCACTTCCTGGAGAACAACATCAGCCTGCAGGGGGGCAACGCCAACAGCACCATCTTCGTCAGCCTGAGCGACCTGGACCAGGAGGGCATCATCCGCAACAACTCCGACTACCGGCGCACGACGGCCCGGGTGAACGCCACCCACCTGCTCGGCGAGAAGGTGAAACTCAAGGCCTCCACGGCCTACACCAAGAGCAAGTCCGGGCGTATCCTGCGGGGAGCCTCTTCTTCGGGTCTTTACCTAGGGTTGCTGCGGACGCCGGCCGACTTCAACAACCTGGGCTACCGGGGCGACTACTACGCCAGTGCCGCCGCCGCCCCCATCAGTAACCGCCAGCGCTCCTACCGCGAGCCGCTCGGGGCCGACGCCACGGCGACCTACAACAACCCCAACTGGACCATCAACGAGCAGCAGAGCGACGTGGACGTCGACCGCTTCATCGGCTCGCTGGACCTGACCGTCTCGCCCACCACCTGGCTGGACCTGATCGGGCGGGTCGGGCTGGATACCTACGCCGAACTGCAGGAACAGTTTTTCACCCCCGGTTCGGCCTCCGGTGCCTTCCGGTCGGGGCTTTTCGAGAAGAGCCTGGCGCGGAACTCCATCCTGAATATGGACTACATCGCCAAGGCGGGCAGCAAGCTGGGGCGCAACTTCAGCGGCACCCTGCTGGTCGGATTTAACTACAACAACCGCCAGCTGATCACGGACGGCAGCGAGATCATCAACTTCATTCAGTTCACCGACGTGGCCAGCGGCATTCGCGACATCGACAACGCCCTGCCCGAGAACCGCTTCGTACGCAGCACCTTCGGGCAGGAGCGGACGGTCGGTGTGTACAGCTCGGGAACCCTGTCGGCCTACGATATGCTCTTCGTGAATGCCACGCTGCGGGGCGAGAGTGCCTCCACCTTCGGAGACGGAGGAGACAATACCTTCCTCTTCCCCTCGGTATCGGTCGCCTGGCAGTTCACCGAACTGAGCGAAAGCCCGAGCGATCTGCTCTCCTTCGGCAAACTGCGCTTTTCCTACGGGGAGGTAGGCGTGCAGCCCTCGCGCTACAATACGACCAACATCTTCGTAGCGCCGACCTTCTCGGACCAATACGGCGGGAGCCTTTCCGGGGGGCTGTACGGCAACGGAGCCTTCGTCCCCTCCACCCAGCGCGGTAGCAGCAGCCTGCTGCCGGAGCGCAAGAAAGAAACCGAGGTGGGGGTCGACCTGCGCTTCTTCCGCAACAAACTCTCGCTCAGCAGCACCTACTACCGCAACCAGACGACCGACGTGCTGCTGGACTTCCCGATCGCCAACTCCCGGGGCATCACCCGGCTGTACACCAACGGGGCCGAGCTCGAAAACCGGGGCGTGGAACTGGACCTGGGCTATACCCTGGTCGAATCCAGCGACTGGAAGTGGAACGTAAACCTGCTCTACAGCCAGGTCCGCAACGAAGTCACCCGTCTGGACGAGGGGCTGACGATCAATCTGGGCGGCCTCTCCGCCGTCAACGCCCGGGCCATCGAGGGCTTCCCCCTGGGGGTACTCTGGGGGTCGCGGACCCTGCGGGACGAGGATGGGGGCATCATCTTCGACGAGAACGGCTTCCCCGAACAGGACGAGCTCGAGGGTGTCATCGGCGATCCGAACCCTGACTGGCAGGGCTCGGCCTACAGTACGCTGTCGTGGAAGGGGCTCTCGCTCTCCGTTCTCTTCGAAACCCTGCAGGGGGCCGACATCTTCGCGGGCACCAAGTCCGTACTCTACGACCTGGGCATCTGGGAGGATTCGGCCATCGAGTCCACCGCCGACCAGAACCTGCTGGAGTACAACGGTGACGTCATCCTGGCGGGAACTACCTTCCGCGGTACCGTCCGCAACTTCGGGGCCGGGCCGGTGGCGCTGACCGAACCCTGGTATAATGGGGACGGTGGCTTCTTCGGCAACGGCAATGATGAATTGTACATCGAAGACGGCTCCTGGACGCGGCTGCGGGAACTGACGCTGTCGTACCGTTTGCGGGCCGACTGGCTGCGCCGGGTAGCCGGGATCTCCGGGGCCGAGATCGCCGTAACGGGGCGCAACCTGATTCTCTGGACCCCCTTCGAGGGCAACGACCCCGATACCAACCTGGAGGGAGTCAGCGTGGCCCGGGGTATCGACTACTTCAACAACCCCGGCACTCAGTCGTATCTGGCCTCCCTGTCCCTCACCTTTTAATCGCACCACCGTGAGAACACCACTCCTCCTTCTTGTCCTCGTCGGACTGCTCCCCGCCTGTAGTGCGCTGGTGGACGACCTGAACGACGACCCCAACAACCCGACTGCCTCTTCCTACCAGTACATCCTGACGGGGGCCGAGGTCGGTAACATCGTGCTGCAAACCGGGGAAACCGCCCGCAAGGCCGGCATCTTTAGCGGCTACTACACCGGGATCGACCGCCAGCACCTGGGCTTCAGCGAATACGCGGTTACGACCGGCGACTTTAACTCAGAGTGGAACAACGTATACGTCGACGTCGTAGCGAACGCGATCGCCGCCCGGGATCAGGCCGCCGAGCAGAGGGTGACGGGGATCACGACCGGCATCGCCGAAGTCGTGCGGATCATGGCCCTCGGAACGGCCACCGCGCTCTGGGGCGACGTTCCCCTGGGCGAGGCCGGACAGCCCGACGTAGAAGCACCGGCCTTCGTGAATCAGGAGGCGGCCTACGCCGAACTTCAGAACCTGCTGGATGCGGCCATCGTTAACCTGAACGCCGGAAGCGGCCGGCCCGTAAGCGGCTCGGAGATCTACCTAAATGGCGATCCCGTAGCCTGGACCGAAGTAGCGAACACCCTCAAGGCCCGCTACTACCTGCACACGGGTGACTACGCCGCCGCCCTGTCCGCCGCGCAGAATGGCGTCAGCAGTCCCGACAACGAGCTACGGGCGCCCCACGGTACGGCCGCCGAGAACGCCAACCTGAACTACAGCTTCTTCGCCGTGGAGGTACGGCAGGCTGACCTGGTCACGGATGACTTCTTCGTGAGCCTTCTCGACCCGGACGCGGCCAGCAATCCGGAACCCGCCAATTACCGGGGCCACGCCAAGACCGACGAGACGGCCCGCTTCAACTACCTGCTGAGCCGGACCTCCTTTGGCGTACAGCCCAACACCGCCGCGGGCGGCTTCGCGGCCCGGGACGCGAGCGCTCCCCTGGTGACCTTTGCGGAGAACCTGTTGATCCTGGCCGAAGCCGCCCTGCGTTCGGGGAACCAGGAGGCCGCCCTCGGGCACCTCAACACCTACCGCGGCTACCTGGCCGCCGGTGGTTATATGAGCGATATGCCCGGTGCCGACCTGCGCTACGAGGCGTTCGAGGCCGCGGACTTCGCTAACGGGGGCATCGAGAATCCGGATGGCCTGAGTGTCGAAGATGCTCTGCTCCGGGAGATCTTGCAGGAGCGCTACGTGACTTTCTTCGGTCAGATCGAGGGCTTCAACGACATGCGCCGCACC
This sequence comes from uncultured Lewinella sp., assembly GCA_964554545.1. GTDB lineage: Bacteria > Bacteroidota > Bacteroidia > Chitinophagales > Saprospiraceae > Neolewinella. The sequence goes on from CAZKPE010000045.1 coordinate 15,611, forward strand.
AGGGGGCAGTCCGCCGTAGCCGTACCCGTACCGCCCAATGTAGGTAGTGAACTCCCCGAACGCTTCCTGTACCCGACCACCGAGATCGACCGCAACCCCAACGTGCCGGCCACTATCCCCGGCTTTTTCGAACCCACCCCGGTAAACCAGTAGACCGATGCGCCCCTTCCGACCCTTTGTACTGCTGGTTTTTGTCCTTGCCGGTACGGCTTGCACCTGCGTCCGCGCCCAAACCCCGGATACGCTGCGGGTACTCTTTGTGGGCAACAGCTTCACCTACTTCTACAACCTACCCCAGATGGTGAGCGCGATGGGGGAGAGCCAGGATGTGGCGATCTACACCCGGCAGTCGACCGTCGGCGGATCGAACCTGGAACAGCATTGGAAGGGCGAGAAGGGGACCCGGACCCACGAGATCCTGGATAGCGAAAAATGGGACTACGTGGTGATGAACAACCACAGTACGAGCTCCATCGATACGCCAGAGAGTTTCCTGGAATACGGTGGGAAGTGGGCCGAGCGGATCCGGGAGATCGGGGCCGATCCGGTCTTCATGATGACCTGGGCCTACGACTCCAACCCCCTGATGCAGTCGGAAATCACGCGGATGTACACCAAACTCGCCAAGGAGTCGGAAGCGGACTATGTCGCCTGTGGGCCCATGTTTGCCAAAGTGCGGCAGCTGCGACCGGATCTGGACCTGTTTTTCGATGACAAACACCCCTCCTACACCGGCACCTACTTATTGGCATTAGCCTTCTACCAGTACCTAAGTGGTGAGTCGGTGAGCGACATCCCGGACCGACTGACCACCACCGACCACCGCGGCGAGAAGCTGTACCTCGTCTTCATGCCGAACGAGGATGCCACCTTCCTGCGGCAACTCGTCGGGGAGTACCCTATCACGAATAAATACCGCAAGACGCGATGAAGTCTACCGTCCCCTTTTACTTCCTGCTGATCCTGCTGCTTGCCATTGGCTGCCTAGAGGAAGAAGAACTGCTCCCGATCACGAACGACTTCCGGCTACTACAGGTCAACCTGGGTGACCGCTCGGTCCAGAGCGGGGAGACGGACGTGGCGGTCACCGCGCTGATCGAGCTGGTGTTCAGCCACGCCGTGGACCGCGCCGCCTTCGAAAGTGCCCTGACGGTGACCCCTGGCGTGGACTACACCATCAGCTACGACGATTCAGGGTCCTTCGCCACGATCACCTTCGATGGGCCACTCGACTACAGCACGGACTACCGGATCAGCCTGCCCGCCGGCACCTACGGCGCGAACGGGGAAGCCAGTACCGGGGCGGTGGACTTCAGCTTCACCACCCAGCCCTTTACCGCGCCGGTGCTGACGCTGGAAGTGAGTGAGCCGACCTTCTTCGAGGGGGATTCGGTGACGCTGACGGCGACCATCTCCTTTGCGATCTTCAGTGACGTGACCTTCGACCTGGTGCCCGGGGGAACGGCCACTCCGGAAGAGGACTATAGCCTGTCGACCACGAGCGTGTCCATCCCCGCCGGGGAGACCTCCGCGACCATAACTGTACGGGCAACGGATGATGGGGTAGAAGAAGGGGGAGAAACCATCACCCTGGGTATTGACAACATCGTCAACGCCGAAACGACCTCCGATCAGACCGTAACGATCGCCCTCGGCGACCAACTGCCGGCCATTGCGCTCAAGGGGGTCATGTCGCTCAAGATCGGGGGAACGTCCACCAACGGACGGGCCGTTCACCTGGTGGCCCTCGAAGACATCCCGGACCTGAGCCGCTACGGTATCGGTATCGCCAACAATGGTGGGGGTAGCGACGGCCGGGAGATCAGCCTGAGCACGGAATCGGTCGTGGCCGGAGATAACATACTGCTGGTGCGGGACCGGGACCGGGAGGGGCTAGCCTCCTACTTCGGGGACTGCATCAGCGATTTCGCCGTGATTGTGGAATCGGACGGGCTCAACTTCAACGGGGACGACCCCTTCGAGCTCTACCGGGACAGTACGGTCATCGAGACCTACGGCGACGTAGAGGTGGCCGGCGACGGACTGGAGTGGGAGTATACCGGAAGCTGGGCTTACAAGCTCGACGGGCGGTGGGAGTACGCCGCCGTGGACTGCTCCGCCGAGGCGGCTACCTACGCCGAGGTCAGCTGTAAGTACCCCTTCTGTATTCCGCTGCAGATCCAGGGTGCCCTGGCCCTGCTCTGGGAAGGTTCGGGAAACAATGGGGGCAAAGCCATCCACCTGCGAGCTAATCGCGACATTGCCGACCTGAGTGCGTACGGCGTAGGCGTGGCGAATAACGGTGGCGGTACCGATGGGGTAGAGATCACCCTGCCGGCGGAGGGCGTAGCCGAGGGCGCGCACATCCTGATCGCCCGGGAGCCGGCGACGCTGGCGGGCTACATTGGGGACTGCTACGGCGATTTCGACCTGGTACTGCAATCCGGCGATGTAAACCAGAACGGGGACGACGCCATCGAGCTCTTCCAGGGTACCGAGGTAGTCGATACCTACGGGGACGCGGACGTGGACGGGACCGACCAGGTGTGGGAGTATAGTGGTAGCTTCGGGTACCGCTTCAACGGGGTTTTCTCCGTACCTGGGCTCGACTGTGCGGCCGGTTCCACTTCCACCCAGTCCTCATCCTGTCCCTACGGCCTCTGCCGGTAGGCAGGTCAATCCAGCTCATGTCAAAATTTATCCTGCCCTTTCTACTTTTCGGTGTGCTCTGCTGGTCGTCCTGCGGGGAGGGGGAGGTCATCCGCCCGGACTTCCGGCTGATCTCGGTCACGCTGAATGGGTCCGACCTCGGTCAGGCAGGGCAGGAGGTGCCGCTGGAAACGGAGGTTGACCTGGTATTTTCGGCCGCGGTGGACCCGGTCGCATTCGAGCGGAACCTGAGCGTGATGCCAGATCCGAACGCTATGGCCTTCGCGTATTCCGGACAGTCCTCCCGGGTGAGCGTCCGGTTGAATCTCACTCCGGATACGGACTATGCCCTCGCCCTTCCCGCGGTGGAAATTGGTGCGGAGGGGCAGCGGCTGACCGAGATGATCACGGCCAGCTTCCGGAGCGAAGCGGGGCGGTCGGCGGCGGATACCCCCTGTACGACGGCTGATGCGGGCTGTCGTCGGCAGCTCGACCTGGGGGCGGGAGCGGGGACGGACTACCTATCGAGTTTTGATCTGGAGGCGGGGCTAGTCCCGCTGACGGGCATCACGGCGGCGGTGATCGTTATACACGGGGCTAACCGGGATGCTGACAATTACTTCCGGTACCTGACCAACAGCCTGCGGGGGGTAGGGCAGACGGATAGCGTAGTCCTGCTGGCCCCCTACTTCCGGGAGGAGGCGACCGCTGAGGCGACCCTGACCTGGTCCGGCAACGGCTGGCGGGCGGGGGCGAATGCCGGCGGGGCATCGGGGATCAGTTCGTTTACGATCGTAGATGAATTGGTCGACCTTATTGCCGGGAGCGATCGTTTCCCCGATCTTGACGAAATCATTATTACGGGTCACAGTTCCGGTGCGCTCTTCACCCTGCTGTACGCCGCGGCGAACGACCGGGAGGGACGCTATCCGGGCGTGCGGTTTCGCTACCTGCCCGCCAACAGTCAGTATTATTACTACGCGGATGGGCGACGGGTCGATGAATCGAACGGACGGCTATATACCCCGGCGGACTGTGCCGGCTACGACGTATTCCCCCAGGGCTTTGCGGCGGCCCCGCCCTACCTTGCGGGAACCGATCGGCAGACCTTCAATGATCGTTATCTGGAGCGGTCGGTCCGCTACCTGCTGGGCAACGGGACCGGTCCGGACCCGACCCTGAATACCGAAGATTGTTTTGTAACCCTACTGGGATCGACGCGCTACCAGAGGGGGGAGAATCTCTTTACTTATCTCGAGTTGGCGTTCCCCGGGGCATTCGCGCACGAGCGCACGATCATCGAGGGCGTCGGTCACGATGGGCGGGCGGTATACGCCTCTCCGGAATTTGCCGCCTTACTTGCTCAACTGCTAGGAGACTGACCATGGCATCCCTTCTCCATCCTAAGCGTATCGGACTCGTTCTGGGGCCCTTGTTGTTCCTGCTTACGCTGCTCTTCTTTCGTCCGCAAGAGCTGGGAGAATCCGGGCGCGTCACCCTGGCCGCTACGCTCTGGATCGCCACCTGGTGGATCACGGAGGCCATACCGATCGCGGCGACCTCCCTGCTACCCATCGTACTCTTTCCGCTCACCGGGGCGCTGGGGTTGGAGGAGACGACGGCCAGTTTCGGTCATAAGTATATTTTTCTCTACGTCGGCGGCTTCATCCTGGCTATTGCCATCGAGCGGTGGAATTTACACCGGCGGCTGGCGCTGAACATCATTCGGCTGATCGGCTCCAACGTCAACCGCATCATGCTGGGCTTTATGGTCGCGACCGCCTTTTTGTCGATGTGGATCTCGAATACGGCCTCTTCCGTGATGATGCTGCCGATCGGGGTGGCCATCATCAAGCAGCTAAAGGATAATCCGGCCACCATCGACGACGAGAACCGAACCTTCGGGAAGCTGCTCATGCTGGGCATCGCCTACAGCGCCTCTATCGGTGGAATGGCGACCCTGATCGGTACGCCACCCAATCTGGTGCTGGCCGGAATCGTGCAGGAACTGTATGGGGTGGAGATCACCTTTCAGCAGTGGATCATTTTCGGGCTGCCGGTGTCGGTACTGATCCTGTTCATCTGCTGGAAGTACCTGACGACCTACACCCGTCACTTCGAGCAGCAGTCATTCCCGGGCGGGCGGGCGGAGATCCGGCGGCAGTTGGATCAGTTGGGGGCGATCGGCTACGAGGAAAAGACCGTGCTGATCGTATTCGGGCTCACGGCCTTCGCCTGGATCACACGTTCTTTCCTGCTGGAACGCTTCATCCCGGGTATCGACGATACCATTATCGCGGTGGCCGGGGGGCTGCTGCTCTTCCTGCTGCCCGCGCGGCGGGGCAGCGGGCGGGCCATCGTGAATTGGGAGGAGGCGGTGCAACTGCCGTGGGGCATCCTGCTACTCTTCGGCGGCGGGC
>CAZKPE010000046.1:0-20500 GCA_964554545.1 uncultured Lewinella sp.
AGCGAGGTGAGCTGGAGCAACCAGCCCATCAACGCCCGCGAGTACTTCACCGTCGGGGAGACCCGCGACGCTAAGGTGGTCACGATCGACCGCGACGACCGCAAGATGTCGCTGTCCATCAAGCAACTACAGGACGACCCCTGGGACCTGAGCTGGACCAAGCGCTTCGGCCACCCAAGTGAGTTCACCAAGGTAGGTGACGAGATCGAGGTCGAGGTGCTGGAAGTAGACGAGCACAACCGCAAGATGTCGCTCGGCCACAAGCAGCTGGAGGAGAACCCCTGGGACAGCTTCGAGTCGGTCTTCCCCGAAGGCAGCTACCACGAAGCCACCGTTCTGCGCAAGGACGACCGCGGGGCCATCGTACAGATGCCCTACGGACTGGAGGCCTACGCCCCCATCAAGCTCATGCGCAAGGAGGACGGCAGCATCGCCGAGGTGGACGAGACGCTCACCGTCAAGGTCATCGAATTTGACCGCGACCAGAAGAAGCTCATGGTCAGCCACAGCCGCTACGTCAACGACATCCGCCGCGAGGCCAAGGATGGCGAAGTGCGCGCCCGCCGGGAGGAGCAGCAGTTCACCCGCAAGGCGGTCAAGCAGACCAACGCCAGCACCGAGCGTTCGACGCTGGGCGATCTGAGTGCCTTCGAGCAACTGCGCGAGCAACTCAATAACGAGGAGGAGGACGATAAGTAAACCTTCCCGCCCCGTAATCTTTACTAAGGCCATCTCGCTCCGGCGGGGTGGCCTTTTTTAATGTCCACTATGCCTGAATCTCATTACGCCCACGGCAAACTGTTACTGACCGGAGAATACTTCGTGCTCGACGGGGCGCTGGCCCTCGCCGTGCCGACCCGCTACGGGCAATCCTTCAGGGTGGAAGCGGGCGAAACGGGCTACCTGCGTTGGACGGTCCGCTACCCGGGTGATCAACCGACCCGGACCCTACGGATCAATAAATCGCAACTGATGAGCGCAAAAAGGGATGAAGACACATTCCGGGACGGCTTCCTCTCCGTCCTCCGCGCCGCCGACCACCTGCGACCGGGCACCACGGATAGGATGTGGGGCAAAGCGGTGGACTGCCGGCTTGAATTCCCCGCCGACTGGGGGCTGGGAAGTAGCTCGACGCTCCTGCATTTTCTGGCTGGCTGGCTGGAAGTGGATGTCCATGCCCTGCTGGCGAAATCCTTCGGCGGAAGCGGCTACGACCTGGCCTGCACCGCGGCGGAAGGTCCCCTACTCTACCGGAGAACGGAAAGCAGCCCCGAGGCGACATCCCTGAACTGGCAGCCGGAATGGTTGGCGCAGACCTACTTCGTCCACCTCAACCGGAAGCAGAACAGCCGGGAGGGTATCCGGGCCTACCGGAAGGCAGCGGCCACCGCGGAAAATATCGCCGCCATTAGTGCATTGACCCGGTCATTGACCGATTCCACCCTGCACCTGCGCGCCGCCGCCCAAATCCTGGAGGCGCATGAAGAACTGGTTTCCGGGGTACTGGGTATCGATCGCGTCCAACAAACCTTTCCCGACTTCCCCGGAACGCTGAAGAGCCTCGGGGCCTGGGGGGGTGACTTCATCTGGGCCCTGAGCGAGGAGCCGGCCGAAAAGGTGAAGGCTTACTTCAACGAGCGGGGGTACGGCACGTTTATCCCCTACCACGACATGGCCCTATGAGTAAATGGAAACAAGCGGTGCTGACCCGCACCGAAGACCGCAGCCCGACGGTACGCAGCTTCTGGCTGGCCCTGCCCGACCGCGAACGACTCGACTACCGACCCGGCCAGTTTCTCACCCTCGACCTGCCCATTAGCGAGCGGAGACGGGAGCGGTGGCGGAGCTACTCCATTGCCGCGGCCCCCGACGGCGGCAACGAGGCCGAACTCTGCATCGTGCAACTACCCGGTGGAAAGGGGACGGCCTATCTCTTCGAGGAAGCGACCGTGGGCGACCACATTCTGACCAAGGAGCCGTCCGGCGTCTTCACCCTGCCCGACCGGCCGCTGGACTTCGACGTCGTTATGATCTGTACCGGTACCGGCATCGCTCCCTTCCGGGCCATGTTGCAGGAAAGACTGCCGAGGGAGACCCGGAAATTCCACCTCATCTTCGGCTGCCGCACCCCCGCCGACCTGCTTTACCGCCGCGAACTGGAGCTGCTGGCCGAGCGCCACCCTCACTTCACCTACACCGCCACCCTCAGCCGGGAGCTGCCCGCCGGGCCGACTAATTTCGAGGTAAAAAGCGGCTACGTCCACCAAATTTACGAGCGCGACTACGCCACCCTGCGCCCCGACGTCCGCTTCTACCTCTGCGGCTGGAGCCAGATGGTCGACGAGGCAAAAGGACGGCTCCTCAGTCTGGGCTACGACGAGCGGCAGGTAATTTTGGAGCTCTACGGTTAGTCGGCTATCTTTGCGCCTCCTTTTCGGGCCCATAGCTCAGCGGTTAGAGCAGCGGACTCATAATCCGTTGGTCGTAGGTTCAAATCCTACTGGGCCCACAGAATTGCCGCTACGCGGCGGTGGACGCGCTTCGCGCGGGGGTGGATGCCGAACCTGGTTCCCCCGCACCGGGTTAAACAGTAAACCCACCGATCATGCGCATCAACCGCAAACCCACCTTCCGCTACCGCATCTTTGACGCTAAGACCCAACGCCCCATCCTGGCCGACGACGGCGATAAGGACAAGAAGGACACCACCCACGACAGCCCGAAGAAGAGCGACTTCACCGATCAGGACGATGACGACCTGAAGAATGTGGACCAGAGTAAGGGGGGGTATGGGAAAGGAAGCGGGTTTAGTAAGTAGTCGCCGGAGGCGGGTAGTGCGGACTTCGTCCTTTTAGTCGGCTTCGCCGGGTAGTACGTGGCCGCGTCTCCAACGTCGGCCGGAGCCGTACTACCCGGCGAAGCCGACTACAAGCAAGCGAAGCGCGCGCACTCCCCGGCGAAGCCGACTAAAGCGCTCCGCGCTTCCTCTCTTCATCAATAGCCTGCACCAGCGTCTTCACCTCCGTCGTAAAGTCTTTACTCAGTATCCACCTCAGGTAGCTGGGTTCTTCGGCAAAGACCTCGGCGACCGGGCGTCCGTTGTGTTTCCCGAAGTTGAAGGTGGGTACGCCGTCGGGGCCGCGTTTGATGCGTCGGGTGGCGTCCAGGAAGCGGTCGTCCTTGCAGAATTCGGCCACGGCGTCCAGGTTTTCGAAGGGATGGAGGGTGGTCCCGTCTTCCCGTTCCACGCTGCGGCCGGCGTACATTTTGAGCTGTCCGCGGAAGACGTCGACGGTGGCGCGCACGTCGGCCAGGGCATCGTGGGCATTTTCCATTTTGTTGCCGGCATAGAATTGGAGGGCGGCGGAAAGCGTACGCGGCTCCATCTGGTAAAAGATGTGCTGGGCATCGATGAGGCGGCGGTTCGTGGTATCCAGAAAGTAGCCGGCCCGGTAAAATTCTTCCTGTAGCAGGGGTACGTCGTAGCGATTGGAGTTGTAGCCGGCGAGGTCGGCGTTACCGATGAAGGCGTACAGGTCGGCGGCTACCTCGGCAAAGGTTGGCTCGTTCTTCAAGTCTTCGTTGGAAAGTCCGTGGATGGCCTCGGCTTCGGCACTGACGGGCACGGTGGGGTTGATCTTCAGTTCGCGTTCCTCGGCGGGGCGGCCGTCGGCGAAGAGCTTGATCAGGGCGATCTGCACGATGCGGTCGCGGGTCAGGTTCAGTCCGGTGGCTTCCAGGTCGAAAAAAATCAGGTCGTTGGGCAGGGGAAGTTCCATAGGGCGTCAGGGTGAGGCGGTGAAGGTACGGTAGTGGGCCTCGTAGGCGGTAATCATCTTCGACAGGGGGAAGTGTTGCTCCACATGGGCGCGGCAGTGGGCGCGGACGCAGGTGGAAGCCTGGGCGAGGCAAGCGGAAAGCTGCCGTACGTCTCCGGTCGCCGCCAGGGCGCTCACCCGTTCGGTCAGAATTTCCGTGGCGGCTCCGCTGGCGTAGGCGGCTACGGGGGTTCCGCAGCTGAGGTATTCCAGGAGGACCAGCCCGAAGGGTTCCTCCCAGGTGGAGGTAAATAAGGCTACCGCGGCGGAGGATAGATGGGGCAGCATCTCTTTACGACTCAGCGGCCCAAGATAGCGTACATCGTTCCCGAGCATTGGTAGGATATGCTGCCGGTGATATCCCTCATCGTAGATCGGCCCGATCAGCGTCAATCGGTAGCCGGCCATCCGCGCGGACCGGATGGCATGGTGGGGGGCCTTTTCCGGACTGATCCGCCCGACCCAGACGGCGGTTCCTGCTTCGCCGGTAGAAGAAAAAGGGAAGCGTTCGGGATCGATCCCATTATGAATGACCGGGAGCTGACCGACGATGGGTTTCCACTGACGGGCGATCACTTCACTAATTGCGATAAAGCGGGTCCGGCCGAGATAGCGTGCCACCAGTCCACCAATGCCCGGCTTCCGGTAGGGCGGGGTGTGCAGGGTGGTGATCGTGGGTATTCGGTACCGCCAGGAAAGTAGCGTAGGCAGCCAGTTGAGACAGTTGTTGTGCAGCAGATCGAATGCGCCCCGGTCCACCGTTCGCAACACGGCGTGGTAGGAATCAGCCGGGACGAATCGCACCCGTTCCAACCCATCCGACCCCGCCCGGGCGAATAGCGTGATCTCGTGACCACGCGCCGCCAGCCCCCGCGCCAGTTGTACGGTATGCCGTTCCAGTCCCCCGGCGTACGGCTCCCGGAGGGGAAATTCCAGGGGGGCGAGGAGGGCGATCCGCACGTTTAGGCCAGTTCCGGCTCGCTGACCGGTTCCCGGAAATTCGGGACGAAACCGACCTGCAATTCCAGTTCCCGGGCTACGGCAAGTCCGGCCTCCCGGCTTGCCCGGTCCAGTCGCGCTACGTACGCTTCGATCCAGCCTTCCAGAAACTCATCCTGCGCCCGGTAGAAGTCTGCTTGCACGCCCAGAGCAGTCAGGGCGGTGAGTAGTTCGCAAATCCAGGACCAGTAAGAGGAGTCGGTGAAGGCGTGGCGGATGAGCTCGTGCACCCGGTCGGAGGCGGCCTTTTCCAGCCGGTCGCGATCCCGGTACTCGTGCGCCCAGTGCAGGTGATCGGTCACGAGGCGCCGCAGGCGGGGGCGGTCGATGAGTTCGCTGCCGGTCAGCAGGTCCAGGAGGCGACGGCGAAGGGTGAAGGCGATGGCGGAGAGGTAGCTGTCGGGTAGCGGCATCCCGTTGGCCCGCATGGTGCTCATCAGCTGGTAGTTATCGTAGTAGATGTCCGAGAAGTTGGCCGCGGCGATCTCCAGCGTGCGTTCCGTCATTTCCAGGAGAATCTTCTGCTTTTCATCCCGGAAGAGGTGCCAGATCGAGAAGCTCTGGCCACCAAAATGGTCCCGCATCAGGTTGATCACCTCGCTGACGTGGCCGACCCGGAACTCCCGTTCCAGCTCTGGCAGTACCGCGCTGTATTCTTCTTCCTGCATATCCCGGCAAATCTCCCCAATCATCGCCTGTTGCCCCAGGTAAAGAACCGCAAAGCTGAAGTTCGAGTAGCTATGGGTGATATTGGAGAGGATGGTCAGCCGGCCCACCGATAGGCGGAAGCTGCCGGCCCGGAGCTGTTTGAGGTGGTGGATCTTACTGCGGTAATTGAAAAGTTCCAGTCCGCTCGGGTCTTCCTCGAAGAGACTGGCCGCGGCGAAGTGCATCCCGACCCGGAAGAGTCCGACGCGGGCGGGCATGACGGTATCCCGGTACGCCACGGCCGCATTCGGCAGGACGTTACTCTCGATATCCTCCAGTTCGGCGATGAAGTCCGTATGGTAATCCTTACCAGAGATGACCTGGCATAGGTGAATGGCCCGGTTCGCGTACTGCAGTACCTGCAGGGTTTCGATCCCCGTCACCTCATTGAAGAACCAGGCGCAGCTGGTGTACATCAGCATGGCGTGGCGCTGCATCTCCAGCAGGCGGAGCATCTTCACCCTTTCATCGGGGCTTATCTCCGCCTTGCGGGAGAAGCGGATCAGAAACGCATCCGACCGACCGGGGGCACGATCCAGTACCAGGTCGATGTAGGCATCGCGGGCCGCCCATACATCGGTAAATAGGGGTTTTCCTTCCCGTTCGAACACCTCGATCAGTTGGTCCCTCAGCGTATCCAGTGCCCGCCGGAGAGGCTTGCGCCACCGCTGGTGCCAGCCCGGTTCGCCCCCCGTCTCGCAACCACAGTCGCTGCGCCAGCGCTCTACGCCGTGTACGCACGACCAGGAGCTGTTTTCATGAATTTGGGCTTCCCAGGTAGGTGGGTGATCGGCCAGGAAGGCCCCGTAGTTGGTGAGTTGAACGTCGGGATGGTCGTCGATGACGTCCAGACAGGAGGCCAGGGCCATCTCTCCGCGGCGGTGGTGGTGGCCGTAGCTTTCCCCGTCGGTGGCAATGTGGGCGAGTTGGACCTCCTCATTATCGTCCAGGCTGTTCATTAGTCGATCGGCCAGCAGGCGGCCGTCATTCAGCAGTCCCTCGAAGGCTACGGCCTTAGCGACCTCCCCGTCATAAAAGAACAGCGTGATGTTGCGGCCGCTTGGCAGTACGCAGCGGTAGGGCCGTCGGGTATCTACTCCGCCGTTCACATCCCGCCAGTCGCCCCCTTTCCCTTTCCGTACGGATTTACACTGGCGAGGAGCCAGTATGGTGTAGCGAATACCGTTATCCACCAGTGCTTCCAGGCAGGCGGTATCCACGGCCGTTTCGGCTAACCACATTCCTTCCGGGGCGCGGCCGAACCGATGGGTGAAGTCGGCAATACCCCACTTGATCTGCGTCTGCTGGTCGCGGGCGTTCGCCAGGGGCATGATGATGTGATTGTAGCTCTGGGCTACGGCCGACCCGTGGCCGCCGAATTGCTTGCGGCTGAGTCGGTCGGCAGCCTGAATGCGCTGATAGGTGGCCGGATCGTGCTGCTCCAGCCAGGATAGCAGGGTCGGGCCCATATTCCAACTGATGCGCACGTAGTTATTCGAGACCTCCCGAATCTGCTGTTCGCCATTGAGGATGCGGGCGGTGGCGTTAGGTGCGTAACACTCCTCGTTGATCCGCTCGTTCCAGTCGTGGTAGGGGGCGGCACTGTCCTGAATTTCAATCGTTTCCAGCCAGGCGTTCTCCCGGGGAGGCTGGTAGAAGTGACCGTGTAAGCAGACAAATTTGGTAGTACCTGTAGTCATAGCGGCGGCCAAGGTAACACTACACCGTGCAGGGCAAACCCGAACACCCGTGTATTGACACGGGTTTTGCCTTTAAACGGGCGCTCTGTCGCTTGATCGACCATGAAACGAGAACTCATTCGGCTGAGCTTCTGGGTGGTATTGACCACGCTCTTCGTGTACTTTATCTTCACGGTATAGGCAGCCGGCGGCCGGGGGTCAACACCTGAGGGTCTGCGGCGTTGCTACCGGTGGAGCTAGGGGCCGAATTCGTCAGTCCCAATCCGACCATTTCATAATCACAATCCGTTTTCATGTTCACCCTACCCGACCTTCCCTACGCTTTCGACGCCCTCGAACCCCACATCGATGCGCGCACGATGGAGATTCACCACGACAAGCACCACGCCGGCTACACCAACAAACTGAATGCCGCGCTGGAGGGTAGTGACTCCGCTGAAAAATCCATCGAGGATATTCTTAAAAACGTTAGCTCTTCTTCTACTGCCGTCCGCAACAATGGAGGCGGCTTTTACAACCACAGCCTGTTCTGGAAGGTCATGAGTCCCAATGGCGGCGGAAACCCGAGTGGCGAACTCGGCGGGGCGATCGATCAGACCTTCGGTAGCTACGATGGGTTCAAAGAAAAGTTCGCGCAGGCGGCCGGTAGCCGGTTCGGTAGCGGTTGGGCCTGGCTCATCGTCAAGTCGGACGGCTCCCTGGCCGTGACCTCCACCCCCAATCAGGATAACCCCCTGATGGACGTGGCCGACGAGCAGGGCACGCCCATCCTGGGTATCGACGTCTGGGAACACGCCTATTACCTGAACTACCAGAATCGTCGCCCCGACTATATCTCCGCCTTCTTCGAGGTGGTGAACTGGGACGAAGTCAGCCGCCGCTACCGGGAAGCGAAGTAGCGATTCGAACTCGTCCGTACCGCGCAATAGAAAAGCCGCCTTTCACGCGTGAAAGGCGGCTTTCTGTATGTTCCGAAGCCGGCGCTGGACCGGGCCGGTTTAGGCCATAGCCTGGCGGGCGGCTTCCCGGTATCCTTCCATACGGTCGTGGTCGGCGCTCCGGTAACGGGGGCCACACTTCTGCAGGACGGCCTTCATCTCGTCGTCCGATAATTTCGAGAATTGCTCCACCGTCTTTACCCCGGCTTCCTCGAAGCGGGTGGCCATAGTTGCTCCCACTCCACTGATCTTCGTCAGGGGGCTGGGGGCCGGCTTTGTGGAAGGGCGACCGCGGCGACCGGTACCGCCGGATTTCTTAGCCGTGGAAGCGGGCTTAGCGGCGGGCTTCTTCTTGGTTGTGGAGGTGGACTTCTCCTGGTCGGTCACTTTGGTGGGGCGGGGACGCCGCTTGCCTGAAGCGGTCTTTTCGGCGGCGGCTTCGCTAACCTTTGTGGGTGCGCTGGCTACGGCCTCCCCCATATCCTGTGCGGAGGAGGGAGCGCCCTTCTGCTTGTCGGTACCGTTATCGCTCTTGGTCGCTGACGAAGCCTTGCCGGTAGCCTTGGTCATCGACTTTGAGGATTTGTCGGCACGGGTAGATGGGGCTTTGGCCTTGGCCTTAGCGGCGGCGTCCCGGGCGGCTGCGGCATCCTTCGCCGAGCTTTTCGCATCGTCGCGGGCGACCTTTAACTGCTGTTCCAGACTGGCGACTTTCTGTTCGAGGCTCTGGATGCGCGCCTTGGCGGCTTTCAGCTTCCGCTTACTTTTTTTCCGCTTTTTCTTTTCGTCGCTCACCCCCTGGGTGAAGGCTTCCTGAGCCGCGTCGAAGCGCTTGATGATACCTTTTAATTCCTTTTTTAAACTAGCCATGAAAGTTTGGTTTGAGTGAATAATTACGAGCTACATACCCCTAAACCCGAAGTGGGAGTGAAGGAATACATTAGAGTATGCTATACATGGTTGCGAGCCCCGGGGGCCAATAGATGGATCGATTTCGTGATCGACGGGTATGGCTCTTCGGGACCAACGGGTGATTCCGGGAGAGTTGTGCTAATGACGTACACGCGAATAGGTAGATTAGCTGTACGAGTATTATACGGTCAAAGTATCCAAACGGGGCATTTGTTTCGTTATGCCCGGCAAATATATATATTTAAAGATAATTTCCTAATGATTGCGGCGATCCTCTCCCCAGTTCAGCTTTCCGCGAAGGGTATCCATAAAGGTGATATCCGGCAATTTAACCAGTTTGACGTTAAAATCATTCTTACGGACGGCCAATTCATGCACGGCCGTTACCGTCTCGAAGCGGCTGTCGAGGGTCGCCAGAAAATTCTCGGCACGGCCTTCGATCTGAAAACTGACCACGGCGTCGTCGCTGATCACGATCGGTCGTACGTTGAGGTTGTGGGGCGCTACCGGGGTTACCACGAAATTGCCGCTGCCGGGGAATACGATCGGCCCGCCGCAACTGAGGCTGTAGCCGGTACTTCCGGTCGGCGTGGCCACGATGATCCCGTCGGCCCAATAGCTATTCAAGTAAGCTCCGTTAATGTAGGTATGGATCGTGATCATGGAACTCGTATCCCGTTTCAAAAGAGTGAAATCATTGAGGGCATAGGGCGTATCCCCGAATATCGGCAAGTTGCTTTCCAGATGGATCATATTCCGGTCCTCCGTCTCGAAGCGGCCGCGTGCAAGCAGATGCAGAGCGTCCCGCATTTTGCTCTTTTCCACCCGCGCCAGAAAGCCGAGCCTGCCCAGATTGATACCCAGTATGGGAATGGGGTAATTGCGGATGGCCAGCAGGGCGCTCAGGATCGTGCCGTCCCCCCCGAGGGTAATCAGCATATCGAACTTCTTGATCCGGAAGTCGAGGTGGCTTTCAAAAATTCCTACATCCCGTGGAAAATTGATGTGGGGGCGGATCTGCTCCAGGTACGGGCCGTACACATAGGTGGAAAAAGCCTCCCGCGCCAATAGATCGAATAGCTCTTGTACGTGCTGCCGGTCGGACTCCTTGTATACCTGACTGTAAATAACTACTTGCATAGGCTGCATGGATGAGCGCCGTGGTACGCAAGGTTACGAATAATTTCTTCGGTCTATAGCCCCACGTTCACGTTCAGGTAGAAGCCGCCCTCTCCGAGGTGGTTGCGGTTATACTGAATGCCGCCTACCATATCGTAGAATAGAACGACATCGACACCTACTCCGAGCCCCGTCAGTAGGCTATTATTTAGGCGGTTACTGTTATCCACGAAGGGGGCATTCGCAATACCCTGATTAAACTGGCCGGAGAGTAGGACCCGAATTGGGATACGCTGAAATGCTTTCAATACAGCCCATTTCCCCAATTTTATCTCTTTTTTCAGCAACTGCCGGCGTACGCCCACCCGCCAGATCAGCATGTCGAGCCCGTCAACAACGTAAAACTGATACCCGATCAGCCCGCTGTTACCGAAGCCGATCGCACGGTTATCCAGAAAGGGCTGACGGGTGCGGATCAGGCTATACTTTCCTGCCACGGTGTAGTTTAGAGAATAATACGCGCCAAAGGGGATGAAGCGCCGGTAATCCCCGCTGACCACCAGGCCGTCACGCTGCCCGTATATTCCGAGACCCTCCTTGGCAATACGCAATACCAGGAGTTTTCCTTTCCAGGGGTAATTTCGCACGTCGCGCCGGTCGTTAACGAAGTCGTAGCCGGCACGAAAGTATTTCTGTTTCGACCGGCCGCCGCCGAAGAACTCCGGGTTCAGGCTCAGCGCGATGGTGTCGGCAACCTGCTCCTGCCGCCACCCCACCGTAAGGGTGTGGGAAATGTATATCTTCCGGCGGTAGGTCGTATTGAAATCCAGCGCACTCCGGCGGTAGACGAAGTCATCCGGGTTGTTGTAAAACTCCTGTTGGTTGTTCCGGGTCAGAAAATTTTGTTCCCGCCGCCGCAGGTAGTTGAAACTAATGCTCGCGCCGATGGAAGCGGCCCGGTTCAGGTAGGGTAACCCGTAACTGGCTTCGGCCGAACGGCTATATCCCGTAGTATAGCCCAGGCGGAGGCGATCACGCTGCCCGGTAAAATTATAGTAGGTCAGTCTGCCCCCGATGTTTACCCGGTCCAGAGAGCGGTCCTGCTCATTCCACCAAACGTTGAAGTTGCGATCGGCGAGGCTGAACTGGGGAACGGGGTAGATATACCAGGTCTCCCGTAATTTTACGGTGACGGTAAGCTCCCCATCCGCCACGACCCGACTACTATCGTAGCTCAACTCCGCCGATACGAAGAGCCCCGTGTTCATCAGGTTGTTGTAACTCTGTACTACCTGGTCGGCAAATTCATCGACGGCGATCCGGTCGCCCCCCCCGAAGGTCATCTCCCGGAAAATAACCCGCGTCCGGGTCTTTTTGTGCCCTTCAAGCAGTACCCGGTCAACGCGCAGTGAGTCTCCCGGCCCCGCCCAGGCCGCAGCCGGGAGCGCCAAAAGAATCACCATCAGATACCGCACCATAGTACATCGCTTCACCGCTGCGGGTAAGAACGCGAACGAGGCCCAGATGATTTGTCCCGTCACTTGCGCTTACTTAAATACACGCCCAGCAGTACGAGCAGAACACCCGGTGCCTGTAGCCAGCCGAACGCCTCTCCGTCCGCCAGCCCCCACCCCAGGGCCACCAGCGGGATCAGATAGCTGACGGTGCTGGCAAAGACGGCCCCGGTACGCTGCACGAGGCGGAAGAAGACCAGACTGGCCAATACGGTGCTCCCCACGGCTAGTATACCGACATACAGCAATGCTCTGAGCCCCGGCGCACCAACTGCAGTTACGGTGGCAACCACCTCACCGCTTACCACCGACCAGAGCAGGGCCGGTAGACCGACCAGAAAGAAACTCACTACGGTGATCGTCAGCGAGGGTGTTTCCCGAAAGTATTGGGCAACCAGGTTGGATGAAATGCCATAACAGAGACAGGCCCCAAGTACCAGACTAGCGTAGGCGAATTGGGTCGTGGCCCCGCCCGCACCGGGTGCAACGTAGGCCAGCAAGATCGCGCCGGCTAGCCCGAGCGCGATACCCACGAGTTGCTGGCGGACCGGGCGGTTCCGAAAGATCAGCCAGCCAACCAGGAACGTACAAAGGGGCGTCAGGCTACTCAGCATCCCCGTAAGGCTACTGCTGAGGTAGGTCTGCGCGACGGGAAACAGGAAAGAGGGCAGGGCCGTACCGGTTACCCCAACGGCGAATAAGAGCGGTAGCTGCCGTAGACGGATACGCCGCAGGTGGGTCATGACCAGCGGAAGCAAGGCCAGTGCCGATATACCAAGCCGCAACGTGGCAACCTGATAGGGGGTAAACACCACTAGCCCCCACTTAATGAGAATATAGCTGGTACCCCAGATCAGGCTGAGCCCGGCCAGGATAAGAAAGTCGCGGACCCCGGGGCGCTCGTGCATCCCGCAAACATACGCGTAGGGGGCGGGTACCCTACCTTCGCCCCATGCAATCGTTTTACTTCCTTCTCCTGCTTTCCTTGATGGGGTGCTCCGAAGCGGCTACGACCCAAACCACGGAACGCGCCGCGGTGGCAGACATCCCCCCGAACGTTTCCCTGGACAGCGTACCCCGCATTCCCAGCTACGCCTACCTGACCGGGAAATTCGAACCTAGCCAGCACCCGGACTTCGTTCCCGTCGCCAACCGCTACACCGACGGCGACCCCTACGTGCTCCACCGGGACACCTACGCCGCTTTCGAACGGATGCACGCCGCCGCCCTGGCCGATGGCGTCGATCTACGCATCGTATCGGCCACACGGAATTTCGAGCGGCAGAAGCAAATTTGGGAAGCCAAGTGGAATGGCCGGCGCTTGCTGGAGGGGCGGGAAAAAGCTGACGAGGTGTACCCCGATCCCGCGGACCGCGCCCGGGCCATCCTACGCTACTCCAGTATGCCCGGTACCAGCCGCCACCACTGGGGCACGGACATCGATCTGAATGCCCTCACGAATGCATTCTTCGATGCGGGGGAAGGCAAGCGAATTTACGATTGGCTGACGACCCATGCCGCCGATTACGGCTTCTGCCAACCCTACACTCCCAAGGGCAGCGAGCGGCCGAATGGCTATGAAGAGGAACGCTGGCACTGGAGTTACCTGCCGCTGGCCACCCGGCTGACCGACTACGCCGCCACCGAACTACGGGATGAGGACATCAGCGGCTTTGCCGGTGCCGCCGCCGCTCCCCGTATCGCGGTCATTGAAAACTACGTGCTCGGGATCAATCCGGCCTGCCGGGAAGAGTAGGCGTGTAAACTTATGGAGGGGGCGGCAACGTTACCCCTTGCACACCCGCACGCACCGCTATGGAACTTTACGAGATCAACCGATTTTCCCTCATCCTCACCCCGAGCGAAGCCCTGCTGCGGTGGGCGATCCGCGAAGACCCCAGCCTGGAATCCGAGATCGACTTCGACGATACCAGCGACCTGACCACCGTTTACCTGCTGCCCGACTTCGACGACATCGACGAGGCCGAAGACTGGCTGGAAAAGAACTTCCTCCCCATCCTGGAAAACCTGCTGGAGGAGTGGATGGGCGACGATAGGAACTGGCCCGACAACCTGGCCTTCAACCACTTCGAGAAGTACAGTGATTACACGATCACCAATATGGTCATCGATACGCAGGATGCCAGTTATGATGAGGAGTAGTGACTTGGGTATCGGGTGTCGGGTGTCGGGTCGGCCGTGCTGACACCCGGCACCCGACACCCGATACCTGAGAACTTCATTGCACCTGCGCCCCGCCGCCCCCCTTTATGACTTACCAACGCCCCCCCGCTTCCATTGCCGCCCTCGTGAATCTGAAGCCGGACCCGCTACTGCTGTTCGGCCCGGATCGCCATTTCATTCTGATCGCCGACCGGCCCCTGTACCCGAGTATTGAGGAACTGCGGGAGCCCAAGATCAAACTGGCCGGCCGTCAGATCAACCCGCACAACTGGACCCCCCACGGAACTCGCGGCTACTTCAATCCCCGACTGCGGGACCTGCGCGCGCAAACCGAACGGCCCCTGCTCGGCCTACCCGAAGATGGAAGCTACCGCTACTTCAGCTGGTCGCCGGACGGTAACCGCATCGCCCTCTGCCTGGTCACCGACTGCGGGCTGCAACTCTGGACCGCTCACCGCGACGATCTGCAGTGCCGGCCGGTCGGTGGCAACGACATCAATAACAGCCTGGGGGGGATGCCCTACGACTTCGTGGGCAACGACAGCTTCCTGATCAAAAGACGCCTTCCGCGGGCCGAACCGCCGGAAGACAACGGCAGCGTGACCGGGCCCAACGTGCAGGACTCTTCGGGCCTGGAGGGGGCCAACCGGACCTACACCAATCTGCTACAAACCGCCCAGGACGTAGCCCGCTTCCGCTATTACGCCACCGGCCAACTATACCGCCACGAGCTGGCAACTGATCGGGAAGAGGCCTGGGCCGAACCGGGGATCATCGCCGGACTGGGTGACTCGCCCGACGGAAACTACTACCTGGCAACCTACGTCATCGAGCCCTTCAGTTTTACCGTCCCCTACGACAAATTCGCCGACCGGGTGCTGTTACTGGACCGCGATGGGAATACCATTCGCCAGCTCGCCGAGCGGCCCGTCGTGGAGCACCTTCCGCCCGCCTTCGGCTCGGTCATCACCCACCGGCGGCGCTTCAACTGGCGTAGCGACCACCCCGCTCAGTTGTACTGGACCGAGGCCCTCGACGGCGGAGACCCCCGCGAGCCGGCTGACTACCGCGACCAGCTCTACTACCTGGAAGCCCCCTTCACCGGAACGCCCCGCAAAAGTATCCGGCTGCCCCTGCGCTTCGGGGCCCTGCGCTGGGGGCGGGGGGATTTGGCAATCGTGGTCGATTGGGAGTGGGCCACCCGCCGGCAGGTCACCCGTCGCTGGTATCCCGACACACCGGAACGGGAGCCCGAGGTGCTCTTCGACCACAACTGGGAGGACAACTACAACGACCCCGGCGGCGTCGTCACGGTCAGCCTGCCCAGTGACCACAATGTGCTGCTGACCCGTGACGAGGGGCAGTCACTGGTCATGGTTGGAAACGGGCATACGCCGGACGGGCCCCGCCCCTTCGTGGACACCTTTCACCTGGCAAGCCACGAAAAGACGCGCATCTGGCAATCGTCGCCCCCCTACTTCGAGCGGCCGCTGTTCTTCGTGGATCGCGATCCCGAATACTTTCTGCTGGCTCGCGAACAGGCGCAGGAGCGGCCGAACTACTTTCTACGCCACCTGCAATCGGGAGAGGAGACCCGTATCACCGACTTCGCTCACCCCTACCCCCAACTCAGGCATACCGGCTACCGGCTTGTCACCTACGAGCGGGCCGATGGGGTTCAACTCCGTGGCGAACTGCACACTCCCGAAGGCTTCACCGCTGGCCGGGACGCCCCCCTGCCCTTGCTGATGTGGGCCTACCCGCAGGAGTACAAGGATGCGGAGAAAGCCGGTCAGGTCACGAGCAGCGACCATCAGTTTCGGCGTATCAGTCCGCTCTCTCCCCTGCCCTTCCTGGCGGCGGGATATGCGGTCTTCGACGACTTCGCCATGCCCATCGTAGGCGAGGGAGAGGAGGAGCCGAATGAGACCTTCATCGAGCAGGTACGCATGAACGCCGAGGCCGCCGTAAGTAGACTCGTGGACATGGGGGTGGCCGACCCCGACCGCATCTTCGTCGGGGGGCACAGCTACGGGGCCTTCATGACGGCCCACCTGCTGGCCCACACCGACCTCTTCGCCGGGGGGATCGCCCGCAGCGGGGCCTTCAACCGGACGCTGACCCCCTTCGGGTTCCAGGCCGAGGAGCGCACCTTCTGGCAGGTGCCCGAGACCTACGTGCGGCTCTCCCCCTTCGTACACGCCGATAAAATCGACAGCCCCCTGCTGCTCATCCACGGAGAAGAGGACAGCAACAGCGGGACTTACCCCGTACAGAGCAAGCGGATGTTCACCGCCCTCAATAATCTGGGCAAGACCGCCCGGCTCTGTCTGCTCCCCTACGAAGACCACGGCTACGCGGCCGAGGAAAGCATCCTGCACATGCTCTACGAGATGCACCGCTGGATGGAGCTGCACCGGCGGAAGTAGGCGGTTCGTTATGTTTGTCGGATGATCCGATTCCTGCTTCTTCTCGCCCTGGCCGGTCTGACGGCCTGCTCGACGCCACTGGCCTACACCCACCCCGACGTAAAGAAGTGGGAAAAGGTGACCCTGGACTTCCCGGGGCCGACGATGAGTGAATCGGGAGCGCAAAACCCCTTCACCGACTACCGGCTGGACGTAACCTTCACGAATGGGGAACACCGCGTGACCATCCCGGGCTTTTACGCCGCCGACGGTCGGGCCGCCTACACGGGAGCGTCGGCTGGTGATATCTGGCAAGTCCGCTTCCGCCCCGACCGGGAGGGGGAATGGACCTACAGCGGTGAGCTCATGCGAAGAGAAAAGCGGGTCGAGCGCTACGAGGGGGCCTTTCTGGTCGGCCCGCCGGTACCGGGAGAAACCGGTCGGCTCGTACGCGACCATCCCCGCTACCTGCGCTGGGCCGAAACGGGTGACTATCACATTAAAAGCGGGGTTGACAGCCCGGAAAACCTGCTAGCCTACGCTGATTTTGATGGCACCTACCGCCACAGTAACGACTTCCGTGACGGCGAGAGTAAGACCGAAGGCCTCCACGTTTATGCCCCCCACGCCGCTGATTACCGTAGCGGCGACCCCGACTGGAACGGCCGCGGCCACAACCTGATCGGTGGGCTCAACTACCTGGCCTCCGCCGGAGTGAACAGCATCTACTTTCTTACCCTCAACATCAATGGGGACGGGAAGGACGTCTGGCCCTACGTCAGCCACGATACGATGGACCGCTTCGACGTCAGCAAGCTCGACCAGTGGGAGATCGTCTTTGACCACGCCGACAGCCTGGGGATGATGCTCCACTTCGTACTCAACGAGACCGAGAACGAAACGTTGCTCGACGGTGGCGACACCGGTCCGCTACGCCGGCTATACTTCCGGGAGCTCGTGGCACGCTTCGGTCATCACCGGGCGATCACCTGGAACCTGGGGGAAGAAAACGGGCCGACCGCCTGGACGGAAACTTCACAGACCACCGACCAGCAGCGTAGCGTCATCGATTGGTTTGCCGACCATGACCCCTTTGCTCACCACGTCGTTCTTCACACCCACCCCAACGATAAGGAAGCCAGGGAAATCCTCGATCCGTTACTTGGTGATGAGCGCCTGGACGGTATCGCCCTCCAACTCGGCTACCCCTGGGATGCCAACGAAAAGATCGCCCGCTACCTTACTGAAAGTCAGGAGGCCGGGGCTCCCTGGATCGTCAGCCTGGATGAGGTAGGCCCCTGGTGGCGTGGGCTGGACCCCGACGATGCTGCCCCCCAGAACAACCAGGACAGCCTGCGTGCACTAGCCCTCTGGGGCAGCCTGCTGGCCGGCGGGGCCGGAGCCGAGTGGTACTTCGGAGCCAACAACCCCCATAACGATCTCAATCTGGAAGACTGGCGCAGCCGCGACCGGGCCTACCGCTGGACGGCCAACGCCCGCCGCTTCTTCGAAGACCACCTCCCCTTTTGGGAAATGGCGAGCCGGAACGACCTGATGGGGGAGGAAGGGCAATTCTGTCTGGCGAAGGAGGGCGAAATCTACGCCGTAATGACCCCCTTCGGACAGCCGGCTACCCTCAAACTCGGACCTATACAAGATACCTTCCGTGTACGCTGGTACGATCCTCGCCAGGGGGGGGAGTTGATCGACCACGGGGAACGGCTGACCGCCGGTGATGATGGCTGGGCTACCCTCGTGCCACCCGGCGAGGGGGACTGGGTCGCCCTGGTTGAGCTTATCGCCAGCGCAGACTGAGCACCCCCAGCACCGCCTCGCGGATGATGGATTTGTGCATCTTACTCTTTCCGGCCACCCGGTCGGTGAAGGTGATCGGCACTTCCACCACGTTGAACCCCAGTTTCCTTGCGGTATACTTCATCTCGATCTGAAAGGCGTAGCCGATGAAGCGGATGCCGTCGAAGTCCATCGCCTCCAGCACCGGCCGGCTGTAGCACATGAAACCGGCCGTGGGGTCTTTCACCGGCATCTGGGTGATGATACGCGTGTAGAGGCTGGCTCCGTAGCTCAGAATGATGCGGTCCAGCGGCCAGTTCTCCACCTTTCCGCCCCTCACGTAGCGGCTCCCGACGGCCACGTCGCCCTCGCCCTCGTGGCAGGCGGCCCGCAAGCGCATGAGATCGGCCGGCGTATGGCTGAAGTCGGCATCCATCTCGAAAAAGTACTGGTACGCCTTTTCACTGGCCAGTCCGTAGCGGAAACCATCCAGATAGGCCGTCCCCAGCCCCAGCTTGCCCGGCCGCTGCAACAGGTGGAGCCGGTCGGGGTAGGCCTGTTGCAGCTCCCGCACCAGTTCCCCGGTTCCGTCGGGAGAGCCGTCATCAACCACCAGCAGGTCGAAGTCGACGGGCAGCCCGAATACCGCGTCCACCATACGTGCGATATTTTCGCGTTCGTTGTAGGTGGGTATGATAACCAGGCTATCGCTCAAGGGGGGCTTGCGTTTGGGCCGACAAAGATAGGATACGGTATGAGAAAGTTTTTCGGTAGCCCGGGTTTAACGGGGGGCGCCCCGATAGCTATCGGGGCAGGTGCGAAGGGGACGGGTAAACTTATGACCGTCCTGCTCGTGGCCATGGTTGGTCCGCTTCTCGCTCAGGGTCCCATCGGCGGCTTTCCGGTACCGCGGGGGGAGATCACGTTGGCCCCGACTTACAGCATCGAGCACTACGAAAATTACTTCGGGGCCGAAGGCGCACTGGAAGACCGGGACGTTGAGACGACCAGCTACAGCATGTTCCTCGAAGCCGGCCTGAACGATCAGACCGCCCTGGTCGCCACTCTCCCCTACCTGATGACCAACGACCGCCCCGGCAGCCTGCAAGACGCCTCCGTATGGATCAAGTACATGAACCTGGATAAGCGGCAGAAGAAAGGTGCGCACCGGGTCTTCACCGCCGTCGGGCTCAGTTTCCCCGTTGGCAACTACGAAACCACGGGCATTGCCGCTTTGGGGCAGCGGGCCACCGTCTTTCAGGGGCGGCTGGTATATCAGTACCAGTTCGATAGCGGCTTTTTCCTACACGCTCAGTCGGGGATCGACGTGCAATTCGCGCCCGAAAGCCGCTCGACCTGGCCGCTGCTACTACGCACGGGCTACGGTACCCGCTACTTCTACCTGGAGGGCTGGGCGGAGGCCGTCACCGCGCTTAACGCGGGCTCGGACGTGCAGACCGCCACCGCCGGCGTGGGCAGCAGCTGGCGGCGGGTGGGAGCTACGCTGTATGTCCCCCTGCGAAAGTGGGTCGGCCTGGTAGCCGGCGGGGCCTGGGTGCTGGGTGGCGAGTTCATCGGGCGGAGCCGGCGGGGGAATGCGGGGGTGGTGGTGAAGTGGTGATGAGCCCTGCCATTTTTTCAGACCTCGGAGGTATGACATTGTGACAATACCGCACTTTGGATGTATGTCATTGACATTCAACTAATTAATCGAATATGTTGTCATTGCCATTTTGTCAGACCTCCGACAGTTAGCTATCCCGCATTCAACAGCTCCGCCACGTGCATCACCCGCAGCGGCAACCCCTCCCGCCGGATCAGCCCCTCCATATGCATCAGGCAACTCATATCGCCACTGGTGATGACCTCCGCCCCGTGCCGCAGGTGGTCGGCGATCCGGTCGCGTCCCATCTTGGTGGAAAGCTCCGGCTGGTTTACGCTGAAGGTGCCGCCAAAGCCGCAGCACTCATCGATCCGGTCCAGGGGAACGACCTCCAATCCCTCCACCATATCGAGCAGGTAGCGGTAGTGGCTAAAGGCTTCCACCACCCGCTCCGAGCCCGAGCCGAGCCGCAAGCCCCGTAGCCCGTGGCAACTGTTATGCAGTCCGACCTTCCCCTCAAACTTCGCCGGTAGTTCCGTGACGCCGACCACGTTGATCAGGAAGTCGGCCAGCTCGTACGTCCGCTCCCGCACGGTCTTTACCTGCTCCGTTTGCTCCAGTACGTCGTAGTGTTTATTGACGTGGTAAACGCAACTCCCCGAGGGGCACACCACATAGTCATACGCCGCGAAGGTTTCGACGAAGTGGGTGTAGATCGGTCGGGCCTCCTGCTCCATCCCACTGTTGGCCAGGGGTTGGCCGCAACAGGTCTGCTCGCGGGGATAGTCGACGGTGCAGCCCAC
>CAZKPE010000047.1:0-20176 GCA_964554545.1 uncultured Lewinella sp.
GCGGAGAGGGCGGGATTCAAGATGGGTCGTATACATAAGATTTTGAAAAGGCTTCATTTAGCTTCTAAATCATGGACAGCCAAAGATTTGGATCGTCTCATGAATGTGCTATCTTTACACGGTTTTTTACCTTCATGCGATGACGCTTGAGGGCAATTTGAGGGCGATTTTGCCCTACGGGAAGCCGGCTAGAGACCGACCAATTATTATCTCCAGGATGCAATCGCGCTCCGCTCTGATTGCGACTTTTCTGCCCCGTCGTTGACTGCCTTTGGCTTACTTGCTCGCTGTTGTTAGTGCCAATCGTTCCGCTCCGCTGCACTACGGCCTGGCACTACTTTCGCTCATTCCCTACGCCTCCGGTGGCCATTGCCGGCCGGTGCTATCCGTTTTCCGGCCGCCGCCTGCCTTATTGCGAAGGCGGCGACTGGAAGACTTGCTGGACCGAGTGGTTCAGACGGTCGCTGCGTATCGAACAGAAGGAGCACAAGGTGTACAGTCCCGCGGTATCGTGGTGCGTCGGATCAACCTCCTCGCACCATCGACAAGCAGGCTCTACGGGACAACTACTCCACGGCAGCGCCCGCACGACAGAGGCGACTCGTCGCGCAATTCAAAGCAGTCAAGAGAGCCTGAGTACCCTCGCCACCCGGCACGGCATCAACGTGAAGACCGTCGCCAAATGGCGTAAACGCTTGACCGTCTCCGACCGACCGATGGGACCCAAGGATCCCCGCTCCGCCGCGCTGAGTATCGAAGATGAGGCGACCTGTGTCGCCTTCCGACGCCACACGCTGCTGCCTTTGGACGACTGCCTCTACGCACTGCAAGCCTCGATCCCCCACTTGACTCGCTCGACGCTGCACCGTGCTTCCAGCGCCACGGCATCAGCCGGCTCCCCGAAGTCGGCGGCGACAAACCACCACGCAAGAAGTTCAAGAGCTACCCGATCGGCTACTTTCACCTTGACATCGCCGAGGTCCGTACCGCCGAAGGCAGACTCTATCTTTTTGTGGCGGTTGACCGTACCTCCAAGGTCGCCTTCGCCCGCCTGGAAACCAGAGCCAACCGCAACACCGCGACCGCCTTCCTCAACCAGCTCGTCGAAGCGATTCCTTACCGGATCCACACCATCCTGACCGACAACGGGATCCAGTTCGCCGACCTGCCCCAAAACCGCCGGGGTTCTACCGCCCGCTTCCGCGTGCACATGTTCGACCGCGCCTGCCGACTCCACGGCATCGAGCACCGCTTGACTAAGCCCAACCACCCTTGGACCAACGGCCAGGTCGAGCGGATGAATCGCACCATCAAAGAGGCCACCGTCAAACGCTTCCACTACGACGACCACGAGCAGCTACGACACCACCTGGCCACCTTCCTCGCCGCCTACAACTTCGCCAAGCGTCTCAAGACGCTCCGTGGCCTCACCCCGCACGAGTTTCTTTGTGCCAAATGGAAGGACGAACCGATACGTTTCATCCGCGATCCGACGTACCACGATACCGCGGGACTGTACACCTAATGCGTGGCCTTGGCCGGGGCGCCGTAGTCCGGGCAGTAGATTTCGCCGAACGCGGCGTCGAATGCCTCCCAGTCGATCTGCCCGGCTAGCTTCAGCAGCGGGTGGGCGGGGTTGAGCAGTTGATCGGAGTAGGCCTGGAACAGCAGCAGGTCGTCGGGGTCGGTTGTTTGAGGCTTCATGGGTGTGCTAGGTTTTGCAAGGTTTTGGCGGGAGGCAAGAGGATATCTTGCAATCTACGCGCCGCCGTGCCGAGCGGTTCGCCTTGAAAAACAAGGCGGGGCCGGGTTATTCAGGGACGACTACGTAGAAGCACAAACATTCACGCGTATGCTCATCGATCACGTTGAGCATACGCAGCTTGCCCCCACGCACCGTCGTGTCGTGCACGAAGTCCAAGGTCTATACATGACCGCGGTGCGTGGCTTTCGTCGGCAGACCCGTGTCCTTCCCCCCGCCGAAGACGCCTGGACTTCTTCGCAGGCACCGCCAACCCAAGCTCGCGGCGAAGACGCTGGATCAGCCGACAGCCCACACGCCAACATTTATGCTTCAACAGCCGGGTGATCTTCGCGTAACCCAACTCCGAATGAGCGTTCGACACCCGACTCAACGCCGCCTTCAGCTTTCGCAAGCCATGCGTCGGGCTCCTTGGCACGGTAGCCCCCGGTAATGATCTCTGCAGCAGCCTGCTAGGTGATCGAAGGCTAGGTACCGAAAACGTATTGGTCGGGTCGAAGAAGCATTTGATATCTCATTTAGCTACGATCGAGGCTATCTGTCGCAGACTCCGACGGCCTAGGCAAAATGCGGATCGCAGTTGCCGCTGCGGCGGCGAGATGCAGCGCACTGCGGTGGCAATGCGAATTTGTAGCGTGCAACCGATATCTCAGCGTGGTCGATCCGGGTTGACAAACAGCGAAGTTTGTCTCCCAATAGTTGTTGGCCAGCCAGAGATATAGCCCCGAGCTATAAGTCGGCGGATCAGCCAATCCGGTGGCATAGTTCATGCCGTGGGCCTGTACGAGCGGGGCGTCAGGGGTGGCGACAGTAAGTGTACGCTGATTGTTCCCGATGGCGACATAGTCATCGGTGACGATGAAGTCACGGCACGCGTAAGGGATCTGCTGGTCGTGGAAGCGGATGGATTGTTCAGCTTGGTTATAGGTGACCACGGCGTCTTCGAGGGAGACGGGCAGGGGGAGATACCAGCCGCGCGGCCAGGGGTCGGTGCCGGCATGAAAATCGACTTCTAGGTCCAGAAAATCGAACTTGGACCAGAGGATGAATCGGCGGGTGATCGCGACGCCGGCGGGGCCGTGAAATCGATGCGAGACGACGCTCCGATGTGGTTGCTCGCTAACCTCCGGCGGACCGACGGCGACGAGCGGACGCTGTTGCAGTCGTCTGATCGCGGGCCAGAGGTCGTCGCCTCGGTCGAGCTCGGGCCAACGATCGGGGTAGATACCGTGGCGGGCGTCGAGGGGCTTGGCGTAGTCGCCTTCGACTTCTTCGACGACTGGCTGCGCGAACCCCTCAGCTCCCGCGGCGAGGTCCCAGTCCAGCCGAGTGTTCAAGCAACGCCGCAGACTCCCGTCTGGCCCCCACTGCAACCGCCAACCGCCGAGAGCCAACGCATCTGAATCCTTCACGACCGTTTGCGTGTCCAGATCGATGGCGTGCGTCGGTAAATCGCCGATCGCGATCTCGTTCAAGCCCGGTTGCAGTTCGACGGGCCCGACGGCGAGGGTGCCCGCACGTTCCTCGATGCTCCGCAGGCCCAGACCGCGGTGCCAGTGAATGGTCTCGCCGGTCACCCAAGCCGGATCGACGTGAAGGTATCCGTGCCAGTTGGAGGCGGTGGGGTTTAAAATGAGCAGGCGATCTACGGACGAACGCCACTGGGGCGGGTCCCCGGTCGTCTTGAGCATGAAGTCGTGAAGGTGGAGGTCGAGCAGTGTGTCGGCCTGCTCGATCATCGCGGACTTCAGGGTCGCCACCCGGCGAGTCTGCGGCCGCCACGGCTGCCGAGTGCTGAGGTAGGAATGCCATGTGTGGTCGGTCGCGTCGAGCGTGAGGCGGCGGGCGCGTTGCAACGTCGGTGAACCCGCATCCCCCGCGGCGAGCTGCGACTCGGCGTAGTCGAGCGTGCGGTTAACGTGCTTGAGGGTGCGGGTGGCGTGGAGGTCGGCCCCGAGGCCGATGTCCCACCAGTCGGGCCAGTCCCCGCGGTAGCTGGGAATCTCACCGCTTGGGACCCGCGCCAGGCGGTCGACGAGTTCGTCGCTTTGCACGAGGTATACGCGGTGCCCGGTATCGAGGGCGTTGTACCGGCGAATCATGTCCGACAGAAACGGGTTGGGCGGATTGTTGTCGTTGGAGGTCGGGTGGGTCGCGGTGAGAGTGAGGATGCCGCCTTGAGCGCGGTTTTCGTATTTGTCGACGTATTCTTGGATGCCGCGGGCCACGAGGCGGTCGTCGTGCCGGTGTGTTTGGCAGAAGACGTCGAAGCCGTGGTAGATGATCGAGCTGTGCACGCGGAGTGAGCGGTCGTCCGGCCCGATCCAGTCGAAGGTATGCGGCCGGGCGTGGGGGGCGCCGCCGAAGAACTGGTTGATGGCCATGAACAGCAGCTCGGCGCCCGCATCGAGCATCGGCGGGACCCACGACCAGGGGGTACCGTTGACGTCGATGTGCATCGCGGTGCGGATGGGAGCCCCGGTCAGCCGTCGGAGTTTCGGCAGCTCGTGCTCAAACCAGCGGCGGACCCGCGAGGCGGTCATCAGGGCGCAACCGTGCCAGGGCAGCAGCCCGACGCTGAGTTGCCCCCGCTCGACAGCGGCCCGAAAGCGGTCGTGGGCTTCGGGCGGGCGGGCCTCAAACCAGTCCCAGACTGCGGCCGAGACTTCGCAGGTCCAGCGGAAGTCGGGATCACGCTCGGCGTAGTCAATCGCTTCGTCGATCGAGTGGTTGAAGATATCGCGGGTCAGCGGCTGGGCGTGGGTGAAGCCCAGGTCGTGGTGGCAGTGGTGGAGCACCAGGATGTCCATCGGTTACTTGTCCTCTTGATGCGGGTCATGTGGTCGGAGAGAAAAACCCCACCGGCTCGGTCTGAACCGGTGGGGCGAAGGGCTAAGCAACTCGGCACCGCGTGATGCCGGATTTCTTGGTCAGCCAGTGTCACGCGTTCGCCGTGAACGAGTCAGTGTCAAAGCGCCGCCCGCGGCCACCAGCAACAGGCTGGCCGGCTCGGGTACGACGGCGATGGAGCCATCGACCAGCAGGCTCGACGTATCCCAGGACAGTCCGCCGGAGAGCGTCGGCAGAACGACGGAGCTGAAGCTTCCGGCGAAGCTGTCGGCATCGACAAGGTCGTAGATTTGACCGTCGGTGAAGACGATGCCGTTCGGGTCGGCAACCTGCAGGCTGCCGCCGGCGGTGAAGAGGCCATCGGTGATCAGCTGCTCGGCGACCGAGGGCGCGATCAGGTCGATCAGCGTGGTTCCATCGGTGGTGATGCCGTCGAAGAAGGTGAGGCTGGTGGCCGTTGCCCCGGCCATGCCGTGGTCGAGGCCGACCTGCAGTACCCCGCCGGCGGCAACCGTTGCGGCACCGTCGGCACGGCCCGTGCCGCCCAGGGTCGCCCCGGTATCGACGAATACGTCGCCGTCGCCGACACCGCTGCCGGTGGAGTTGGTGATGAGGAACGTGCCGCTGGTCACAGTCGTGTTTTCGCTGTAGGTATTGGCCGAGGCGAATTCGACGGTGCCAGGTCCGGCGATCAGCACGGGACGTTCGGCGACGTTTTCTGAACCGCGGCTGAGGTCTTGGATCAGGCCCGTGAAGCGGGTGGTGGCCCCGGCCTGCTGGGTGGCAAACGTCACCGGCTGGGCGATGCTGCTGCCGCCGCTGCGGACCAGCGAGATCGTGCCGCTGTAGGTGCTGGTGCCGGTCGCGTGGTCCGAGCCGACGACCATCGTGCCCGCGTCGTTGCGAAGGTTGATGTCGTTAGCGATGGTGCTGTCGACGGTGGTGAGGATCTGGTAGGAATCATTCGGGTTGGCGACGGTGCCGTTCTGCCCCACATCCAAGGCGTTGCCGCCCAAGGCGTTGTTGCTGGCCAGTTCGAGGCGGCTGGCCATGGGGGTACTGGCGGTGTTGAAGTAGAAGATCGGGCGGTCGGTGGTGAAGGTGTTGTTGCCCGAGAGGGTCAATCGTCCGCCGTCGGTACCGAAGCGGAAGTCGAGTCGGCTGCCTGCGGTGCCGCCGGTCACGGTGCCGCCAATATCGCCGGTGACGTTGAGTTGTCCGCCGCCTAGCCGCAGTTCGGTGATGGCGAAGCTGTTGCCGGCCGACCCGCCGAGTGTGACGGGGCCTGAGAGCGTGACGTCGCCGGCGCCCCCGCTGATGTTGAACAGCAGACCGGAGTTGACACCCGACTCGACGGCGGCGAAGTTTAGCGGCGCGGCGATCTCGATGTTGGCACCCGTATTGCCGACGCCAATGACTGAGCCGCTGGACGGTGCCGCCATATTCAAGGCACCGGCACCGGCGGCGTCAATCAGAGTGCCGACCGCATTGAGCTGCATATTTTCGGCGGTATCGGTGGCGTTATCGACGGTGACGATCGTACTGTCGGTGCCGAAGACGGCGAAGTCCGACGGCCCAGGGGCAACGCCGCCGCTCCATGTGGCCGGGTCGTCCCAGGTGCCGCTGCCGGCGTTGTTGATGGTGGCTGCCTGCAAGGGCAGGACTGCGACCGAAGCCGCGACAAGCAACGGGGTCAGGCAAGTTCGACGATACATAATAAATCTCCATGAAGTGAGGGGTTAGACGGCGGCCGACGCCGAAGGTGGCGGCACCGGCCGCGAAGAAAAGAAACTAAACAATATTCCGACCGCGACGCACGCGGTCATGCCGATGGGCACGTACATGAAAAAGCTCACGTCCAGCTGAAAGTGGACGTAGAGCACCAACAGGGTTGAGACCAGCAGCCCCGCCATGGCCTGCCAGGCGCCTACGCGCGGAAAGAAAAAGCCCAGCAAGAAGACGCCGGCGTAGCCGTTCATGACCAGCCCCGACATGAGCAGGAACAGGTCCCAGACGCTGGCGATACCGATCCCGCTGAGCAGCATCGCCATGCCGGTGCCCACCAGACCCAGCAGCAGCGTCAGGACCCGTGCCGCCCAGACCTGCTGCCGGTCGTCCAATTGACGTACCCGCAGCACAAAGTCGCGGAGCACGACGGTCGCCGACGAGTGGATGCTGCTGTCGACGCTGGACATCGAGGCAGCGAAGATGCCCGCGATGATTAGCCCCGACAGCCCGACAGGCAACTGCTGGGTGACAAAAAACGGCAGGATTCCGTCCTGCGCGATGCCCGGCAGGAGCTGGTCGGCGTGGGCCCGGTAGAACAGGAAAATAGCCGTGCCCACGGCGAAGAAGAGCAGGTTCATCGGCAACGCGAAGCCCAGTTGCGAAGCGGCGGCCAGTTTCGCGCTGCGCATCGAATCGGTGCTCTGGATCCGCTGCACGAAGTTCTGGTCGGCGATGCCGCTGAGGCGGGTGAACATCCCGGCCATTAGCATCACCCAGATCGTCGGTGTCGCCAGCGACCAGTCGAAGTCGGCCAAGCGTAGCTTGTCCAGCTCGTAAGCCTGGTTGATCAGATTTACCGTGCCACCGTCGAGCCGGGAGAGGACCACCCAGAAGCAAGCCAGGACGCTAAAGATCAAGACGCCGGCCTGCACCACGTCGGTCCACACGACCGCGTCCATCCCGCCCAGCAGGGTGTACAGCGTCGCCACCGCGCCCATCAGGATAATGCAGGCGGTGACCGAGAGACCCGTTACCGTGCTGATGGCGATGGCCGGCAGGAGGATGACCGCCGAGAGCCGGGCCAGGACCTGCATGAGCACGTACAGCAACGCGCCGAACAGGCGGACGCCTGTGTTGAAGCGTGTTTCTAGATACTCGTAGATGCTGACCACGCCCGACCGGCGGATGAGCGGGACGTAGACCCAGATTGTCAGCGGCAGCAGAAGCAGCTCCGCCAAGCCGATGGACAGGTAGATCCAGTCGGTCATGAAGCTCTTGGCGGGCATCGCCATGACGCTGATCGCGCTGGCCCCCGTGGCGAAGAGGCTGGCGCCTACAGCCCACCACGGCAATCGGCTGCCGCCGAGCAGGAACTGGTCGACCCCTCCGCCGCGGCTGGCAAACCACACGCCCATGCCGATGATGACGGCGAGGTAGACGAAGATCACCGCCTGATCGATGAACTGGAGCCGGCTGGCGGGCGCGACGAAGCTGCCTCGCCACGGCTGTCGATCCCGGTCTAATGCATGCAATGTCGAACCATCGACCGTGATCGAGTCGGCGTCGATCTCGCGGGGCAGCGGGCTCAGCGGCGACCAGCGATCCAACGCCGTGTGGTAGACCCAAAGCCCCGCGGGATAGGCCTCAGACTTCATTGGGAGCAGCAGCAGGTTGGCGTCGCCGACGGGTAGCAGTCGGCCGTTCGCGCTCGGCAGATGTCCGGTAGTGGGCAGCGGCTCGCGTGCTTTCCAGCCGCTCTCGCCGACGCGGCGGGAAGTCAGGGTACCGCCGGCCCAGCGAAATTCTTCGCCGGCGATGACGGGATCGGCGGCGGCGACACCGATGGCTGGTCCCGCTTCAGTGGGACCAGATGTTTCCCCCGCTCCGTCCACGATCGACCACCGCAGATCGATGCGTTGCACCTCCTGCGACTCGCCCGGTACAGCCGCGAACATGACAACGATGCCGAGCACGCCGACGAGCCACGCCACGAAAGAACAGGGTAAGCGACGGCTCAAGGTGTCGCACCCCCGTTGGCCTCGCCAGTGATGCCTGCGGGCCGATCTATCCGCCACGCCTCACCGTCACGTTGGGCAGTCACAGGCTCACCGTTGATCCGCCACTGTCTTTCAACACGGCTGCCCGCCAGACGAAATGTACCGGCCCAATCCTCGGGGATGATTTGAATGTCAGTGATTGAATTCGGACCTTCGGCCGCAGCGGCCACGTGTACCGCTTCTGCGGCGGGCAGGATTTGAAGGATCGCTTGGCCGGCGTACTCAATGACCGAAGCGTCCGCCGCCAACAGCCACTCCCACGAGCCCGAGCCGTGAGCCGTCTGCAACGCGGCCACCTCGCCATCAGTCATCAGGTTCGCTCCCGCCGCGTAGGCAGGGTCACCCGAAGTGCTGGCCGCCTCACCTAACGCCACGATCAACTTCCGGTCGGCGTCCTGCGGGTCGGGTTGCCAGGCATAGAGGCCGGCATGGTGCCGGTGCAGCACACTGTCGTCGGTCGCCGCCGCGTTCCAGGTCAGGGCTGTGCCAAATGTGACCGGGCCCGCCGCTTCGTGCCGGTAACGCACGTGCTGTGTATCGGATAGCGGCCGGGCGTGGAAACCCGGTTGAAGCGATGCGGCCAACTGGTCCGCCGGCGCGGGGAAGATATGCAGCACCGACCCGCCGCCGCTTGACGCGGCCACCCCAGCATCCCCCACCAGACGCGGGGGCGTGTGCGGCGGCAGGTGCCAATTCAAGTCGTACACATTTGTACGCTTCCCATCCGCGGGCACGATCCGGTCGAAGACCAGCAAGAGCGCAGTCAACCCGTTCTTGATCAGCAGAAGGTCGCGGCGGTGCGGATAGCCGGGGTAGGCTTCGACTTGGCCGGTCGCCAGGTCGAACGCCGGGTGACGGATCAGCGACATCTCGCCGGTGTGCGGCTCGCGGAAGGCGGGGATCGGATGGCCCTGGCCGTTGATCTCGACAGTGTTGTGCGAGCGGGTCTGGTGCCGCTGCCAGTCGAAATGCGGGTGCTGCCGGTCGTAAGAGGTCATGCCGGTATCGACCAGCCGGTCCTGCCCGTCGGCATGGAGCGTAAAGGCCAGCGCGTCGCGATGGGCGTGGTAGCCGCCGACCTGGGCGCTGAAGAACACGTGCGTCGCATCGGCATCCCATCCGCTGCGGAGCACCGTGACGTCGCTGTCGGGGTATAACACCGACGTGTGCGCGGGTGGACGGCCCCGCTCACCTGAGCTCGTGTACCAAAGCAGCGTCGGGTCCTGCGTTGCCCGCGCGGCCTCGGCCAGCCGTACCCGGGCGTCATGGGGCAGCCCCTCGCCCCAGTCCGGCGGGAACCCACGCGGCGTCGCGACGTCCATCAGGTAGCCCGCCAATCGGCGGACCGCTTCTTCCAGATCGATCGGCAGGTGCCCGCCCCCCGCGGCACGGTCGGCCGCGATTAAATCTAGGAAGTTGCCGATCACCACGTACGGGTAGCTGAACGAGTGCTCGACATACGACCCGTCGGGCCGCACCACATTGCCGGCGATCGCTTCGAGCCGCTGCGCCGAGACGCCCGGCCAGTCCGCCGCCTGGGCCAGCTCAGGCAGCCAGAACACCGGCTCGTAGAGTCCCATCATGTAAGCCACGCCGATGTTTTCGTAGACGTTCACCTCGGCCTCTTGGCTGAGGTAGTCGCCCTGCTGGCTGAGGTACTTGAGGATCTCCGTCAGGTCACGCCCGGTCATTGCCGGGCTCTTGGCCAAGTGCGGGACCAGCCCCGCGACCAAGTCGAGGCCGATGCCGATGTTCAGCGCCCGCCGCACCTGCGTCGCCCGTGGCGAGTCGTCGATGAAGTCACGCCACAGCCGGATGGTCTGCTCGGCGATGCGTTCATCGCCGGTGTGGGCGTAGGCGGCCACGCAATCCACCATGAAATACTGCCGCCGCAGCCAGTTCGGGTACTGGCTATGGGCACCCTCGGGTCGGCCCCACTCGACGCCGCCGGGCACACCCGTCCACGCGTACCACAAACCTTGGTGAGTGGCCCAGGTCATCGCCCGCTCATCCACCCGAAACGGCAGCACCCGCGTCACGATCACTTCGACCGCCTGCCCGCCCACGGCCCGCCCCGTCAGCCGCAGCTCCGCCGACCGTACCTCTGCCACGTCCAGATCGGCGGGACGCGCGAATGTCAGGTAGGACTGCCGCGTGTCCTCATCGAACGGCCGACCGACCGCCAGGCCGGTGTTGGCGACCTGCAACAGCGCTTCGTCCCCCAACGCTTGCTCGGCCAGCGGGCCCGGCGCGATCGTGGTGTCCGCCGACGCGGTAAGCTCGACCGGCCCGGAAGGCGTGTACACAATCAGCCGCGGCCGACGATCGTCGGCATCCGCTTCCCGCGCGTCGAACTCGACGAGCCCCGAGCCCTTGTGTCGGCCGTACAGGCCGAACGTCCATTGGTCAGCCCGCACCGCGGCCGTCACATCGACCGAGACCGCCGTCCGCTCCGCCGGCACCGAAACCACCTCGACCAACGTCTCCTGTTGATCGAAGGCGAAGATGTCATCGAACCACAGGTCCAGCCACCTTTCCCGCCACTGTTCGGGTAATTCGACTCGGGGCGCCTCCCGTGACTGCTGGAAGTAATCCAGCAGACGATCAGCAGCCTTGTCGTAGGAGCCCTCCCTTGCCGCCGCTTCGACCGGATGTAACCCGGTATGATA
Source organism: uncultured Lewinella sp. (assembly GCA_964554545.1). Classification (GTDB taxonomy): domain Bacteria; phylum Bacteroidota; class Bacteroidia; order Chitinophagales; family Saprospiraceae; genus Neolewinella. The sequence goes on from CAZKPE010000047.1 coordinate 11,067, forward strand.
GGTATAGTCGATCCGCGGCGGCGTTGCCCAACGCTGCGCCGCCGAATCGAACCGGCCGAAGAAATCTTCGTCTGTGCGTGGCCGATCCATCACGCTCCAGATCCGCCCCTCGGGCAGCCGCACGGGGGCCAACGCCCCTGGCTCAGCTCCTCCCGGCTCAAAAACTGTCCCCTGCAACAGCAGCTTCGGCCGCAGCGTTTCCGCCGTGTCCGGGTGCCCCGAGTGCAGCTTCACCGTGCCCCGCGGAGCCTCCATTAATAGCAGCACCCGCTGGCCCAGGTGCCGATTGACCCAGTCAGTGAGCCCGCCAGACTCCAACCCGACCGTAGCGTCGGCCGCGAGGTCCCGCAGGGCGAAGCTACCCAAGAATGTCGCCGCGTCCTCCCCTCGGGTGCGAATCGCCCAGGCCGCGTTACCAGCGGCATCGGCCTCAGCCTTGAGGTTAAACATACCTATCGGCTCGGCGGGCACGCCGGCCCGACCCGCGGGCAACCGCTGAACCATCGCCTCCACACTCGCGGCCGACGCCCCGTGCAGCGTTAGGTCCGCCACGCCGTGCGGCTCACGTGTCGCCAGGTGAAGCCGGGCCCGTTCGACCGGCTCGCTCAGCGATCGCAGGTCCAGCAACAGGCCGATGTACCACGCTTTGTCGCTACCGCCACCGCCGTGGCGAGCCATGAGCGCCTCGCCGTAAGGCTCAATCTCGCCGTGGGTCTGCCACGACACCCCCCGCCACCCGGGTCCGCTCCACCAGCCGTCCCACGCCGGGGCCAACTCTGCATCCGCCGCCATCACCTCGGCGGCCGGCGCTTGTGGAACCCGACGCACCGCCTCAGCCGCATCCTCCAGCGCCGAAACCACGTCCTCCGGGGCGTCCGGTAGACGCAGCCGCGGCCATGCCGCTGGATTTTCTTCAGGGTTAGCCGAGGCAAACATGACCCCGGGTCCGTCGCTCTCTATCAGCAGCAACAGTCTGCCCCCCGCCGCGTCAGCAACCGCCTCCGAGAGTGCGGGCGACGTCAGCTTGAGCACCTCCCCCGAGCTTCGACCGGCAACATCCTGCTCGATGGACACCTCCACCACCGCCGTGTCCAGCTGGAACTGCGGACTCGCGATGAAAACTTTTTCATTGTTTTCTGCGCGGCTGGTCAGCTCGGTCAACGTCGGCGGCTGCGTCAATGGCCACGCCCCCTCGGAGGCACTGCCCGCAGACGATACCCGCAACCGACGAGGGGCTTGACCCGTATTATTCTGGAGCGTCAAATGCAGTGCCACGGAAGAAGCGGCAGTGACTGATGCCTCCGGCAAAGCCGTCAGGTCGAATTCGAGGCCGACCACCCGGACCCGCTCGTCGCCCGAGGAACCGTAACGCGTTTGCAAAAGACCCGCCAGTTTAGGCTGTTCCCCGTGCGTCCGCCAAGACACCGCCCCCCACGCCGGGCCCGTCCACCACCCGTCCCACACCGGCGGAATCCCTTCCGAAGCGCGGGCAAGCCCCACATGACATAGCGATATAGCCACCAGACCTCCGATGGCAAGCAACACGGTCCGCTGGGACGGCGGGCACCAGCTCCCCCAGCCCCTCCTTGAAATTTCGCGTGGCATGAGATGATCCGTTGAGAACGAAGCGTATCAGATTCACCGATTCAACTATACCCGATTATACCAGAAAATTGAAAACTTTTTGTAAATCTTTTCGTGTTTATAGAAAATTTTTCCTATACTGTACTCGTTGTTAGCTAGTGCAAAGCGGTAAGATGGTTCGTTTGGCCGCCGCTGCGGAGGCCTGATGGTCCGTTCAGCATGAACCTATACGCTTGTGCTGCGTCGAACTTAAAACATGAAAGTCTGATGACGACATACACCCCGCTAGCTGAAAAAATTACTGTCCATACCGTGGCTGAACGCGCCGGGGTCAGCCCCGCAACAGTCTCCCGAGTCCTGAATCAGAAGTCGGGGGTGGCCTCTTCGACTCGTCGAGCGGTAGTCAAGGCTGCCCGCGAAGTCAAATTTCGCACCCACACGCTGAAGAAGTTAGATGCTCTCGGGCAACTCAAGGTGGATGCCAAACCGACTATCGGTTTCATCGTCAATCGGGGTGCGACTGACCGCCCGGTCCCGTCAAATCTAACTCTGCTGATCGACCTGATCGAGCAACAGCTGCGAGAGCAGGGGTTGGCCGTTCAGACGCTGATATTCACCGAGAGTGGATTGAACGATCTGGATCGCTGGAGCGATAATTTCGAGGGGTTTATTGTCACCGGGAATGACGCTGGGCCTGAATTACGCTCGTTGATCTGTCGCTCGCCCAGCGTGTGGATGATGTCCGGAGAAACAGAACAGCTTTACACCGATCAGGTCTTGCCGGATCACAGTGCCGTGGCCAAAGTCGCGGCGGACTATCTTCATCAGCGGGGTTGCCGAAGGCCTGTAATCTTCCAGGTGCATACCAATCGCTGGATCCACCGTGTGCGGGCAGAAGAGTTCCGGCGGCATGCCGCTATGCATGATCTGTCGGTTTCGGTTCACCGCCCGGATGCACTAACGGGAGGTGGTATCGACCAAAAGCATTGGGAGGAGGCCATCGTCACCATCTGCCGGCAGATCACCGCAGTTGCTGCGCACCAGCGCTGCGATGGCATCTTTTTCGAAAATGACATCATTATGTCCTTCGCTATTGATGAGCTGCACCGGCTTGGGTTCCACGCCGGACAGGATTACCTGCCGCTGGGCTGCGACCACGAGCCAATCATCGGGGCTGTATGCGATCCCCCGCCTGCAACAATCGATCTACGCTTCGCCGACATCGCCTTCGAGGCGGCCGCTCGTATGCGACTCAAGCTGTCAACACCTTCCCGGGACGCACACCCCGTTCGGATCTGCATCACGCCTCAACTCATCACGCCGGAGACCAAATCATGAATCTTCAAGTACGCTCTCGACTTAATATTCCTGACTGGCGGCCGGACCGGTGTCGTCCTGGTTTCACCTTGATCGAACTGCTTGTCGTCATCTCGATCATCGCGTTGCTGATTGCCATGCTCTTGCCCGCTCTCTCGGCCGCCCGTAGTGCTGCCCGCGCGATCGCCTGCAGCAGCAACCTCAAGAGTATTGGCCTAGCGATCCACACCTACGCGGTGGACTACGACAGTGGCATCACGCCTGCCCAGGACGTGGCCACGGCCTCGGGCTTCCAGGTGGACCGCTGGGCAACCTACCTCGCCGCCGGCGACTACCTGCCCCGTGAAGCGCTGACTACCACGAATGAAACGTGGGACGTGCAGACCGCGTTCCAGTGCCCCGAAGCCGAAGCGCCGACCGCCAACTTCGTGCCTTACCAGTTCCGCAGCGAGCAATGGGAATCGGCCGGCCTAGTCACCGGTCCCCGCCGCTACATTGGGATCAGCTACGCTGTCTCCGGGTCCAACCGGGCCGACACATATAGCTCCGTCCCCTCGGTCAACATGAACACCCCGCCCCCGGACTACCGTTACCCGACGATGGACACGCTACAGCAAGCCTCTGAAACAGTCTATGCCTTCGACGGCCTGCGTGATTCGATTTGGGCCGAAGCGGGCGGCGTCGGCCTGACGCCGCCCGCCTACCCGTACCGTATCGCTGGACGGCATAGTGCTACCGTGGACGATCTCGCCAGCGGATCGACCAATATTTTGCTCTACGACGGCCACGTCGAAAATGCAAAGCGTGAGACACTGCCGGATCAAGGCCTGGCGTATTTCGCCAATATCGGCGATCCAGTTGCTCTATCGAATGACTTCCCAGAGTTCATATGGCGGCTCGATCAGCCGAACTAATTTCTCATCTATGACGCAAGTCTGCCAACGCATTAGCAAATTTCAACCTGAGCGAGTCGAAACTGCCACCGTTGCGGCAAAAATTCGAGTCCGTCTAATTTATTTTCTAAGGCAGTACCGAAGCCGCGGCGTAATGATATGACGCTTTACGATCCGAGTTTGTTTCTGGCCGCAGACATTGGCGGGACTTCAATCAAGATTGGTATGGTCGAGCAGCGTCGCAACAGCTTTGCCTTGCTATGTCGACGGGAAATACCCCTCAAAAACCCTCATCGCATTCAACCTACGCTGAATGACCTACTGGCCGGTTGGCGTAAGATCATTAATGGTCATGCGATCGATGGTATATCGATTGCGTTGCCTAAGCTGGTCGATCCCGCTACTGGACTCGTTGCTGGCAAAAATGATAAACTTGATGATTTAATCGATATCGATCTCCGCGAATGGACCCGCAAACATTTCGATGCACCAGTGGTCCTTGAGAACGATGCACGTGCCGCATTGATCGGCGAGTGGCAAGCCGGGGCCGGCCAAGGTTGCCGTGATCTTCTAATGATTACGTTGGGTACGGGATTTGGAAGCGCGGCTGTTATCGAAAACAGGGTTCTGCGGGGGGGTCACGGTCACGCCGGTGTGCTGGGCGGACACATTTCGCTCGAAATTAGTGGGCAGCCAGTTGACTGGGAGGATGCTGGCTGTGTCGAGACGCTAGCCAGCACCGTGCATCTCAAAACCCTTGTGCAGCAGGTCATATTATGGACACAACTACAGGGCCCATTGGCAAACCTCGCTACCCCAACGTATCGGGATGTTTTTGATTTGGCACGGGCAGCAGATCCGCTTGCCTTGCATGTGCGCAACTGGTCGTACCGAGTCTGGGCCGTTGGCGTACACAATCTGGTTCTAGCCTACGGCAGCAGCCGAGTCATCATTGGCGGCGGAGTCGCCGCAGGTGCCGACGGCTTGTGTGCATATGTCGAAAATTATATTAACCGCCAAAAATGGATTACCTGGGGACCGGTAGCCGTACAACCCGCTTCGCTAGGTAATAACGCAGCCCTCGTCGGAGGAGCCTACGTGTTGCATGAATTTTATCCACCATCGCCGCCAACCTAAAAAAGTTATATGCCATTACCTCACAATTACGATAAACGTCCAATCATCAAAGTTAATGCTCCGTCACCCCGTGTTGGTTGGAACGAGGTGCGCAACACGCTCTCGGAATATCGAATTGTAATTATAGACTGCTACGTCGGCGTCCGGATCGACGACATCGTGACCAACCTTCGACGCCCGACCACGATCGATTTTTCAGCGTGGATGTGGTCGCCCAAAATAATTAACAGGAAAATCCTTCCCTGGCTCGGAGGCGACGACCCGATTTTTGGCGCTCTCACGACACTTCAGATGACGGACTTGGTTGATCCCGCCCGCCTCACGACGGCGCGGCGACTAGTCAAGGAGGCAGTCGGGCCCGTGCTGGTAGTGGGGCCGGGCGCTTCGATGGTCGCCGCCGGCGACGCCTTGGTCTACGCAGATATGCCACGCTGGGAGGGGCAATTGCGGCAGAGACGCGGCGAGGTGTCCAACCTTGGCGTCGAGAACCGCTCGCTGGATGCGAGCCTTCAATACAAACGTAGCTTCTTCGTGGACTGGAGAGTCTGCGACCGATGGAAAAAGCCTTTGCTGAAGCGTGCCGACGCTTTTCTGGACACCACCACTGGGCCGCCCAAGTTAGTTAGCGGATCGGCGATGCGCGAAGGCCTCGCTGCGGCAATCGAGCAGCCGTTTCGAGTTGTGCCTTTTTTCGATCCCGGCCCATGGGGCGGTCAGTGGATGCGCGATGTATGTGATCTGCGAGGCTATAGCGAGCCGGAGCCACCGAACTACGCTTGGTGTTTTGACTGCGTGCCGGAGGAGAACTCGGTTCTCCTGCGTATGGGTGACACCGATGTGGAGGTCCCGAGCGTGAATATCGTTTACCAACATCCGCGTGAGCTGCTGGGTGATGCGGTACACGCCCGGTTTGGTGACGAGTTCCCGATACGTTTTGACTTCCTCGATACGATGGGCGGCGGCAATCTCAGCCTCCAGGTGCATCCGCTAACCGAGTACATCCAGCAGCATTTTGGGATGCACTATACGCAGGACGAAAGCTATTACTTCTTGGATGCATCAGATGTCGGAACCTGCTACCTGGGAGTTAAAGCCGATGCCAAACCTCAGGAAATGCGATCGGCATTGGAACTCGCACAAGAGGGTGGGAAGCCGTTTGAAGCCGCACGTTTTACAAATGTTATTTCAGTAAAAAAGCACGATCACATGCTCATTCCGGCCGGTACTGTGCATTGTTCCGGCGCCAACACAATGGTACTAGAGATTAGCGCGACGCCTTACATCTTCACTTTCAAACTCTGGGACTGGGGACGGCTGGGCCTGGACGGTAAACCCCGTCCAATAAATATCGAACGCGGCATGGCAAATATCGACTTCAGCCGTGACGAGCACTTCTGCTGGCGAGAGTTAATTAATCAAATAGAAAAGGTTGATGAAGGTCCGGGATGGAGAGAAGAGCGGACGGGTCTACATCGTCGGCAGTTTATCGAGACTCGTCGCCACTGGTTTACCCAGCCGGTCAGGCATTCCACAGGTGGCACTGAAGCCGGAGGAGTGAATGTCCTGAACCTTGTGGAGGGTGATGCGGCTACAGTAGTTTCACCTACCGGTGCTTTTAAACCCTTTGAGGTTCACTACGCCGAAACTTTCATCGTGCCAGCTCACGTCGGCTCTTATGTCGTTCAGCCGACTAGCTCAAAAGAACATGCCACGGTTAAAGCGTATGTTCGAAGCCTCTAGCTGTACAGGCAAGCGAGAGCCTCAATTGGCTATGGAGATACCGCGTAGGCCTCGTCAGCCAGAATGAGTTATTCGTTTGGTGATGCCATCGGCGAATGGTCTCGCCGCCAGCGCCAATCGTTCGCCCGTAAAATCTAGCTTTGGAACGACTTGCGAACAAAAGACCAGCCTTGAATTTTCCTTCGAGTCTCAGCCGCCACGATCGATAATCGGAATATGTTGTTGGGGCGGTGGTTGTTTTAGCCTGACGATTGATCTTTTTTCGGCACGATCACGCCAGCCGTTCGCGCCGCTCGGTCGCCACCGCGACGTTCTGAATCGCTTCGCGATTGACAAGGATGGGAGGCCACGTCGGGTTGTCCTTTCGCAGCAGAATCTGGCCGCCGTCGAGCGGGTAGAACCGCGCAACGATACAGCCGCCGCCTTGATAAGTCATCTCATTATCTTTTTTCTTAGACTGGAAGGTCAGGGCTTCGCCCACGGCTAACCGTACAAACACGATCCGACCCGGCTTGAGCTTCCCATCGTCCCGGTACGGGTCGCAGTAGCTGAACACCACCCGGTCTCCCTCGTTGAGCCGCGGCTGCATCGAGTCGCCCACGATCTCCAGCGCGAACGCTTGGTCGTCGCGGATGTCACCGTAATCGAGGTACTCGTACCCCTGCCCCGAATCGACGCCGTATTCCTCGTAGTCCTGCACCTCCCCGGCCGGCACCTTGTTAATCAGCGGGATGCCCCGGCCGCCCTGGGTCCGTTCGGTCCTGAATACCCGCCAGGCGTTGTCAAAGTCGTTGAGTGACAAGCCGAACGCCCGAGCAAATTTTTGGCGCTCGGCCGGCTTGACCTTGGTGCTCCCGCGCTCACGGCGGGCGATATTGGTCCCGTCCAGCCCAACCCTTTCCCCCAGTTCCGCCTGCGTCCAGCCGTGTTCTTCTCGGAGCCGTTTTATGGCCGCGCCCATCGTGCTCATGACATCTTCCTTTCTCATATTTTTTCGCATTCCTGTGCTTGATGGCCTTGAATATGCGAAATAATGCGATATGATACCCAAACTTACACCGTACTTCAAGTTTATTGTCTGGAGAATTTGCCATGCAGGTGTTGAGTTGGACGCAGTTAACGGTCCGCGATGCCCCGGGGCGGGTAGATCGGCTCTGTTTCGGCAGCCCGGTGTCTACCACCCGGCGGCATCGGAATCCCGACGACCCTAAACCTCTTGCGACCCTCTACCGCTTCGTCTCCGGCCAGCGTTTCGGCCTTGTTCGCTGGAGACGTGATTCATCTGGACGGCAACGCCGCATCCTCGCGGTGCTGGAGGCCCTGCCCCCCGCCCCCCAGATGTTGAACCCGAGCCGCTTGAATTCTCACGAAATGGGCCGTGAGGGGCGGATGCCACTGGGGGCGGGTGATGAGGCCGAGGGATGTTACCTGCTTGATGACTTGGTGCCCGCCGTGCGTGTCCACTTGCTGCTCGAACAGCTCGGCCCGGCTGGCGGCGATGGCGTGTTGGACCTGATGCTTGACTGGCTCGCCGAATTGCGCCGGCACGGGATCGACCCCGGTGAGCTTCACCCGCTATACCTGCGTGGAGTCGCTCACCGACTCCTCACCGATCATCATCCGCTCTGGCCGGAGCCGCGAGACTATCTGACTCAGGAGCGGACGTGCGAATCCTGATGAACGCGCGGCCTGCGAAGATGCGCAAGCACTGGGTATTACCCGGTTGCCTCGCGGGCTTGGTAGCACTCGGCATGTGGGTCCACGTCGGGGGCGGGCACCGCTGGGTTGCCATCAACACTTCGCCGAGTGTCGCGCCCGGTTTGTATGTGCGCAGCAAGGAACTTCCGGGGGTGGGTTCGCTGGTCAGTTTTGAGATGCCGTCGGCGGCTTGGTCCTACATGATTGAGCGGACAGGGTGTGATGGCGCGGGCTGGTTCCTCCTCAAGCCCGTCGTCGCGGGGCCGGGGGATACCGTGGATACGACGCGGGGCAACGTGCGGGTGAACGGATCGGTCGTGGCGTCGATGCCGCGAGTGGAGGGGCGTGATCCGCCGGTGCCGGTCTGGCGCGGTTCCATCGTGCTGGATGAGGATGAGTTTTTCGTGCTCTCGACGCGGGTTCCCAACAGCTTCGACAGCCGGTGTTTCGGACCGATCCGGAAGAGTGACATCGAGACGGTCCGGCACGCGCTCGTAACGTGGTAGATCGTCGAGTTGGGGCGGGTCGTTGTTGAGTTCACTTCCTTTGGAGAAGGGCGTGCTTCGGGGGGTAATCGCTTCCGGGGGTGCCCTGCGCGGGCGGCGGTGCTCCAAAGCCGCACGGGCTTCCGGAGGAGTTAACAGGGTGCCCGCGAACCCGGTTTCAAGAGGTTCATGGTTTTTTTCTCCGTCCACTGCGTCGGTTCATCCTACGGCCCGGTGCTCGCGTTCAAGGTCCCCC
>CAZKPE010000048.1:0-19962 GCA_964554545.1 uncultured Lewinella sp.
CGAGCCCGAGTACGATAACGAAGCCGACCATGGTGGCCCGCTCCATGAAGGTGTCACTGGGTTTGCGGCCGGTGACGACCTCGTAGAGCAGGAACATCACGTGGCCACCGTCCAGGGCGGGGATGGGTAGCAGGTTCATGAAGGCCAGGATGAGGGAGAGCGAGGCCGTCATGTACCAGAAGCGCTCCCAGTTCCAGGTGCTGCCGAACATCTGCCCGATACTCCGGAAGCCACCGAGCCCCTCGCGAAAGTCGATATTACCGGCGAACATCTGTCCGAAGGCCTTGAATTGATCGCCGAGGAACTGCATACCCTGGTTGAATCCAGCGGGCAGGGATTCCCCGAACCCGTACTCCTGCCGTTCGGTCTCGTAAAAGTAGTCGGGGCCGGCGGCGGCTACGAGCATCTTACCGTCCGCGTTCAGCGTGAGCGAAACGTCGCGGACCCGCTCGCTGCCCTTAGGCTGTACGCCCATTACGATGGTTTCTTCGGCCCGGTCGGCTACTGCCTCGGCGAACTGATCGTAGTAGGGGGTGGGCTGACCGTCCACGCTGACGATGCGGTCTTCCATCTTCAATCCGGCGGCTTCCCCGGGCCCGCCCTCGACCACCTCGCCGACCACAAAGGGCAGGCGGTAGGTAAATAGGCGGGCGTTCTTGTTCTCGTTGCGACTCAGGATATCGACCCATTTGGGGTCCACCGGAACGACGACCTCCCGTTGGTCGCGGCTCAGCTCGATCTCGCGGGCGCTGTTGATGATGATCTCGCGGGTGACGATGCGGTCGTTGAAGCGATCGAAGGGCAGCTCGCCGACGCGGATGATCCGGTCTCCGTTCTCCAGGCCGAGTTCGCGCCCGAGTTCGCTGGTGGCGATGCCGTTGGTCACGTTCTCGGTGGGGAAGTACTCCTCCCCGTAGGCGAAAAGGACCATGGCGTAGATGAAAAAGCCGAGGATGAAGTTCACGGTGACCCCACCAAGCATGATGATGAGGCGTTGCCAGGCCGGTTTGGACCGAAACTCCCAAGGCTGGGGCTCCTGGTCCATCTGTTCGGTGTCGAAGCTCTCGTCGATCATGCCGCTGATCTTCACGTAGCCCCCCAGGGGGAGCCAACCGATGCCGTACTCGGTCTCACCGATCTGTTTTTTGAACAGGCTGAAGCCGGGGTCGAAGAAGAGGTAGAACTTCTCCACCCGGGTCCCGAAGAGGCGGGCCGGCAGAAAGTGGCCGAATTCGTGCAGTACGATGAGGATCGACAGACTGAGCACGAGCTGGCCAACGGTAATAAGCGTATCCATGCGGTAAAGTTAGGGCACCCCGGAGCGTTGCCGGAGTCAGCTAGTTAACCGGCCCGCTCTTTAGATGGTTGAGCAAGGATTGCACCCGCGCCCCCGCCAAAAACTTTACATTTGCCGGAGCCGCGCGCCTTAGTTTGGCGTTCGCCGTCGTTACCCCACCGCTAAAGACACCCGTATGTTGCTGAATTACCTTATGCTCCTGCTGCAAGCCCAGGGGGACCTCGACCTGGAAGTGCCGGAGCCCGCCATGGAGAGCGAGAGCCTGCTCGACGTCTTGCTCGAGTCCGGCATGCTGACCATCATCATCGTCGGCATCCTGATCTTCCTCTTCATCATCGCCTGCTATATTTTCTTTGAGCGCTACATCACCATCAAAGCCGCCGCCCGGGATGACGAGGGCTTCATGAACAGCATCCGGCAGGAGATTCAGACCGGGAATATGGCTAACGCCCGTGCCCTGTGTACGACTACGGACAGCCCGGTGGCCCGGATGGTGGACAAGGGGCTGCAGCGCATCGGTCGGCCACTACGGGACATTGACGCCGCCATCGAGAACGTCGGCAACCTGGAGGTCTTTCGGCTGGAACGCGGGCTGAGCACCCTGGCCAGCATTGCCGGCGCGGCCCCGATGATTGGCTTCTTCGGGACGGTAACGGGCATGATCAAGGCCTTCTACGAGATGTCGACCGCCCAGAACATCACGCCCGACGTGCTGGCCGGCGGCATTTATTCGGCCCTGCTGACCACCGCGGCCGGGCTGTTCATCGGCATTCTGGCCTTCGTGGGCTATAACCTGCTGGTCGCCAACGTCGAGCGGGCGGTGTACAAGATGGAACGGTCGACTACGGAATTTATGGACCTGTTGCAGGAACCGGTGTGAGGGTTGGGGATTGGGGATTGAGGATTGAGAATTGAGCATTTATGCCGTTGAAGAGATCAAGTCGGGCGAACCCCCAGTTCAATATGTCGTCGTTGACGGACATCATCTTTCTGCTGTTGATCTTCTTCATGCTGACGGCGAACTTCGTCCAAATCCGCCCCTTCGAGTTGCCGGAATCGGACAGCCAGACGGTTGCGCCCACCAATATCGTCGTGGAGCTGGAGAAGTCGGGTGCCCTGCGGGTGAACAACGTGAAGGTAACCGAGGCTTCCGTCCTGGCCGCCCTGGGGGATGCCCTGGAACAGACCAACGATCAGGCCCAGGCAACCGTGACGATCGTGGCCGAGACGGGGGTGCCCTTCAGTCGCATCACGCCCATCATGAACCTGGCCGCCAGCCGTAAAGCGCGGGCCATCATCGCTACCCAGCCGATTTCCGGTTAAGTTCTTCCATCACTATGGCCCTCAACAAACGATCCAAGGTTAGCGCGGAATTCAATATGTCGTCGCTGACGGACATCATCTTCCTGCTGCTGATCTTTTTCATGCTGACCTCGACAGTGGTGGCCCCCAATGCGCTCAACCTGAAGCTTCCCGGGCGTTCGGACACGCCGGCCAGCCCCGCCACGGAGCGACTGGATGAGGTACGTATCGATGGGTCCGGCGCGTTTTTCTTCAATGACCGCCGCATCGACCGCGCCACCCTGGAGGGGCAGTTGCAACGGGTAGCCGGCCGCGGCTACAGTATGCTGATCGCTCCCGACCGCGACGCCCCCGTGGAGGGAGTGGTGACCGTGATGGACCTAGCCATGCGACTGGACATCAACGGGGTGCTCGCCGCGGAGGAGTAGGGCTACCCGCTTGCGGCGATGCAGCCGGATGGTGCCGGGTATGCAGGGGCCGAACTCGCTGTCTCCCCACCACGGTCCGATCAGGACGAGCCGGCCCTTCTCATAGGACAATCGAATTTCGTAGGTCTTCATGCACCAGCTGACGGCCAGGCCGGCCTTATTGTTGCGCAGGATTTGCGTTTCCCGCAGCAGCCAGGAACCGTTGGCCTGCCGGGTGCCGCTGAGTCGCATCTCGGCCATCAGCTCACCCAGCCTTACGAAAGCCGTGCCACGCAGTACCGGACCGATCTGCTCGACGTCGAAGAAGAGCTCGAATCGCTCGGCGAAGCCTCCTTCGTTCTGGTAAAGGTCACCGCTCCAGGTTCCCGTCAATTCCTCGTTCATCACCTGGGCGGGGAGGAGAGCGGTGAGGGAGAAGAGGAGGAGAGCGGACAATACGCGGGTCATAAAAGGAAGAAAAAATTTAGCTGGCGGACCACGCAATGGGAAATTCGGGTATCAAAGGGGTGTGTATCGAGTTGATTTTTAGAGCGAAATGATCGGCGGGCCCGCCTCCTACAGGGAGTGCGGGCCTTCCATTTTTTATTCGGGGGGATCGTCTTCGGTTGCCTCCGGACCGGCCTGCAGGAACTCGACGCGCCGGTTGACGCGGCTGCGGTCCAGCGGTACGATGGCCTCCTCCTCGCCACGGTACTGAAGCACGAACCGGTCGCGCGCCAGACCGTGGCTGGTCACCAGGTGTTCAATCACGTTACTGGCGCGCCGGTAGGACAACCGGCGGTTGGTATTGGCATTCCCGGTTCGGTCGGTGTAGCCCCTTACGATAAGGCGGACGCCGGGGTTAGCGGAAAGAAGGCGTGCGATGCTGGCCAACACCCCGTAATCGTTGTAGCTGACAGTGGCCTGGTTGATCGGGAAGGAGATCATGGGCAGGTAGATCGCGCCCAGCCCGGTATTTACCTGGGTGGTTGTATTGGTCACCGAACTGCCCTGGGCCATCGCACGGGCGATGCTGGTGTCGATCATCTCCTGGATTTCCAGCTGGGTCAAGGGGGCATCGATGCGGTTGGTGACCACGCCGTCCGCGTTGACCGACTCACCGGGGCGGGGCGGGAAGAAAGGCTCCTGGTCGCGGTAGTCGGGCACGCCGTCGCGGTCGCTGTCCAGGGTGCGGCCCCGGGTATCCACCGGCACGCCGGTCGGGGTGCCGGCCTCCTCGTCCATGGAGTCGACGATGCCGTCCCCGTCGGAATCGGTGGTGGCCGCGTCCACCCGGCGGTTAAGAGCGGCCACGTCCTCTTTTAGGGGGGTGAAGGCGTTGGTCCAGTAGCGGGGCTCGGTGCGGCGGCTGCTGTTGCCCAGGTTGATGTTCAGGCTGATCCCGGCCACGTGCTGCACGTCACCGAATACGCTGGCGGTGTAGCCGTCCAGGCGGTCGGCGCGGCTACCTACGGGGAGGTGGGCGAGGTATTCCACTCCGATGTTGAAGCGTTCGTTGAGCCGGTAGGCTACGCCGGCTCCCATGCTGAAGTGGGTGGCGAAGGCCCGCTTGACACGCCCGTTTCTTCCTTCCCGAAAGGGCAGGTTGATCTCCCGACAGCCAAAGTTGTCGGTGTTCACGTTACACTGGTACTCGCCGAAGAACGTATTCGCACCGGCGCCCGCCATCGCGTTGATGTTGAGCGAGCGGGTATCGCCGCGGAAGTTGAAGTTGTTCATGGTCACGACGCCCAGTACCGTACCGGAAAACCACTCGGACTCGAAGCGGCGGTTGCCGTCTCCCGAGTCGAAGGCCTTTCCGTTATCGCCGGCATTGTTGGCGTAGAGGGCGTCGACGCGGAGAGAGAAGATATGGTCGAGGGATTTACGCAGATGGATGCCGCCGCCGTAGCCGAATTTGGCCTCCACGTCACCGGATACCCAGGCGTAGTAGGGTTTGACGCCGACCTCCCACATGGAGGGCTGGTCACGCTTGTTAAGGGGAGCTGCGGTAGCGGGGTCGGTGGCGATGGGGGTGCCCTGGGCCAGACAGACCGGGAGGAAGCCGCCCAGCAGCAGGAGGCTTACGAAGCAAACTCGATTCATAGTCGTCAACGTCTTTGCGGTTAGGGTGAAACCGGGGCAACTGGCGCAAAGGTAGGGCGGATTATCTACCTTCGCGCACCGTATATGTACACGCCCTGGTTATCCCCTTCTGAAATCAGCCCATCCACCTTTAGCGGACGGCTCGGTGGTCGCCTGAGCGGTAGGGGTGACGGGCTACGGGTGGCGATAATCGGTCTGGACGGAGGCTTCGCCGACCAGGTACGCATTCAGCTGTTTGGGCACTACTGGGACTTTGGAGACCTATCGGTCGGTGACCTCGGCAACCTACGCAAGCCCACGCCCCAGGTAGCCATCCCGCTGCTTCGGGAGCTGCTCCAGGCCGGAGTGGTCCCCCTGCTCATCGGTAGCGAGGAGCGACTGCTGGCGGCCCAGTACCAAGCATTTGCCGAACTAAACCGGCCCATCGGGCTCTGCGTCGTCGACCAGTATATTTCCCTGCACCCGGGAACGCTGGATGCGGCGGTGGATCGCGACCGCCTGCCGGTCTTTCACCTTACCCACATCGGGTCGCAGCGGCATGTGGTCGATCCGGGACTTCGGCAACTGTTCCAACGGCGCTCCTTTGAGCGCTACGGGTTGGGGCGGGCCCGGGCCGGCTTGCGCGATCTGGAACCTCCCATTCGCGACGCGGAAATCATCACGATCAATATCGGTGCGCTCACCCGGCAGGAAGCTCCCGCCCAGGCCGGTCTGCACGCCTCGGGATTCAGTTTACTGGAGGCCGGGCAGCTGGCCTACTACGCGGGGGCCAGCGACCGCCTTTCCTCTTTCGGCCTGTTCGGCTATCAGGGCGAGGAGGCCGAGGATGCGGACCGCCAACTGACCGCGGCGGCGTACGCCCAATTGGCCTGGTACTTTTTACACGGGGTCAGCCAGCGCACCGGCGATTTTCCGGTAACCACCGAGGGGCTGGTCGCCTACGCCACCCACGCCGGGGAAATCGGGGAACTGACCTTCTGGAAATCGCGGGCGACGGGGCGCTGGTGGCTGGAAGTGCCCGGAAATGGACCCGCTCCCGCGGGGGGGCGTTTGGTGGCCTGTAGCGAGACCGACTACCTGGAGGCGGTGAAGGAGGGACGGATGTCAGAACGTCTATTCACGGCCTTCTCCCGGTTTTAGGCAACTTGCGGCAAATCCGGACGTTACTACTCCGGAACCTACAACTTATCTTCGCCCCGGCACCTACGTCTTAGCGAATTGAAGCGGTTTTGAGCGCCCGTGTTCAGCCGCGGTACCCCGACCCTATGCACAACCCAATTATCGGCTCCTTGCACGGAGCGAATCGGGAGAGCCGTTCTACGAAATGGGAGTAGCTGCCGAGTCGAATTGTTTTTGAATCACGCTTTGGAATCTGGATATGTTTAGACCTTTGCTCACCCTTTTCGGGCTGCTCTTTATTGGAGTACCCAGTTTCGGGCAGGCCTCGTGTGGCAACCCCGATGAGGATGCATTCTTTCTACCCAACTCCCGGATATTTTGCGTGGACACCACCGGGGTGGCGACCATCGGGTTCAACCTGGTCAATAACGGGGAGCCCGGAGACTACAAGGTGATTTTCCCGAATGGAGAAGATACCACCTACTTTGGCGTTGCCGATAACGTACGGATTGAACGCGACTTCTTTTTCGACTGCGCATCCCCTCCGGGATCGCCCCGGCCGCCTACCGCGGATGAGCCCTTCTACAGCTACGAAGGGGAACTACGGATTGAGCGAATCGACTGCGTGGACGGAGACGGGGACCCCCCGCGGCAGACCTACGATTTCGGAATCATCCCCAATCCGATCCTCAATATTCAGGCCATTGGTGAAAGCTGTACGGATCTGCCCTTTGTTCTGAACATTTCACCCGTTCTGTGCAATCGCTTCCTCGTCGAATCCTACCAGTGGTTTCTGAATGGGGAGGCGGTACCCGGTGGCACGGGGCCGACCCTGCCGGATGTTCGGGTGAATGAAACCGGCGAGATCGTCGTGGGCTTACGCGTAACGAACTCCAGAAGCTGCGATGCCTTCTATTTCGAACGGCCCGTTATAATTGAGCCGGGGCCGCGCCTGGACGTCAGTTTTCAAGTGGACAGCAGCCAGCTCTGCTCTCCCTTCCTGACCATTCCGGTAAGGACCTCGGCTTCCAATGTGAGCACCTTCGTTTGGACGTCGAACTCCGATGACGTCGTTTTCTCCGACCCCACCGTCGCCGAACCCCTTATTACGGTGAACAACAGCGAACCGGCAGAACGGCTGATTATTCTGACCGCCAGCAATGAAACCTGCCCTTCCGTAGCGGATACGCTCGTTCTGCGGACAGGTGTAGGGCAAGTAATTGCCGTGGAAGGGCCACTCGAGACCTGTAGCGGCGTACCCTTCGATTTTTGTGAGCAAATCACCTACATCCCCGTACCGGATAACATTCGTTGGTCCACGGATGTGCCCGGATCGACCATTGAGAATGGCGATTCCCTCTGTCCGGTCGTAACCTTCGGCGAGTCGGGCACCGCCACCCTGGTAGCGAGCGGTATCGATGCCTGTGGGCTACCCTTCCGCGAGGAACTGACTGTAACCGTCCGGGACGGTCGACCGCTCTCGTTCGACCTCGATCTTATCGATACGCTATGTGCGACGAACGGTCCGGTCAATCTACTGGAGTATATCTCTCCATCGGCTAATGTGGTGTCAATTTCCGGGCCGGGAGTGACGGATAGTATATTCGACCCTGGGGAGATAATTGGAGACATTCGCCTTTCGGTGGTCGATACCTGCGGGTCGGTGTACGAAATCGCCTTGAATGTGGTCAGTCCGCAGCGCTTTAACCAGCCGGGCCCGAAAGTCTGCTTGGGAGAAGAAATTGACCTGCCTTTCCTCCAGGCCGGAACCTACATCGGTTCGGGGGTTGACCAGCGGGGCGTATTTCGGTCGACTGATGTAGGTGTCGGAACCTACCGGATCAGCTACAGCAGTTCGCAAACTTGCGGTATCACCGATACGGTGGTCGTGATCGTGGAAGAGCGGCCGGTAGCGGACTTTACCATATCCCCGGAAGGCTGTGAAGCCGATTCTGTCGTTTCCGAATACGCGACCGGACAAGAAATAACCCTGCAAAACGCTTCGGCTGCCACGGTAACCTGCTACGAAGTCCTGGAAACCGGGCTGCAAATTTGCGAACAGGAGTTTGCCGTACTCAATTTCGATTCGGCCGGGACCTATACCCTTCGTCAGATCGTTTCCTTTCCCCGGGGCGCCTGCCAGGACACGACCGAACGGGTGATCGAGGTGGTGGCGCCGATCATGCAGCGGTTCACCATGGCCGTGGACAGCAGCAGCTGCGACAGTTTCACCATCGATCTAACGGCACTTGCCCCGGACACCTCGGTGACCTACTTCTGGTCCTTCTCCTCCGGCTCGGTGTCGGAGGAAGCCAGCCCGGCGCTCCGGCTGCCGAAACCTTCCAGTCCGGAAGTCGTCTCCGCACGGGTCACGGCCACCAATGGCTGCTTTGTCTTCCGGGATACCTTCGACATCGTGGCCCCGTTGGCCTTCCGGGTGGACTTTGGAATTCTAAACGACAACCGGACGGTCTGCTCCGGCGACACCGCCTTGTTAGTCGACAACTCAATGGCCTTCGATCAGCTTACCGTCACCTTTCCCGACGGCAGCACGGCTTCATCCCTTCCGGAGCGGCTGGTGCTGACCAACCCCGGGGACGGCATACTGGAGTATCCCATTACCATACGCGGAACCAACCGCAACTGCCCGCCGGCAACCTACACGGATACCCTGTTCATACTGCCGGTACAGACGCGGGCCGCATTCAATCTGGCCTACGACGAAAGCTGCTCACCGGCCTCGGTCATCCTGAACAATCTCAGTTCGCCCGGCGCGAGCAGCCTGGTTTTCTGGGGAGATGGAAGCACCCCCGAAATTGTCGGCAACCGGGATACGGCAGTTCACGTTTTTTCCACTACGGTCGATACGGTGTTCCGTATTCGAATGGAAAGCTCACTATGCGGTACGGACATTTTCACCACCGACGTGCCGGTATACTCCATCCCCGACGCCAATTTCCAACTGTTGGAATCCGGCAGCCGCTGCATTACCGATAGCCTCCAATTTATTCCTGATGCCGCCGAAGGGGCGAATACGTTGAGTTGGGATTTCGGGGACGGAACCGGTTCCGGACAAGCACGGCCCACGCACGCCTATGCGACCCCCGGTCTGTACACCGTCGCCCTTACCGTCACAACGCGGAACGGTTGTTCATCCTCCAGCAGTCGGGATATACGGATCGAAACCTACGGCGGTGGGACCCTGAGCGCGGTCTTTCCGGCCACCACCTGCGTCGACAGTCCGCTCGACCTCGGCGTTGTAGCTCCCGCGGTTTCCGGATTGAGCTATGACTACGGCAATGGGCTAGTAAGCGACCAGGCGGTTTCCATCCCCTACCAGGAGGAGGGGATCTATCTGGCGACCGTGACGGCGCGCGATGCGAATGGCTGCCGGACGGACACTTCCGCCCTCATCGAGGTCTTTCCCGCCCTCAATGTGACGATCCTGCCCGACTCGACAACGATCGAAGTGGAACTGGGGGACGAGGTACAACTTGGCTTCATTATCGATCCGGACCGACCCCTGCTTTCGATAAATTGGGGTAGTCAGGACAGCATCCGGGCGCAGTTCAACCAACTCTCCCCCGTTTTTCTGCCTACGCAAGACCGACTCTACCGACTCACGGTCGGGGATGAGTACGGCTGCGTGGCAAGTGACTCGGTGCTGGTGCGGGTGCGTACTGAATACGCCGAACGCATCTACGTACCGAACGTATTCAGCCCCAACGGGGATAGCCGCAATGACCGCTTTGCCATTCAGGCTAAGCCCAACACCGTGGCGGGTATTCCCTATGTCCGCGTCCTCTCCCGTTGGGGGAGCCTGGTTTACGAATGCCGGGATTGCCCGCTCGCGGGTGCCAACGAAGGGTGGAACGGGCAGGTCGACGGGAAAGATGCCCCTTCGGGCGTCTACATCTGGGTCTCCGAGATTGCCTTCACCGATGGTACGGTCCAGCAGTTTCGCGGGGATGTCATGTTGTTGCGGTAAAGACTGCACCTGCGCCCGCGCCCGATCTTATCTTTTGGTAAGAATTTAACGTCTTCCGCAATAATTGGCGGGTGAGATGCATTTGATAGGTACGCCCCATTCTTGGGGCATATGTTTTGTATTTCGGGCTTTTCAGGCTCATCGTTTTATTGTGTATGGCCACGTGCCAGCGTCTCTCAAAAGGAAAATAGCCGGGTAGAATAGACTCGAGCCTTTGGTCACCGGTAGTCCGGTATGTCATTCCCGAAATGGGAATGTGCGCCCTTTGTCAGGCCAGGTACGGTTAAGCCCCAACCGTTGCTTCTATGCCCCAGACTTTACTCTATTCGTTGACGTGTTGGATGCTTTTTTTTTCCGCCGGCCCGCTGCTGGCGCAGACCACCTGTAGTGAGGAGGAGCCGTTTTTACTGCCCCCTACGAACACGTTTTGCGCGGACAGCGCGGGCTACGTGGACATCGATTTCAAGATTTTCAACAACGGCGAGCCGGGTACCTACCGGGTCGATTTTCCTGACGGTACCGACACCCTCTACACCAACGTCGTGAATACCGTGACGGTGGAGCGGCGCTTCCTCTTCGATTGTGCGCAACCCCTCGGCACCCCCTTGCCGCCCTCGGCCGATGCCCGCTTTTATGAGTACCAGGGTGCCCTGATCGTGACCCGGGAAGACTGCGTGGACGAGCGGGGCGACAACCAACGGGGTACCTACGACTTCCGGGTGGTGCCGAACCCCATCGTCGACATCAAGACCAGCGACCTGATCTGTATCGAGGAGCCCTTCATCATCAACTTCACCTCCGTTCTGTGCAGTCAGGAGCTGGTGGAGTCATTTCAGTGGTACATGAACGGCGAGCTGCTGGAAGGACAGACGGGACCGACGCTGAACAATATCGAGTTTCCCGGCCCCGGTACCCACGTCGTCGGTCTGGAAGTGACCTCGTTCAAAGGCT
The DNA here is from genome assembly GCA_964554545.1 of uncultured Lewinella sp. Lineage (GTDB taxonomy): Bacteria > Bacteroidota > Bacteroidia > Chitinophagales > Saprospiraceae > Neolewinella. Next base: position 11,171 of record CAZKPE010000048.1, read on the forward strand.
GCGAAAAATATGTCTACGAAAAGCCATTCACCATTCGGCCTACCCCGACGATCGACCTAAGCTACATTCTGGATACCGCCCAGCTGTGCGACCCGGAGATCATCGTGCAGACGAATACCCAGTACGAGTTTGCCACGGAGTTCAATTGGAGCAGCCCTTCCGAAGGGGTCACCTTTTCTGACCCCACGGCACCGAACCCCGATATTTTCATCGACAATAACCAGGCCGGGGTGCGGACCATCATCATCAACGCCTCCAACCAGTGGTGCTCGGCCGTGGCTGACACCTTCTACATCACCACCCAGCGAGGGCAAACGATCGAAGTGCTCGAAGATATCGTCACCTGTACGGGCTACATACTCGATCTGTGTGCCAGTCTGCAGTATTTACCCACTCCGGAGAATATCATCTGGCGCGCCGACCGGGAAGGGGTCTTCATCAGCGATTCCACCTCAAAATGCCCTAAGCTAAGCTTCGATCAACCCGGCAACTTCGTGCTCACCGCCACGGGTAGTGACGTCTGTGGGGAAATCTTCGATATCCCGGTCAACATACGCGTCCGCGACGGCTCGGCCCTGCTCATCGACATCAGCGAAGTGGATACCCTCTGTACCGTAGACCCGACCGTGAACCTGCTCGACTATGTCTCCAAACCCGAAAACGTGCTCGATATCCGGGGCCCCGGGGTCGCCGACAATGTATTCGACCCCTCCGTGGTATCGGGGGATGCGGAAGTCTTGGTCACGGATAGCTGCGGCGCCCAGTATCCGCTTCTCTTTCACGTCATTCCCCAGGAGTTTTACGAGGGCATCAACCCCACCATCTGTATGGGGGAATCGGTTGATCTGTACGCCCTTCAGGCGGGGCGGTATTCCGGTACCGGGGTGACGGACAACGTTTTCAGCACCGAGGGGCTCAACGTAGGGACGTACCGCATTGCCTTTTCCAGCCTTAGCGTCTGTGGCGGCGAAGACACCCTCACCATTCAGGTGCAGGAATATCCCACCGCCACCTTCGAGATCGTTACGGAAACCTGCGAGGCGGGGGGCGCGGACGCAGGTGCAATCTATGCCGGACTGGAACCGATCTTCGTCGAGAACCGGTCGACGGCCCGTACCCTCTGCTACGAGATCATGGAAACGGGGCAACGGGCCTGTAACCAGGAAAAAGCCCGCTTCGTCATGCGGAACCCCGGCCGCTACACCCTACGCCAGATCGTGGCCTTCCCCGAAGGCGCCTGCTCGGACACTACCTTCCAGGAGTTCGAGGTGCTCTTCCCCCCCGAACTGGATTTTTCCTTCGCGATGGACAGCACGGCCTGTGATTCGCTAACGATCGACTTCTCCCTCGGCAACCAACCCGAGGAGCACACCTACGACTGGTCCTGGTCCACCCTAGAACAGAGTACGGAAGCCGAGCCCCGCATCGAGCTGCTGCGCCCCATCTCGGCGGAGGTGCTGGCCGTGAACGCGGCGGTTACCAATGTCTGCTATACGACCGCCGATACCTTCGGCGTGGTCCTGCCGCTGCGGTTCCGCGTCAGTTACGATGTATTGAACGACAACAATACGGTCTGTAGCGACGACACCATCTTCTTGCAGAACACCAGCGTGAATGCCGATAACTTCCGCGTCACCTTTCCCGACGGGCGGGAAACCAACCGCCTGCCCGAAACCCTGGTGCTGCGGAACACTGAAGAGGATGTGATGAAATACCCCATTATCCTGGAAGGCTCCAACATCAGTTGCCCGGACATGACGGCCGTGGACACGATCTACGTCCTGCCGATCCTGACCGAGGCAGCCTTCGGACTGGACTACGAGGACATTTGCGCTCAGGCCGAGATCAACCTTACGAACGCTTCCACCCCCGGTGCGCTTTCCTTCGTCAACTGGGGCGATGGCTCCAGTCCGCAGCTGGTCGGCGAACTCGGAACCATTACCCATACCTACGATACGGATCGCGACACCGTGTATCGGATCGATATCGCATCCCGGTTGTGCGGGCTCGACAGTTTTAGCACGGACGTACGTATCCGTCCGGCCCCCGACGCGTCCTTCGAGGCGATCACGACTGGCGACAATTGCATCGGCAGTGAAATGATTTTCGTTTCAACCGCTACGGAAAACCTGCCCTACGGCATCCACTGGGATTTAGGTGACGGCACCTTTTCCCAGGATTTCGAGGCCCGTAACATCTACGAGGAACCTGGCGAATACCGGGTCTTTTCCGAGGCAGTCAGTCTGAACGGGTGTACGGCCACCGACAGCCTCGACATTACGGTAGAAACCTACGATGGCGACCCGGTGGATTTCTCCGCTCCATCCACCATCTGCTCCAATACTGATTATCCCCTGGACCTTCGCGCCCCGCTCACCGGCTGGGAGATCGACTATGGTAATGGTATTGTATCGGATGAACCCGTAGCACGGCCCTACTTTGAATTGGGGGACTACGTCCTCAGCATGCGCGCCACCTCCGCCAACGGATGTTCGCTGGATACCGCCATGCTGGTGACCGTTTATCCGGGTTTCACCGCTGAAATTCAGACGGCTACCCGCGATACTTTCGTCGAGCTGGGGGATCCGGTCGCGCTGAGCGTGAATGTCTTCCCTCCCCGGAACATCCAGGAGATCAGCTGGGTAGGGGACTCGATCCTCAATCCTAACTCCGCGTACACCGATGCCTATCCCCTGGAAGATGGGATGTATTCCATCGATCTGATGGACGAGCATGGCTGTGCGGCCGAAGATTCGCTGCGGGTACGGGTCGACAAAGGCTACCGGTCCAAGCTGTACATCCCCAACGCCTTCAGCCCGAATGGGGACGGCTTTAACGAGACCTTCGGTATCGACGTCAAGCCCGGTGCGGTAGAACGCATCCGGTCCCTGCGCATCATGAATCGTTTCGGCGCCATGGTATATGAGTGTACTGACTGCCCGACCGGTTCCGTGGGGGTTGGCTGGGACGGTACCCTGAATGGCAAACGACTACCAAGTTCTGTTTACGTGTGGACGGTGGACATCGAGTTTATCGATGGAAGCAACCAGCTATATTCTGGTGATTTGACGCTTATCCGTTAAATCCATATCCAGCGTAAATTTTTATCTCCCGTTGCAGAGGCTTGTCGGTTCGCCGGCAAGCCTTTATTTGTTTAGCCCACAGTCGCCAGGAAAAGGATGCTATCGGCGGTGGCTATGAGCCGGTCCTGGTTGCCTGCCGGGAAGAAGGTCGTACGGTGATCGGTATTCATCCTGCCCCCTTCAAATGATGCTTCCCCTTCTACCAGCAAAGCGATAACCGGACCGGTAAAGCGCGCGAGCTGTACTGCTTCCCCCTTTCCCAGTGCGGCGCGGTAGAGCGCGAAGTCAGGAGCCGGGGTGGGGTAGGTCATGAGCCCGTTCCCGGCCTCGGCGGGTTGGAGGATCTGCGGTGTCACGGCCTCAAAGCGGGTGTGCTTCATTAGTTCCGGTACATCGATGTGCTTAGGAGTAAGGCCGCCGCGCAGGACGTTGTCGCTGTTGGCCATCAGTTCGATACAGACGCCCTCCAGGTAGGCGTGGGGGATGCCCGCATCCTGGAAGATGCCGGTGCCGGGGCGCAGGTGCACGAGGTTGAACCAAAAGATGGAGAACATGCCGCGATCGTGGTGGCCATCCATACTATACTGCTCCACGGCCCGCTTGGCCCAGAAGGCCGGCTCATCGCGCCGGAGGTCCTCGCGGGATGCCAGCCGGTCCGCGAGGGGCTGGAGGAGGCGGTCCACCTCCTGTTGGTCGGCCTGCATGATGTGGGCGTAGAGCCCGCGGACGCCGCTCTTATTCAGGGGTTCTTCCAACTCGGCCCATTCCGCTATTTGCCCCAGGGTAGCCCGAATATCCGCTTCGGGCCGGAAGCCATGCAACAGGTAAAAATCGGTCAGGGCCACCCCGAGTTCGGGCTTGTGGTTATCGTCGCGGTAGTTGCGATCCGGGGCGTCGCGGGGTGGGCCGTCAGCTTCCTCCCGGGCAAAGCCTGCCTCGGCGGCCGCCTTGGTGGGATGCACCTGGATGGAGAGCATGTCCTTCACGTCCAGCACCTTGAAGAGGAAGGGGAGTCGGTTGGCGAAACGGTGGGCTACTTCCTCGCCGAGCAGCTGGCGGGGGTGGCGTTCGATGCGGTCGCGCAGGGAATCTTCGGAGTCTTCCAGCTGGCCTGGCCCCTTGGCGTGGGTACCCATCCAGAGTTCGGCCCAGGGTTCCTCCTGGGGGGCTGGTTGATTGAGCAATTCCGGGAGGAATGAGTGGCCGCCCCAGGCATAGTGCTGGACGACGCCGGTGAAGGGCAGAGCGGAGGAAGTGGAGGGGGAAGCAGACATAATGGGATGATACCACATAGCCCGGAAGTGTTCGCCCGCTGCAGCGAAAGTCTGCGGATTGCCTACCTTGCGGCCCTTCCATTTCACCCTCCACCGCATGCCCTACCTGTTTACTTCCGAGTCCGTTTCCGAAGGCCACCCCGATAAGGTTGCCGACCAGATCAGCGACCACCTCCTCGATCACTTTCTGGCTTTCGACCCCGACTCCAAAGTGGCCTGTGAGACCCTGGTCACCACGGGACAGGTCGTCCTGGCCGGCGAAGTGAAGAGCTCCACCTACCTGGACGTGCAGCAGCTCGCACGGGAGATCATCGGCCGCATCGGCTACACCAAGTCGGAGTATATGTTCGAGGCCAATAGCTGCGGCGTGCTCTCGGCCATCCATGAGCAGTCACCCGATATCAATCAGGGCGTGGACCGCGCTACGGCCGAAGCCCAGGGAGCCGGCGACCAGGGCATGATGTTCGGCTACGCCACCAACGAAACGGACAACTACATGCCCCTGGCTCTCGACCTGAGCCACCGCATCCTGAGGGAGTTGGCCGCCTTTCGTCGGGAGGGGCAGGCAATCTCCTACCTGCGCCCCGACGCCAAAAGCCAGGTCACGATCGAATACGACGACGACCACCGGCCGATCCGCATCGACTCCATTGTTGTATCCACCCAGCACGACGACTTCGCCGACGATGAGACTATGCTTGCGCGCATCCGGCAGGATGTGATCCAGCAGGTCATCCCGGCCGTTCAGGCACAGTTGGAGCCCGAGATACAACGCCTCTTCACCGACGCGATCACCTACCACGTCAATCCCACTGGGAAGTTCGTCATCGGCGGTCCCCACGGGGATGCCGGCCTGACCGGTCGCAAGATCATCGTCGACACCTACGGCGGCAAGGGAGCCCACGGGGGCGGTGCCTTTAGTGGCAAGGACCCCAGCAAAGTCGACCGCTCGGCCGCCTACGCCACCCGCCACATCGCCAAAAACCTGGTCGCCGCCGGGGTGGCCGACGAGATCCTGGTGCAGGTCAGTTACGCCATCGGGGTGGCCGAGCCGACCAATATCTACGTGAATACCTACGGCACTTCAAAAGTCGGCCTGACCGATGCCCAGATCGCCGGCAAGGTGGCCGAAATCTTCGATATGCGCCCCTACCATATCGAGCAGCGCCTACAACTCCGCAAGCCCATCTACCTGGATACGGCCGCCTACGGCCACATGGGCCGCGCGCCGGAAACCAAGACCCTGACCTTCCGCAACGGATCGGGGGAGGAACGGACGGTGGAGGTCGAGACCTTCACCTGGGAAAAACTGGATTATGTGGAGCGGGTTCGGGTGGAGTTTGGGGTGTAGGGGATAGTGATAGCCGTCTGCCGGCGGCGGCGGCGCGCAGGTGCAAGCTTAGAACTGCTCGATCCAGACATCCCCCGAACCGTTGCCGAAGCGCAGCTCATCGACTGAGCCCATACCGGAGAATTCGTAGCGGATGCCGATGATCTCCTTGGGTTCTTCCTCGCTTTCCAGTTGCAGAACCTGGCGACCGTTGATCCCGAAGGTCAGCAGGCCATTGCGGCCGGTGCAGGTCAGTTCCAGCCAGCTATCGCCGACTGCCCCGAAGGCGGAAAGGTCCGTCTTCCGTCCGTCGATCGTCTTTCCGCCGGCGTAGAGTTCGAGGTCGGCTACGCAGCCGGGGGCGCTCAGGGGGATGATGATGGCCCCGTTCTTGAGTAGCAGCAGAACCCGGGCGTGCTGACAGGCCGCCGCCCCGGTCGCGTAGTCGTGGCGCAGGCGGGTGCGGAAGGTGAAGTCGTCGGACCAGAGATCATCGAGCTGGCCTACATTCACGAAGGTCGTCCTGGGGGGCCGGGGCTGGAGGTCGATGTCCAGTTCGGTCAGTTGGGTTTCGGTCACCGCCAGGCGGCCTTCCCGCCGAACGCTCGACAGGGGCAGGTAGACGGGCACCGGCTCCACGTCAACAGCCGCGACCCAGTCCTCGCTGGAGATCAGTACCTCCCGTTCCTGTACCACCTGGTCGCCGACCAGCAGTTTGGCCCGGTAAAAGCCCGGCAGGTAGTAGATCGAGGTGTGGGTATGCTGATTGCGGTCGAGTTTTTCCCGACGCCGCGGGTCCCAACTTTGCTGGAGGTATACCTCCTCCGTGGGGGCTTGGTCGGCAGTGTATTCGAAGACTACCGAATTAGGTACGCCGGTGGTGACGGGGCGGAAGGAAAGGTGGTAGTCGTCGGGATTGAGGGGAGGCAGCGCTTCGGTCTTTCCCGTCGGCTCAGCGGGCGAAAATGACTGGACCAGGATCAGGCCGAGGAGGGCTAATAGTCCTATCCCGATCGGTATCAGCAACAAATTGCGTTTGGGGCCAGCCGCTACGGTGGTTTCCGCCGTAATCGGCTTACTGACTTCGGGGCTGGACTGCTGACGTTCCGCCCGGTAGGCACGCCAGCTATCGTAACCGGCGAAGGAGGCCAGGGCATCCAGGGTCGTCGTGCTGGGCTGACTGCGGTAGCTGACCTTTCCCCAGACCCGCTTGAGGGTGGAATGACTAAGGGTGGTGCCGGTGACGTCGGCGATTCGTTCGCTCAGGGTGTGGAAGTCCGCGTTCGTCCACTGGCTGGATGATCCCCAGCCGAGGCAGGCCTCGATTTTCCGGCGCAGGGCCTCCAGTAGGCGTTCCTCGGTCATCATACGGTAAAGGTAAACAGGTCTTCGCGCTCACCGCCCGTGACCCGGCTTACACGCCCTTGGACCCCGGGTGAGCACTGACTTGTTGTTTTCCTTACCGATCCTGCTTGCACCTGCGTTCGCGCAAAAGACCAACCCCATGCAGGCCGCCGCCTGGGAAACCGGCGGATAGGACGGGACCCAATGACTGACGATCTGCGTGGATATCTACGCCTGATCAGCGCAGGTCTGACAACTCCCCGAAAGAATGATGTTGCAGTTGTCCACGCTGTAGCCCATCGGCAGGTTTACATCGATGTCCCCCGGGACGCACTCCACCGTATTGCAGACCGTGCAGCGGAAGTGGGCGTGCTCGTGTACCTCCGCGGCGTGGTCGCAGCCCTCCTGGCAACTGGCGAAGTACTGCCGCCCGTCGTCGGCCACTATCCGGTGGGCCAGGCCGCGCTCCACGAAGCGGTTGAGTATGCGGTAGACGGTCACCCGGTCCATATCGTTACCGGCGCGGGCCATGATGTCTTCGTGGCTGAGGGCGTTGGATTCGTTCTGCAGGAGATCGAGGATGGTGGACTGAGCCTTGGTATTGTAGCGGGGCATATAGAAGTGGGGACGTTCCGGAAACAAGACAAGCCCCAGTCCACTTCGGTTCCCTTTACTCCTCTGTAAATCCGTTCTTCGCGATGCTTTGTACCGACGCGTCGAGCGCGATGGTGTGTACGTGCTTCAGGCTGGCGATCTCCAGCACCTTGACCGTCGTGCGGTTGGGCGCGAGGATGTAGAGGTACTTATCGGAGGTGACCAGCACCGGGTCGTTCTCGTCCATGCCGGTGCCCGGCTCGGAGGGGAGGCCGGTCTCCAGGTTGGGGATATTGACCATTTCTACCGCCCGGTCGGCAATCAGGTTGCCGGTTGCCGAATCGTAGACCCGGAGGTGGTTGTCGGTGGTGTGGAGAATGTAGTGGGCCCCATCGGCGCTCAGCATATCTCCCGCTACGTCCTTTCCTTCGTAAAGGGGCGTCAGGCTCATCGCGATTGGATTGATAAGGAAAGCACCGACCTCCCGGGCCCGGCCGAAGAAGTTGGTCGAATTATCGTGCCCCTTGACGCTACCGATCCAGTAGCCGCGATCACCGCTTAGGGAGTCGATGTTCGGGATCAGGTCGATGTTCCCCCGATCATCGACCAGGATGATGCCGTCCGTGGAACCGAATACCCCGAACTCCCCGTTGGTCGCATCCCCGTGAATGCCTTCGACCTCCACGCCACCGTTGTCGTCGATGAGGTTACCGTCGGAATCCAGGAACTTGACCATCTGTGGGATGCCGCCGGGCTCGGTGTTGTTCTTGAAGGTAGTGGCGAATTGTCCGTTGCGCAGGCGGAAGCCGGCCCCGTGGTGGGCTACCGTGGGGAAGGTGAAGATCTTCGGCTCGTAGCCGGGCAGCTCGAGCTGCGCTTCGTTGACGTAAGTGATCGAGCCGTCGCCGTCGTTGAAGATTACGACGTGGCCGCCGGTACTGGCGTAGTGGGTGGGTAGCGGGGCCTCCACGACCAGGTCGAGCCAGCCGACGTTTTCCTGGTGGCCATGGTCGACGTGATTGATGACGCCGGAATCGAAGAACCGCAGTTTGTTATTCGCCCGGTCGGTAACGACCAGGTAGCGCCCCGAGTTGCTGGTGTAGTAGCGGGCTCCTTCGGGCAGACCGACGCTTATAGTCGAGATGATGTTGCCGGTGTTGGTCTGCA
>CAZKPE010000049.1:0-19900 GCA_964554545.1 uncultured Lewinella sp.
CTCCGCCTGGCCCGCCGCCCCATTCCCGTCTTCACCGAATACCTGCAGCGCTACGGAGATAACTTCCTGCTCTCCGTCGGCGGCTCCCGCGTCACCCACTTTACCCGCGACGCCGAGGTGGCCCGCCACGTCCTCCAGCGCAACCACCGCAACTACGAGAAGAGCGAAATACAGACCGACCAGATGGGGAAGTATCTGGGTTTCGGACTACTCACCAACAGCGGTGACGATTGGCTGCGGCAGCGCCGCCTGATCCAGCCCGGCTTCCATCGCCGGCGGATGGCCGCCCTCACCGCCGAGATGCAGGCCGTCATCGACGAGGAATGCGCCCGGGCGGCACGGCAACCCGAGCTCGACCTCTTCCGCTTCACCCGCCAAGTCGCCTTCCGCATCATCGTGCGCGCCCTGTTCACCCGCGGCTTCGGGGAGGCGGAAACCGGGCGGCTGCACGCCATCCTCGATAAGCTGCAGGCCTACATCATCTACCCCATCCGCCTGCCCTTCCTGCGCGCGCCCCTGCGCTGGACCGGGCTGGAGGGCCGTCACCTCGCTCTGGCCAGGGAAAGCCGCGCGCTGATCAAGCGGCAAATCGTTTCCCGCCGTGAATCCAGTGAACGGGACGATCTACTCCAGATGCTGCTCGACACCCGCTACGAGGATACCGGCGAGTCCATGTCCGACGACCGCCTCATCGACGAGATCCTCATCCTCTTCGCCGCCGGCTACGAGACCAGCGCCAATGCCCTGACCTGGACCTTCTGGCTCCTTTTGCGCCACCCCGCCGAGCTCGATCGCCTCCACGCCGACCCTTCCGACGAGCGCCTCACCCGGGTCATCGAGGAGAGTATGCGCCTCTACCCCCCGGCCTGGATCACCGACCGGGTAGCCCTAGGCCCCGACGAGGCCGCGGGTTTCACCATCGACCCCGGCCACACCATCGGTATTTTCATTTACGGCATCCACCACAACCCGGCCTACTACGATGATCCGGAGGTTTTTCGCCCCGACCGCATGCACCCCGACCTAAAAAAAGAGCGCCACCCCTTCAGTTTCCTCCCCTTCGGCGGCGGGCCCCGGCAGTGCATCGGCAACCACTTCGCGATGCTGGAGATGCAATTGTTTCTCCGGCACGTCGTCGAAAACTACGCGTTGGAAGCGGTAGGAAAACTCGCCGAGCCAGTGCCCAAACCGTACGTCACGCTGCACCAGGATCGGCCGGTACGGGTGCGGTTGCGGGCGGCGGCGCGCGGGTGCGATCGTAATCAATAGAGCCCCACTTTTAAGTAGTGGGGCTCATTCATGATACGAGATACTACTGACACGATCACCGTAGTGATTCGTAATCAAACACTTAAAAGATTTTTACCTACCGTTTTACCAGTTTGGCTATGTGGCTTTCATTCCCCGAAACGGTACGGATGACGTAAGTCCCCTGGGGTAGATCGCGGATGTTAAGCGATATACTGCCGACCGTAGGGGGCATAGTCCATCGCCGAAGCATTCGGCCCGACAGATCGAGCAGACCCACCGTAGTCTCCCGTTCGTACGGTTTAGTCATGACAACTACGTTACCGAAGGCGGGATTGGGTGTTAATTTCAGATTGAATTCGCTGTTACCGTCGGACTGTACGCTAATGATGTCGGAGTAGGCAAAGCTACCGTCGTAGTCTACCTGTTTCAGCCGGTAGTAGGTTGTGCCAGAGCCAGGCTGTTCGTCCTGAAAGGCGTAATGCAGCATCGTGCGGGAATCCCCCGCCCCCGCCACCCGTCCAATGGCGGTGAAGGCAACGCCCTCGAACGATCGCTCGATCTCAAAATAGTCGTTTTCCGTTTCGGTGGCCGTTGCCCACTCCAGGTAGGTAGAGCCGTCCCTTGCCGTTCCCGTAAAGGAAACGAACTCGACCGGCAGAGCGGTTTCCGACAGGCTCCCGGAAAAATCGGAAGGTACTTGTAATCCGACCCGGTTCCGTTTCGGGAGGGGGATGGCATCCTGCAGGAAATCGATATCCGAATTGTTGGCCGGGAACGCGCCGGTACCATTGTTATCGATCCGGTAGTACCGCCCCCCCTCATCGGGGTCGTACATCACGAAAAGGTACTTTTCGTACTCCCCGGGAGCGAGCACTTGTAGCGAGCGGTCCGTATTTTTGCCCGCCTCGCACTGCGCGATAGCTTGTTGGGCTGCGGGATTGTTATCACTGGGCCCGAGCACTGCCTCGACGGCGGTTACGCAATCCAGGGTACGGGTAATCTTGATCTCTTCGAAAAAATAGGTGCCCGTGGTCGCATCCTGAGATACACATTTCCCGGGGCCCACCATCCGGCCATCTTCCCGGATGGCCACTACTACCTCATTTCCGTTCATCGGGTGGCCCAGGGGGGTGAAGGCCGCATCAAAGCGTCCGTTAATTCCCTGGGGGGGGTCGTAGACCGCGATATCCGCAGGTATGACGCAGACGATGGGATCGGGAACCACATCGGCCAGACTACTAAAGGATTCCGTTGGGATGGTAAGTTCTACGGGGTTCCGTTCGGGCAGGGCAATGGCATCCGAGAGAAAATCGATATCCGAATCGTTGGCCGGGAAAAGTCCGTTGCCGTTGTCGTCTACCCGGAAGTACCGGCCGCCTTCATCGGGGTCGTACATGACGAAGAGGTACTCTTCGTACTCCCCGGGGGTGATCACTTGCAGGGAGCGGTCCGAATTCTTGTTGGCCTCGCACTGGGCGATCAGCGCCTGCGCATTCGGATTGTTTTCACTGGGGCCGAGTACGGCTTCAACCGCGGTCACGCAGTCCAGTGTACGGGTCACCTTGATCTTTTCGAAGAAGTATACATTCGTAGTAGTATTCTGGGAAACGCAGGTAGGGGGCCCCACCATGCTGCCGTCACTGCGAATGGCGACTACCGATTCGTTACCATTCATCGCGTGGCCCACGGGAATGAAGGCCGCCTCGAACCGACCATTGATACCGTCCGGAGGGACGAAAGCGGCAAAGTCAGCCGGCGGGGTACAGTTCGAAGTAGTTTGTGCCCACACCGACATACCCCCGAAGCAGAACAGCAGGGGTAGTAGCAGGCGGAATAGTAATGTGTGTGTCATAGTATCTGAATAATGAGGAATTACGGGAAAGAGAAGACTGACTTTTCATCCGTACCGATCCAAAGGATGCAGTACGGATGAAAAGTCAGTATGTAGGTGTTAGCGGACTCGCTGAAGCTTGCGGGTGATGATTCCCTCTCCGGCCAGTTCGCAGCGCAGCAGGTACATGCCGATCGGTACGTCGCGGGTAGTCAGGGTGATGGTCTGGACCCCCTGCGTCGAAGTCGGATTATCGATCGATTCACTGGCAACCACCCGGCCTCGTGCATCGATCAGGCTGACATGCAGTCGTCCGGCAATACCCAGCGGCAGGTCAACCGATAGCCGATCGTGGAAGGGGTTGGGGTAGACGGCTATGCTGGAGCCGTTATCCAGCGGGCCAACTGAGGTGGTGGCCGGGAAGGTCAGCTCTAGTTGCGCGATGCCTCCAGTACCCTGAAAGGCAACCGTCTGATCGGCTAGTCGCCCGTCGAGTGCAAAGAATAGCTCATCACCGATCCGCAGCTCGGGGTTGGCTTGCGTAAGGTCATCGTAGCCGAAAACGGTCGTGGTATGGATGTTTCCATCCGCTTCCACCAGCAGGTCACCGTGGACAATCCCTTCGGCGTCGACTACCTCAATGACCGTACCGGCTTCCAGGTCCCGTGCCGATCCGTAGAATACGGTGTAGACCCGACTGGCGTGCTTCAGCGGCCGCGGCTCTACCGAGGGCAGGTTCTTCGGTCCCTGGAGCCAACTACCCTCGGGGGCACCGGCACCGAACGTCAGTATTTCGTACCCTTCCCCGTTGGCTACCCGGGTCAGGCTCGTCTGACCGGGCTGGGATGGTACGTAGTATTCGGAATCTCCGAAGGTGAAGCTGCCCCTTCTGCCCAGTGCGTAGAATAGGCCGGGAATAGCTCCGAAATAATCCTCCGGGGTCATCTGCGCACTAGGCACGTATCCAACCCACACATATCCACTCGACAGGGCCATCCGGAAATCGGGATCGATGGTATTTCCGCAGACGTTGATCTGTCCGGGCTGGGTGGCGAATATCTGGTACGCCTCCCCGGGAGTGATCTCGAAGTCGACGCCGACGGTCGGAATCAGCGGGATGTAGGTCTGTACGTCTCCCGACGGCGTCCGCCGCTGCACGTGCAGAACCTGCCCCGCCGCATTGCCGAGAACCTGGGAGATCGTTCGCTGTCCCACCTCGGGCAGTACGTCGAAGCTTACGTAGTTGTATCCGCCACCGAAAGCAACGGCATCACAACCGGGCTCGGACTGGAAGGAGGCCGAGACATCCTGACACACCTGGGCCGTGCCACATTCGGTCACGACATCCAGACAGACAGTAACCGTCTCGGAAGTGGAGGCTAGCGTGATCGAAGCGTTCGGAGTAGTGGCCAGGGGCTGGCCGTCCGCCGTATAGCTCCAGCTCGTAACGGGCACGGTACTGCTACCGGTCAGCAGGAAGGTCAGGCCGCTGGCATCGTTGGGATCTGCCGCGATGGTGAAGTCCACTTCGGGGGCTAACCCCTCGTCGATACCTCCTACGCAATTATTGTCCAGCCCATCACAGAGCTCGGAGGCACCGGGGTAAACGTTCGGCTCCGTATCGTCGCAGTCGCCGCCCTGGGTGACTTCCCCGTTGGTGGGGGCGATACACAGTACGACCGCCGTGGCGGGGTCGCCGTAGCCGTCGAGGTCGGCATCGGTGTAGTAGGTGGTGCCGGCCCCTACCTGATCGTCCAGTGGATCGCAGTCGTCGGCGTTCGGTACGCCGTCGTCATCAATATCATCATCGCAGACGTCTCCCAAACCGTCACCGTCCGTGTCGAGCTGGTCCGGATTGCTGGTGGTGGGGCAATTGTCCACGCTGTCACCAATTCCGTCACCATCGGTGTCCGCCTCACCGACCGTAATTGTGATTTGATCGGTAGCGATGGCATTAGCGTCATCCGTCACGGTCAGGGTGATGAGGTAGGTCCCTTCGGTAAGGTTGATGGTGGGGCTTACGCCGGAGGCCGTTCCTCCCGTCCAGGTCCATTCGTAGCTGACGATGGTGCCGTCGCTGTCCGAAGAACCGCTTCCGTCCAGAATCACCTCAAGGGGAGCCGCGCCGCTCAGCAGGTTCGCACCGGCTACCGCCACGGGGGCCAGGTTGGGGTCGTAGCGTAAGGTGACCACGTTGGAGGTCTTGCTGACGGCCTGATCCACGGCGTAGGCTCCAGCGGAGGTAACGGCAATCAACTGATTTAGTCCGCCATTGGGGGTGGTGTTCCCGCTAAGGGTTACGAGGAGGGTGACGGGTATATCTACGGTTCCACCCGTTCCGATGACCGCCGTATACAGCGTCTTTCCGGACATGGCTTCATTGGCGTAGAATTCCGTATTCGCTACGCCGAAGGGAGGGTCGTTGGAGGCGATGAAAAGTCGCGAATCCATGACCAGCAGGGACACATGATCGCCGGGGGTACCCGTCACCGTAACGACTTGGTTCAGATCGTTCACGGTTGCCGGATCCGTGCTGACGCCCGCGACCGCGATGGTCGGCGTCTCCGGCACTTCATCCGTGATGACGGCCTGACTCCCTCCGAGGCTACCGTCTTCGTACAGGTTACTCACCAGGGTAGAGCCATCGCTGAATGTAAGGGTGAGGGTGGCTCCGATAAGTTCATAACCCGACACCGCACCTGCGGCCCCGGCCCCTTGCACGCCTTGAATGCTGTTGGGATCCACGTCTACCGAGAAGGAGAAGGTCTCCCCGGGATCGAAATCCGTGAAGGTGGTCGTCAGCACGTCGAAGCCTCCGTTTCGGGGAACGGAGAATGGATCGACGCAAGGGTCGGCGGGGACCACCAGACCGACGGCCGATGCGGTAGAACCGGCATTGAAGCACTGCGCCGTTTCGTCACCGCCCGCACCGGTGGGGTCGAAGACCATATCCGGCAGGATGGCCGTGGACAGGTCAAACGTCACGCCGGTGATCTGAAGATTGCCCGTGGATTGGTTGGCAATGGTAATCGAACTGCTCCCTCCGAAGGTGGACGAGCCCAGGGAACTACCGGCGAGTATCTCAATTAGTACGGTAGGATCTGTTACTACGGGGCTAACGGTAACCGTACGGCTTACTTCCGTTGCCGGATTGCCCGCTACATCCGATACGTTGTACGTGACTACGTAAGTTCCGGCGACGGCTGTGGTGACCGCGTCTCCTCCGATTACGATCGATGCCGTCAGGTCTCCGTCGACGTTGTCTGAGGCGGTAGCTCCCGGGTCGGAATACACATCTCCTACCGACAGTTCGAGGGGATTGTTCCCAAGTAGGGTGATTACCGGCGGGGTATTATCCGGCGCATTCGAGATAGCACAGATTTGAATCCCCTTCAGAGCGGGGTTCTCCGTAACGTGGATAAATTCGATATCCAGTACACCATCATTGACCACCAGGGTAGCCGAGCGGCTGAATGCCCCTTTGGGACCGGCGATGGCATAGGGGTCGATGTTATCAAAGGCGGGCAGGACGGTTCCTTCGATGGCCACATCGAATTCCCGTTGCCCGGCCGCAGTGACATCACCGAACAACTCGGCAAACAACAGGGTAATCTGCACTTCGGTGCCGGGGGTGACGGGAAATTCCCACTTCATCTCGGGGGCCGAGCCCAGATCGTAGCGCTCCGTATTGAATACTGCCGCCGGTGCGGAGGTGGGTACGGTGGGGTTCGTCATAATGATCGATCCCGAATGGGCCGAACCCGAATTGCCGTTATAGGTACTTCCCCCGGTCGACATGGCGGCGAGGAAAGGAGAGTTATTAACGGTTCCGAAATTCCCCGTATCTCCGCTCCACCCTAGCGGAGTTGCATCCGCCGAGGCCTGAGCCGGACCACCTACATTAATTCGATAGAGTGTATTTACGCAAGGGTCGGGCAATTCCACTGCGGCAGACACTATGACCGTCCGATCGATACTTGCCGGATTATTCGCCGCGTCGCTGACCGTATAGCTTACGGTATAGCTGCCGACCGTATTGACATCAAGTCCGGAAGCGTCGGTTACGATGTTTACCGTCAGGTCACCATCTACGTTATCCGTAGCCGTAGCGCCAAATTCCGTGTAGGCATCACCGACCGTGAGGGCCAGTGGGTTATCGCCCAGCAGCGTAATGACCGGTGGAGTTACGTCCGGCAGGTTGACGGTAAAGTTGACTACGTCCTCCACGAAACTCGTCGGATCGTTCGGGTCGGAAAGGAACTCCTCGTGGAATTGATTAGCTACCCGGATGACGACCGTATTCGCGCCGGCGGTAATCCCATCTGTCGCACTCAGGTCCCAAACGGTCTGACCGATCGCGGAGGCCGTGGAGATCCGATCGTCGGTATCGATGTTATTGAGGTCCGCCGGGTTGACGTAGATATGAAAGTGCTCCGACAGCCCGTAGAGTACATCGGTAGCCGTCCACTGTAGTTGAACGTCGGTTGCGGATAGGGTCGCGTTTTCAACGGGGGCGGTAATGGCTACCTGTGGACCCGTAACCGTAATCACGACCGCGTTCGATCCGCTCAGATTGCCTCCATCCGTGACCGAGGCGGTAATGGTTTGCTCCCCGGGCGTGACCAATTGGCCGGTGATGCTGGCTCCGGTACCGTTCACCGGGTCCGTGGAAAACTGAATATCGGTGGACGTCCACTGCAGACCGGTAGCTAAGCCGGTTTCTTCCGCATCGGTTACCGTTCCGGTAAGGTTAATATCCGTTCCCCGCGTTACTGTGGCCCCGCCCAAGGGTGAAACAATGGATACGACGGGTGCCGTATTGGGCTGTACCGACGTTATAGTTACGGCATCCGATGTCGTTGACTGCGTTCCGTCCGAGGCTACCGCCGTGAGGACGTAGGTGCCGGTAGCGTTCGCAATGGAAAATTCGTAGGGGGCCGTCAGGTCGGTGCCCAGACTGTTCGATCCGTCGAACAGCTCTACCTGCGTCACGCCGACATCATCCGTTGCATCGACGGTGACCTGGACGGTGCTCCCGTCCACGAAGCTATCCCCATCGCTGGGGGCGGTGATTGCCACTACGGGCGAAGCGTCACCGCCAAACTCAAGGTCGAAGTAATCGATGTTAAAGAGGAAGCTACTGCCCGCCGACCATTCGAAGCGGAGCGTCTGTATGCCTGCCGGAAGGGTAGCCGAGGCCGTTGCCGGGACGTAAGACTGCCATCCCCCCGTGTTGGTAACGACTATCGAGGCTAGCGTTGGACCGGTTGCGCCGACTTTGATGTCCATGGTATTACTCCCACCGTTCCCCTTTGCTACCTGGAACGTAAAGTCATAGTCGCCCGCCTGGGGCACGTCGATCTGGTATTCCACGAATTCCCCCACGTGGGTATATCCGATATTCGTCACCCCCGATGGGTTCACTTCTACACCGATACCGTTGTTCCCGCTTCCGGTATTGGCCGGACCCTGATTGTCAAAAGATTCGGCCTCGATCCGGGTAGGGGCTACGGTAGATAAGAGTTGGGGGGTATCCGTTACCGTCACCGTGAAGGGGGTAGCAATCGTATTCACCCCGTCCGTTACGGTAACTGTGACTTCATACTCACCGCTTCCATCCCCGTTCGCGCCACCGCCATCGCCGAATGATGGGTCAAAGTCGAGAGTAGCGCTGTAAGCCCCGGCGCTGCTTACCTCGTTATTTACGGTCAGGAACCCTTCCGCGGAAGTCGGGAAGGGGTCCACCTGCGTACCTGAATTGGTACTCTGCAGGAGTTGGGGTTCTTTTGATTCCGAGGTGATCGTGACGGTAAGTAGATCACCGTCCAGATCGGAGATGGAAAGGGGGATTTGGAGGCTTCCTCCTTCGGCGACTACCTTGGTCGCGGGTCCGCCCACGGAAACAACGGGCTGGGTAGCCGCAGTAGGATCGGTGATGGCGATGGTAGCCCCGGTGGTGGTTCCCAGAACGGGCTGTCCGATCCGGGAAATTTCCGTCTTCCGGGTTGGAGAAGAGGCCGCATCGAAGGAAAAGTCAACAGTCGTCGTGCCCTCGGCAATGGCGGTGAGATCAACCGTGATGTAGTCGAACGGCCCGGTTACGGAACTGCCTCCGAATATGCCGGATGCTACATTGATCTGGCCGGATGCCGTGAAATTAGGCCCCAAGATGGGTATCGGTAATTCCGTACCGGCATTATACGTGACCGAATTGACGGTGATATACGTCGGGTCAAAATCCAGATAGGCTTCGATCCCGTCGATCTCCTGGGTACCTGCCGCCACTTTCATGACCAGCGTCAAATCGTCACCCACATCAACCGAAGAGGTAGCCGGCGCTAAAAACAGATCCGCCTGCGCACCTGCGGCCGCGCCCGCGAAAAAACATACTGCCAATAAGCTGGCCCGAATGGCTGAGAACATGGGATTAATAAATTGTAAAAAATTGTTCATAGTGTTATTCGTTGTTGCCCCATCCCGGTACGGTGATTTAATCGGCATTAGTCAGGGTATCCCCGCTCTGGCCAAAGTTGGAAGCCTGCAGGGAAAAATCAAGGATGTTAGTTACCCCGTCGTCGTTGATATCGGTGGGTTGTCCGCTCTGCCCGAAATCATTCGCCAGCAAGGAGAAGTCCAGGATGCTGACCGAATTGTCGTCATTCAGGTTTCCGGCCCGGAGTTCAGGGAATGTCGTGCTGGTATTACCCACGGTTAGCGTTACCTGCTGTACGCGTTGTAGGTACCCGGCCCGCCGGAGCAAAACCTTGTAGTCACCGGGAGTAATACCGGACACCGTCATTTCTCCCGTCGCACTGGCACTGGGCGAGTAGGTATAGGCGGGAGTGGTCAGGTCGGTCAGCGCATATATTTCGATGGTGTGTACGCCGCCGTGATCGGTTCGGCCCTGGCTGGAGGCGGTAAGCGTCATACTGGCCGTTGACTGCTCATCGGTGACGTTCCAGATGAAGTCAACCGTGGCGCTGGCGGGTGGAATGCACCCATCGCTTACCGTTATGCTGACGTCATAGGGGCTGCCCGCCGCCGCGCCGACGGTGCTCCCCTGGCTGCGCGTCGATTCCGCCAGGGAAAGGTTCTGCGGATTACCGGAGTATCCCGAATGGGACAGTACCATTCGATCGATGGCGTGTGAGGAAGAGCGTGCAGACAATAGGATGTTATAGACCCCCGGCGCATCGAACCTGGCGTAAATCTGGTGGGCGTCGTTGTCGCTGGTCTGGGTACTCCACTTCCAATTGGTCGCCCCACTGGAATATACCTTGAACCAACCTCCGGCGCCGGCCCCCTCTGGTGCCCCTCCGGTACAGTCATTCTCGGCCGGGTTCAATCCTTTCGGGCACACGGTACCACTGCCCTTCAGGCCATAAAAGGCATCGGATTCGATCTTTACCCAGGTATCATTGTGTTCGGTAGCATTCGTGCCGTTGGCCACCTGACTGCGCCACTGGAAGCGGTAGACCCCCGGCGTGGTGATCTGCACGGGATAGGTCAGCAGTCCATTTCCGGGATTGCCGAGGGACTGGCCGCCCTGCCAGATAATGAAGTCATCACCGGTCGCATCGGTCGGGTTGTTGAGGTCCGGCGAAGCGGTCGCACTGTAGGTAGCGGCATTCTTCCAGGAGCCCGGAAGGGTACCGATCGACTCCGTTTCAATTACGACCAGGCCACCGTTCTCGATCCAGGTACCGGCCGGTACGTTTGCCGCCCCCGTACCCTCGGTCAGGGTGCCGGAAATGAGACCCGTATTGGAGTCAATGGACACCCCCGGAGGCAAGCCGGTAGCGCTGTACGTCAGTCCGCTACAGGCCTCGGTATCCGTAGCAGCGATCTGCACCGATACATTATCGCCCTCTACCCCGAACTGGCTGCCCGGATTGATCACGACCGGCGGGTCGTTAGAGGGGATCGTACCACCACCACTGATTATTTCAATGGCTTTGATACTCGGGTTCTGCTTATCCTTCAGGAAGTCGATGTCCAGATTTCCGTCCGCTACGGTTACCGGAATGGAGGCCACACCGGCCGTATTCCAGCCAAAGGTCCCGGTCTGATCGAAGTCATCAAGTACAACCGCCCCCTCGATGACTACGTCGAATACCCGGGTTCCGATGGTGGTTGCGCCGGTCCAGGTTTCGGCAAAAAGCAGGTTGACCGTATAGTCCCCGTTATCCACCGGGAAATCCCATTGCATATTATTCGGATTCGCCTCGGTACTGTAGCGCTCCGTTGAGAATAGCGCATCGGGATAGCCCGTCGTGTTCGTACCCGAGAACGTGGCGCCAAACGTGATGTCTTCCGCCGGGGGCGTTACATTGTAGTACGGGGAGGGGGTTCCCGTGGTAGCGTTTCCGTTCGCCGCTGACGTGGCCTGATCGGCCGACCAGTCGGTAGGCGCGGTATCGTGGGAGGGGGTGAGCGTACCTCCCGCATTGACCCGGTAGGCTACCACCTGAGCGGCGGTCGTCAGTTGAACGCTGGCGGTGCTTCCACTGCCGTAGCTGATCTCCAGCGTGGCCGTCTCTCCTACGGTACCGTTGAACCCGACGGTCAGGTCCAGACTGCCCCCCGGGGCGAGCAAGGCAAACTCCACCGGCGAGCCCAGGGAGAACGAGGCCGCATTCGTTCCCGTTATCGCCACGTCCGTAATGATGACGCCGGTATTTCCTCCCGCCGCGGTCACCGTAACGTCGATGCTTCCATTGGCGGGGACGCTGGTGCCGGCCGGCAACTGTAACTGACTGATCGTAGCCGGTGAACCCACGGGATTATCCGACCCGAAGAACTCCATATTCTTCATCTTACCGCTTCCTCCCAGACTGCTCGAGCCGGCAGTCACGTGAATGCCACTGCCGCTGACGATGGCCTGGGTGCCGTGACGCTCGGTCAGCAGGTCGGCTTTGGTTGACCAACTACCCGCAGCCGGGTCGAAGGCTTCGGTGGTCTTTACGGCGTCGTTCACCGTCGCGCCCTGCAAATCGGCCGCGATCTCGCCACCAATGACGTAAAGTTCACCCTCGAAGGGAGCAACGGACGCCGCCGCCCGCGGGGTGGGCAGATCGGGTGCGCTGGACCAGGTGGCGGTGGTGAAATCGTACACATCGACCTCGGCGATCAGCGGCGCGAATGTTCCTCCCGTGCCTCCGGACAGACGACCGCCCGCCAGGTAGAGCTTATCCCCGATCACGGCCGCGTGAAAGTGATCGCGGGGCCGGGGGGAGTCGGCAAGCGCGGTCCAGACTCCGGTGGCCGGGTCGAACTCATCGAACCAGGAAACGTAGCCCCCGTTGTGGCCGATCGTGTTCCCGCCGATGATGTAGAACTTACCGTTGTAGACCACCAGCCCCGTAGAGCCTCTCTTACGCCCGGTTGGAATTTCCGGCCCCTGAATCCACTCGTCGGTGGCGGGGTTGTAGGCCCAGACGAAGTCGGCCGGCGTCTCGTTGGGAAATCCATTGTCCTTGAAGGCTCCGATAACCCAGATCAAGCCCTGGTATTCCAAGGCCTGGAAGTGATTGAACTCGGCGGGTGCGGAGTTGGATATCTGACTCCAGCTCTTGGACTGGTAGTCGTAGACGTCCAGGGTGGTGGCATTTTCCCGCCCCCCGAAGAGATAGAACTTATCCCCGGCCTGTACGAAGGAACATTCGTGACGGGCCGTGTAGTTTTCGTCGTCCGTCTGGTCATTCCAGGTGGCCGCCACTACCGGGCCGGTGACAGTCCAGTCGACTGTCTCATTTACAGCGGCACTACCGGGCTTAGTTACCGTAATAGTTGACGTATAGACGCTTCCCGAGGAGGCACCCATGGCAATGGTGCCGAAGATCAGACCCGTAGTCGGTTCGATCTGAATACCCGGCGGTAGGCCGGTAGCGGTAAAGGAGAAGTTTTCGGTGGGATTACCACCGGAGGCCAGTACGGGTAGGTTGATGAGGTCTCCCTCCGCGTGGCTTTGGTTCGGGATGGCCGTGATCGTGATGGGCGGTGGCAGACTTCCGCCAACGGACAGGATCTCGATACCGTTGATCAGCGGGTTCTCGACGACGTGCTCGAAGAGAACATTGAGCGCTCCGTCCGTCAGGCTTACGGGGTACTCCAGCATTCCGCCGTTCTGGTGCCCGAAGGCAGCTACAAGATCCAGATCATCCTGGACGAGTTGGCCTTCGATGGAAATATCGAACAGCCGTTCGCCGGCTTCGGAAGTACCATTGAAGCCGTTGCCCATGTACAGCCGCACGTAGTAGTTCCCGTTCGGAAGGCCGAAGGTCCACTCCATCGCTGGCGCGGCGGCCACGTCATAGCGCTCGTTAGTGAATAGCGATTGTGGTACGTAAGCGGGCAGCGACGCATGGCGGCCCGAGGTATTCTGGGTGGAGAGCGTTCCGGTGTTGACCGAGTAGGTCAGGCCATTGAAGCTACCACTCTGCGCGCCCGCTCCAATGCCCCCCAGCCAGTCCGGGTTCTGGGAATCGGTAGCGGTGATGGTTGGACCATTTGCATTTATCCGCAGAATGGGAACGGGTTCGTCGGATACGGTGACGGTAAAGGTCTGCTCGGCAAACAGATTATCACTATCGGTCGCCCGCACGGTCACTTCCGCCACCTCAGCCGTCGAGGGGAAAGACACCGTCAGCGTACTGGCGTTGATACTCACCCCAATGGCGGCATTTGTATTATTCTCTACGGTGTATACCAAGTTTCCGTCCCCCCCATCGTCACCGAAATAGTTATTGAGATCAACCGTGTGATCCAACGCATTGACGAGTTCTTCAACGTTCGGCAGGGTCTGCTCCACGAAGGGCTGAGTACCCTGAACGTAGAGGTAGTCCCAGGTCCCCTCTACTTCCTCGCCCGTCGCATTGGATGTACCGATCAGGCCGACGGCCAGGGGCGTTCCGCTATTCTGAATGGCGGTGAGGTTAGCGCCCTGGGCGGTGAGCGTACCCAGCGTCTGTAAGCTACCACCGTCCACGGCATACTTCAGGGTTACGGTCCCGTCGGAAGCATTCACCTGAAAGGAGAGTACGATATCCTGGCTCGCGGTGACGTTGGCGGTCAGGGGTGTTTGGGGTACGTCGTTGATTTCCTGAAGAGCCTGTAGGCTACCCCCCGCGGTCAGGACGAGCTTGATGTAATTGCTCTGGGTACCATCCCCAATAAACAGGCCGATCTCTCCGTTCGCGGGAGCCGAACTGCCGTACAACTGCAGTGGATCGGTAAAATTGAACAGCCGCCCCTCCACTGCGAAAGTGCCGGAACTTTGATCGACGTTCACGCCATACTGAAAGGCCTTTTCCTGACTGTTCGTCGCGCCCAGGGCGGTACCGGCCGTCATCTGCATGGTCATGGCACCGACCGCGCCGCCGAGGATGTCATTCGGATTGGGCTCGTTGGGGTCGTCGCGGCGGTCGATCCAGTCCAGCCAGTTGGGGTTGGCGGTACCGTTGTTCATCATGCCGGTAAAGCCGAGGCCGAGGTAGCCCTTCAGCTGCTGGTTATCGGAAAACAAGTCGTTGCGGACCGGCAGATCGAAGGCATCGTTGCCCCCGGCGGTGGGGTCTCCCAATTGGAAGGGGTCACTGGCATCCGGAACATTGTCGTTGTCATCATCCGGGTCGTTGAGGTCGGAAACGAGATTGCCCCCCGCTGACTTATCGAAGTCGTTGGGCTGGCTTCCCCCATTACAGATGACGTCCTCCACCGTTTGCCCATCGAGCATATTGTCAATCTCATCCTGGTTGGTGTAGCCGTCGCTGTCGTTATCCCCAGTGGCGGAGTAGCCCGACTGACCGGGCAAAATGCACACGACCAGATCCTGGGGCTCCAGTATTTTGATCGTACTGTTGAAGGTGGCGATCCAAACCGTGCCGGGAAAGGGGTCGGAATCCCCGTTGCAGGTTATGCCCAGGGGGTTGCCCCCCAGATTGGACACGAAGGAGGAAGTCAGCTTCTCCAGCCCACCATTGGCATCCAGTTCGACGCGGCGAATGACGCCCCCGTTCTTTCCAGCCAGCAGATCGCCCTTCATGGCCCCCCCGAAGTTGGACGCGGTATACTCGTCGATCCCATTGGTATTCGTGCCCCAAACGGTAATCAGTACGTCGTCATCGCCATCCGGGTTGCTGACGTCCGGGCCCCGCCAGTCTCCTTCGCGGATGTCCGCGAAACTGGGGGGTACGGGAGGCCAGTTGGCCGGCAGGGCAATGCTCGGATCGGTGGTGTATCCGGCTCCCCGCGAGCCATCGGGGTCGTAGATCAGTGTCCGGAATACGGAGTTCGTATTGGCGTTTGCCGTGGGGTTGGTGAACAGTCCCGCACCGACCGGATTCGCCCGTACCGGAGTGGGGTGCCCGCCATAAAAGCTGCCAAAGGCATAATTCTGAATATCATCCGTGATCAGGGTCAGGTGGTCCTTATTGTTCACCTCCTCCCCGCCCACGGGACTGGAGCTGCCGGGCTCGGAAGCGATGTAATCGTTCGTGACGGTCCCATCCATTCCCTCGTTGACGGGCAGTCCGCCCCAGCCCCCGTTAGCGCCGTTGTCCGTGCAGTAGACTTTCCCGTCTTCGGTGACGACCAGATCGTAGGTGTTGCGGTAGCCGCCCGAAAAGATTTGCACGGGGCCGCCATCCACGATCATGGCTTGGTTCAGGCCATCGTTTCCTCCCCAGGGGTCGTTTACGTCCACGCCATCGTAGCCGGCCTGATCGGGATCGATGATGCCGTTCTGGTTCGGGCGGGTCGGGTCATCCAGCGTGGGTAGGTCGTAGATGTACTGTCGATTGGAGGTAGCGTCCGTAAGGATCGGCAGGGCTTCGATCTGGGTCAGGTTGACTGCAAGTATGGCAGCTGACAGGGCATATTCGGTCGTCCAGGCAAAATTGTCGGAGGGGGAGCCGGCATTGGTATGGCCTCCGGAACAGACGATCAGGTAATCCACGCCATCTTTGGTCACGAACTCCAGCCCGTTCGTAGCGTGGTTCTCTTCCGAACGGGGAAGTCCCCGCACAATATCCACCACGTCCCAGGAACTTCCGTTCCACGTTAGCCGGGTGATGACGCCCGAGTTCGTATCCAGGTCCTTATCCCCACTCGGGCCTCCTACCCGCGAATCACTGGACGTTACGTAGACCACCGGGTTGGCTGCCGTTCCTACGACCGTCACGCCGGTCGCCTCCCGATTATTACCACTGTAGGCACTACCATCGTCATTATGGTTAGGAATATTCTTTACGTCGAGCAGCTCTTCTGAGCCGGTGACGACATAATCATCCACTCCATTCCGCTGAATGGAGAACACATTGAGCGTGCCGTTGATATTCAGAACGTATAAGCGCCCATCGGGACCGAACATAAGCGAGGTTCCGTTACTTACCCCGCCGTTCCCGTTGAAATTCAGATCGCTTTGGGAAAAGCTTTGCGCCCGTAAGGCAAGCGAGAAAAAGAGTAACAATCCAATCAGTACCGTTTGAATGCGGGCTGAGGGAGGGCACCCGAAAATCCTGCGGGCAGGAGTAAGTAAAGGTGTGTTCATTCGTGTCTGTGTTAATAACCAGGGAAGCACCGTGAGCCCCCCCGGGCAATGATCCGGAAGGAGAAATAGGCCTATTTTCAGATAGACATGGGGTAGCGAAAGGAGGGCGGGGGGCATCCGTGATACCACCCGTTAGGCAAAACCAGCCGGTAATTCATTTCAGTGTCTCTTCAGTTATATCCAGTCACCCAATACGCATGGTGCATGGAATCAAAGAATATAGCATATCCATTACGGGCTACCCCTGGGTAGCGCGGTTAATTTTTGCAATATATCCGAAATGATCCTTCAGGACATACGGATAGTATCGAACGGTTGAACCTAGTGTGAAGGCTAACCACCTGATCAAAACCAAACTTGTGGAAACGCTTGCGCGTAGAGGGGATGCGTACCGATTCCGGTTTCCGGGCGGAAACCCTACAGCATTCCCCTACCGGTAGAGACAGTGCTCGAGGGTGGCGGGGTATGGTGCAGCCGGAAAGTGAGTATACGTCTAGCCTACGGAAGTGTCGTTCATAGCATGTTTGTGGTGTGTGTTCAATGTGTATGAGCCGCAACTGGCTACCGTGTGTCTCAATCGTGGATTCGGGAATCCCGAAAACCTAAACTAAGGTAGTGAGAACACATAATGTAGACAAGCAAATAATGGCCAATTATCCATGCTCTTGTTCGCGCCTCCTTTCGGCACGCCACCCTTGACATAAATCGTCGCCATGAACCTCCAATTTTAGGTTACAAACGTCCATTTTCAGAGAAATTGGGCCGAGAAACCCCATCAGCCATATTTTGTCTTTCTCCTGTCTTTTGCATACTAAATCTTTCGAGGTACACAAACGGGCATTTGTTCACCCCCCGGCCCCGAAGAAGACCGGCGAACTGGCCCTTACCCCCGAGGCCATGGCCGCCGACCGCTACTTCTGGGAGCAGTTTCACGCCGGCAACTACGATAGCATTCCCCGGGTATTGGACCGGCTGATGGCTGACTACCTGGACCACAACCGCGACTACCGGATCGCCGCCCACATCGGCTTTACCTACACCTGAGAGAAGGCCGTCGGGATGCTCTGGAACAAGACCGAACGCCGCACCGGCGGTTGGATGCAACGCAGGCAACTCGACTGCCGCTGCTATCTGGACGACGCAGAAGTAGAAGGCCTGCACAACATCTGTTGGAATACCCGGAGAGTCCCCACAGTATTGCAGATTTTCTGCCTATTCATAGCAAGCAGCCTCGGGATGTGACATGTGCATCCTACGGATACGCAGTAGATTTGCGTACGATGCCCCTCCACCGCACCACCCCCGCCGACCTCCGCTACCAGCAGCTGATCGTTCACCTGGACCGGGAGCTCACCATCACGGACGGTGACGAACACGATTTCTACGACCAGTTCAACGGATCGGAGGACATCCACCACGTTATCGTCCTCGAGGAAGACGGACAGCCCCTCGCCTGCGGTGCCCTTAAGTACTTCAAAGACGGTACCATGGAGGTTAAGCGGATGTATACCGCTTCCGTGGCCCGGGGTCGGGGACTGGCCGGACTGGTGCTCGCGGCGCTGGAAGAATGGGCCACCGAACTCGGCTACCACCACCTGATCCTGGAGACGGGCAGCCGGCAGACCGCCGCCCTTAGCCTGTACGACCGCCACGGCTACCAGCGTATGGAAGAGAATTACGCCCAGTACAAAGGAGTGGAGAATAGCGTTTGCATGGAAAAATCGTTGGCCGATGCGTAACTGGTCCGGAAATCAACACTGGCAACCCGCCGAGGTCGCCCAGCCCCGCTCGGAGGAGGAAGTCCAGGAACTCGTGCTCAATGCCCGATCGGAGGGGAAACGCATCCGACCCGTCGGTTCAGCCCATAGTTTTATGCCGCTGAGTGTCACGGAGGAGGTTATGGTCGATCTGGGCCGCTTAAACGCCATTAAATTTCCCGATTCAGCTTGCACCTGCGCCCGCGCCCAGTCGGGTATTACGCTGCGGCAACTGAATAAGGAACTGCACGCCCACGGACTGGCCCTGGAAAACATGGGCGACATCGACGTGCAAACCCTGGCCGGGGCCGTCAGCACCGGCACCCACGGCACCGGATTGGACTTCGGAAATTTGTCTACCCAGGTACAGGCCCTGCGCTTCGTGAACGGGAACGGGGAGATCGTAAGCTGCTCGGAGGATGAACGGCCGGAAACCCTGCGCGCCGCTCGTCTCTCGCTCGGTTTGCTCGGCATCATCACGGAGATCGAACTGCGCTGCATACCGGCCTACGAGCTGGAACTGCGTATCGGCAAGCTGACGCTAAGTGAGGTATTGGACAACTACCGAACGCTGAATGCCGAATGCCGCCACTTCGAGGGCTACTGGTTCCCCCACACCCCCTGGATGCTGACCAAGCGGCTGCAAGGGGTAATCGCCGAATCGGATGCCGCCTCTCCCATATCCGACTATCTGCAGGAAGTCGTACTGGAGAACTATGGTTTTCTGGCGCTATGCGAACTGAGTCATCGCTTCCCCGGCCTGAGTTCGCGCTTAAGTCGACTTATGGCCGGGCTGGTCAGCGATTACCGGAAGGTGGCCCCGAGCTACCGGATATTTTCCACCCCCCGACTGGTGCGCTTTAATGAAATGGAATATGCCGTCCCCCTGGATGTATTTCCCGAGGTAATGCGGGAGGTGGAACGGCGCGTTAATACTCATCACCCGGATATTTTCTTTCCATTGGAAATTCGCTTCGTGCGGGGCGACGATGCTAGCTACCTGAGCCCGGCCTACGGTCACCATTCGGCCTATATCGCCTGTCACGTATACCATAAAAAGAACTACCGTTCGTATTTGACGGATATGGAGGCGATATTTCGGGCATACGGCGGCCGGCCGCACTGGGGTAAACTACATAGCCTGCAAGCCGAAGATTTGCACGGGCTATATCCCCGGTTCGCGGATTTTGAGGAACAGCGACAATTGCACGATCCACGGGGTGTGTTCCTCTCGCCGCGTATGCAGCATTTGTTTCCCGCTACCGTGGCCCGCTAATGGACCGATATACGCACTACTCTCGAAAATTAGTGGGACTGCCCTATCCCTACGCCGTGGTGGATATGGAATTGCTGCGTACGAATATAGACCGCATTGTCGAGCGGGCGGGGGGCCTACCGGTACGCCTGGCGACCAAATCGATACGTTGTCCATATTTGATCGAATATATCCTAAACTACCATTCCACCTTCCGGGGCCTGATGTGCTACGACGGCCGGGAAGCCGATTATTTA
>CAZKPE010000050.1:0-17232 GCA_964554545.1 uncultured Lewinella sp.
GGAACATCCCCGTCGAACGCGTCCGCGAGATCGCCGGCGGACGGGTCTACTCCGGTATCCGGGCCCAGGAGATCGGCCTGATCGACGAGTTCGGCGACCTGGACGTAGCCATCGCCGCCGCCGCCGACCTCGCCGGTCTGGACGAAGAGTACGCCGTCGGCCACTACCCCAAGCTCAAACCCATCTGGCAACAACTACTCGAGGAACTCGCCGGCGAATCCGACGACAATCAGGTCATGAATAAGGTCCTGCAAAGTCAGCTTGGCAACACCTCCTACGAGCATTTCCTCCTCCTCCGCGACCTGACCCGTGCGCGGGAGCCCCAGGCCCGCCTGCCATTGGTCGTCACCTTCTAAGGGGTATCGGCACTTGCCCACAGAGCCTCGCTTCGCGGGGAGCACAGAGTTTTGCACAGAGTTGAACGGAGAGACGTGCGGTAGCCTCTGTGCCAACTCTGTGCATCCCTCTATGCGGCTCACGCAGTGAGCAACTCTGTGGGCAAACACCTGACAAAACCCTCCCTCAGAACACACTCACATACCCCAAATGCACCTTCGGAGCCCCCAAATCAAACGGGCTCCCCCGCTGCCGCCCCAGCGCCAGACTCAGCCCGAAGATCCCCGCCCGCGTCTCAAAATTAACTCCCGCCCCTACCCCGACCGGGTAGTTGATCGGTCGCTCCGGACGCGCCACGCTCCGCTCGTTCATCCGGGCCGCGTCGACGAAGGTGTACAGGAAGGCCCGCTCCCCCAGTAGCAGGCGAAATTCAGCGGTCAAGATCTGGTAGTCGGTCGCGAAGAACTGCTGTTCGTCGAATCCCCGCAGCAGACTGGCCCCCCCGATCCGAAACTGCTCGTTCGCCAGCACGTCCCGCCCGCTGATGAGCGCCTGCCCACGCAGCCCCAGGTAGATCACCGTCCCCGCCAGCGGATCGAGGTACAGATCGAAGGCTCCCCCCAGTTGAAACTGAGCCGTCCGCTGCCGCAGACTGTCCCCTACCTCCCCGCCAATGGTCACGTTGCGCAGTCGCCGGAAGCCCGCCGCCCCGCTGACGTCGAGCGCGTAGCCCCTCCGCGGACTGAACCGCCGGTCCGTCCGCGTCCGTCGCAGCTGTAGCCCGAAGAAGGAGCGGCTCGCCCCGAGGGTATCCGGCAGCAAGCCATTGACGAGGCGCGCACTGTCCACCCCCGGTACGATGGTCTGGCGCTGCTCCCAGAAGGCAGTCAGCCGGTCGTTGCCCTCGCGCAGGTAGGTGCCGGCCAGCCGCCAGTTCAGGTTCAGGAAGGAGGTGTCCCGCCGGTACAGTTCCAGCTCCCCCTCGAAACCAAAGGGCAAGCCGAACAGGAAGGGATAGTCCACCGCCACCTGTAGCTCCTGGGTCTGCGGCCGCAGCTGCTCGAAGCGGGCCGCCAGCCGCTCTCCCTGCCCAAATCCGTTGTACAGCTCTCCGTTCAGCTCCCCGGTGATGAGGAGCTTCCCGTCATTCGAACTGTTGGGCAGCACCCCGATGATGAAGTCGAAACGGCTCGCCGGCCGCCGCTGCAGGGGCAGGTCCAGAAAGGCCAGACTGTCCCGGAAGCTCACCACCGGCTCCCCGGTCATGGTTATGTAGGGCAACTGGGCCAGCCGCTCCCGCAACCGCCTCACCCGCCGCTGACTGTACACCTCTCCACTCACGAGCCCCAGATAGCGCTCCAGGAAGATCGGCCGTACCCGTACCCCGACCGGTACCTCCACCTGCCCTACGCGGATCAGCGGACCGGTACGTACGTCTACGCGAGCCGAAAGGGTCCCGGGCGCCACCCACTCAATATTCGTCAACGCCGCCGAAGCAAAGGGGTAGCCATCCGCCGCCGCCCGCGAGATGAGGCTGTCGCGAACGGCCGTCCAGGCTTCCGGAGCCAGTCGCCGTCCGCCCCCGAAGCGCCGCTCCCGGAAGCCCGCCCGCCTGGCCCACCGCCGCACCCGCTCGTCATCGGGCAGGGTCAGTTCCTGCCAGACGTAGCGCGGCCCCCTGTGCAGTACGGCCGTGTAGCTCCCATCCGCTTCACTTGCGTACAGGCTATCCACCGAGGCCTCCCAGTAGGCCGCCGCCCGCTCATCTGCCACCCACCCGGTCAAAAATTCCCGAACGGCCGTGGAATCCGCGAAAACAGCCGGTACATTCCCCGAAAACCGGAAATCTTCCGCCTTCACTTTCAGTTCCCATCCTGCTTGCACCTGCGTCCGCGCCCACACCCACGGCAGGAGGAGAAAAACGAGAAAGAGCAGGGGAGCGCGCATATTAGGGCCGGTCCTCACCCAACGCCCCCGCCTTGCGCCTTAGCGTGTGCGCCAGGTTGGAAAGCAGCGCCATGACCGACAGTAACAGCGCAATGCGGGCCGCCAGATCGCCGAAGCGGACGTAGGGGGTGACCGCGTCATTGAGCCGCAGTTCCCCGTTCAGGTAGCCCCGCTGGTCGTAGTAGGTCCGGCTCACGATCTCCCCCCGCTGGTCGATGAAGGCGCAGGCCCCCAGGTTGGCCGAGCGCACTACGGCCCGCCGCGTCTCGATGGCCCGCAGACTCGAAAAATAGAGGTGCTGGCGGTGGCCGGCGGTGTTGTCCCACCAGCCGTCGTTGGTCATCACGAAAATGGCCTGTGCCCCCTCCCGGATGTAGTCGGTGAAGTAGTCGCCGAACACGCTTTCGTAGCAGATGACCGGTGCCACCCGGGCCCGCTCGCCAACCAATGGATCGCGGCTTGGCTGGGTGCCCAAACCGGCCGTCGTACCCCCCAGGCTGGCCACCAGCGGCTCAAGGAAGAACAGGGCGCGGCGGAAGGGGAAACTCTCGGCCCCCGGCACGAATACGCCCTTGCGGTACAGCTGGGTCTCGGCGGTTTGCAGGTCGATCTGCAGGGCGGCATTGAGCGCCTCGTAGGCGAAGGAACTGCCGTCGGCATTGCGGGCATACCGGGCCGCATCGGTGGGCGGACTGCCGGGAGCAAGTTCCTGGTAGCTCTGGATGCCGGTGACCAGGTAGCGCGGGCCCGCGATCCGCTCCCGCAGCGTTTGCAGTGCCGGATTGGCGAAGGGGGCATCGGCGTCGACGCGGGAGAAACTGGTTTCGGGATAGAGCAGGTAGTCCACGCTGCCCCCCGCATCCCGCACCGCCTCGGCACTCAGGTCCAGGAATACCCCCAACTGCTCGCTCACCCCACCGGAAAACTTCTCGAAGTGCGGCTCGAAATTGGGTTGAACCGCACTGACCGTGATCGACTCCCCCGGCGGAGCCGTGTAGGTGGAAAAGCGTAGCAGCGACACTACCATAGGGAGTACCGTAGCGAGCAGGGGCAGGGTAGGGAAGGGGCGCGGCCGCAGGTGCCGAGTCCACCGGAAAATGAGGACGTTCACCAGCAGGATCCAGGCACTGCCGCCGAGTACGCCGGTCCACTCATACCACTGCACCAGGGCGGGAAATTGGGCGAAGCCATTGCCGAGGGTCAGCCAGGGCCAGTTCAGCGACCAGTTGTAGTGGCCGTATTCGAAACTGAGCCAGAAGGCGATCAGGGCCAGGTAGCGGACGCGGGGCGAGACCCGGGAGGTCCAGTGGAAGGCCAGCCAGGGCAGCGTCATCAGCAGACTATTTACCGCTACCGCGAAGAGCCCCGCCGCGAAGGCCGTGTTCGTCACCCAGAAGGTGGCCAGGATGTTGTAAAGTAAAAAGGCATTGTAGCCGTGGAGAAAAACGGATCGGGTCGATCGCGTCTCATCCTGCAAACTCAGCAGCGGTACCCAGGCCACCAACAGTAGCAGCGGGAAGGGGAGGTAGCCCGGAAAGCCCACCCCCAGCATGACCCCACTGGCCGTCGAGAGCAGGAACCGGCGGCGGACCTCGGACGATTTTCCTGCGAGCAGAAACAGGCTTGCCCCCGCCCATAGCGACAAATAAAGCACGAGCGGTAGGTGTCCCCAGAGCTGTTCGCTGGCCGCCAAGGTGTACATGACGTAGGCCGCGGCGGCACTGATGAAGAGGGCGACGAGGGCGAGGGCGCGCATGGGGGCGAAGGTACGGCTGCCATTTTAACAGACCTCGGAGGTCGGAGGTCTGACAAATTTTCAGACCTCCGAGGTCTGCTGTTTTGTCATGCCCCCGTGGGGTAATCAGGACGAAAATACTAGTCACAGAGGAGGTGAAGTCCAGACATATTGACAGACCTCGGAGGTCCGACAGAATGGCAGTCATCCGATGTCTGACAGCTTGTCAGGTGCCACGCCCCCCCATCACCGACCGCAGAATATCCAGGGAGTTGATCTCCCGCATCCCCTCGATGTGGTAGCGGTAGTAGCGCAGTAGATCGGTGAGCAGTCCGCTGCGTTCCTCCCGGCTAATGCGGAAGTCGGCGAGCTCATTCCGCTCGGCATGCAGGAGGTTGAACATGATGGCGGCCCGCTGCTCATTCAGGTACTCCGTGTGCCCCGGGAAGAGCCCGACAAACTGCCCCTCCCGCAGATCGAACAGCGGGGTTTCCTTACTGTACATCCCCGAAGGCAAAAAGCCCAGATGCGCGGTCAACTCCAGCAGGAAGTGAAGGTGCAGGTTAGCAATCGGGCCGGTGGTGGTATCCAAAAAGACGAAAGACTCATAGAGGAAACGGAAGAGCGCCGTATTCTCCTCCGCCTCCCGGATGCTGTTGCGGGCCACCTCCAGCATGAACAACCCCAGCGTGCCCCGCTCCACCTCGAAGGGGATGCGGGTGTAGATGTGCGCCGGCCGGACTTCCTTCAGCCGCGTCAGCTCTTTCCCGGGGCGTTCGTAAGCCACCAAATCGACCAGATTCATCAGCTGCAGCTTACTGGCCGGGGTCGAGCTGCGCGCCTTGCGCACCCCGCTGACGATGTACTTCCGGATGCCCCGCTCTTCGGTATACACTTCCAGGATCAGGGAGGACTCGCCGTACTTAGTGGAGCGAAAGATGATACCGCGCGACTTCAGAAGCATGGTTTGTTAACACGTCAGCGGGATGTTTGTGGACGGGGAATTTTTCGACTTACCCCACCAACTGCGCACCTGCGTCCGCGCCCCGCCGTTCCCGTTTGGGAAATTCTACGCAAAGACGCAACTTCGCCCCGCCGATAGTTGTCAAAACAATAAAAAGATCATGCCTCAGCCCGCCACCGCCCCCCACACCACACCCGTCGTCAGTACGGATGCCTTTCCGATGAACGGAACCGACTACGTTGAATTTCTGGTCGGCAATGCACGCCAGTCAGCCCATTTTTACCAAACGGCAATGGGCTTTCAACCCCTGGCCTACGCCGGCCTGTCTACCGGGGTGCGCGACCGCGAGTCCTACGTCCTTCAGCAGGATAAGATCCGGATCGTACTGACCACCCCCCTCGTGCCCGGCACGGATATCGGTGAGCTGATCGACCGCCACGGCGATACCGTCCGTACTGTCGCTCTCTGGGTGGACGATGCCGCCGCCGCCCACCGGACCGCTACCGAGCGGGGTGCCGAATCCTACTTCGAACCCCGAGAGGAATCGGATGAGCACGGGAAGACGGTCCGCTCCGCCGTCAAGAGTTACGGGGACGTCGTCCATGTTTTCGTGGAACGCTCGGCCTATCATGGCGTTTTCCTCCCCGGCTTCGTTGCCTGGGAGCCTACCTACCGCCCCGAGCCCGTGGGACTAAAATTCATCGACCATATGGTCGCCAACGTCGCCGAGGGTCAGATGAACCGCTGGGTGCAGTGGTACGCCGACGTGCTCGGTTTCCGCCAATTGGTCAGCTTCGACGATAAGGACATCAGCACCAAGTACACCGCCCTGATGAGCAAGGTGATGTCGAACGGAAACGGCCGCATCAAATTCCCCATCAACGAACCCGCCCCGGGTCTAAAGAAGTCGCAGATCGAAGAGTACCTCGAGTTCCACGGCGGCCCCGGCATCCAGCACATCGCGGTGGCTACCGATGACGTGGTTGCTACGGTACGGAAACTGAAGGCGCGCGGCGTCGAGTTCCTCCAGGTACCCACCACCTACTACGACACCCTCCTGGACCGCGTCGGAACGATCGACGAAGACATCGAGCCACTCCGGGAGCTGGGCATTCTGGTCGACCGGGACGATGAGGGCTACTTGCTACAGATCTTCACCCGTCCGATCGGCAGCCGGCCGACGGTCTTTTACGAGATCATCCAACGGAAAGGCGCGACGAGTTTCGGAAAGGGCAACTTTAAGGCGCTCTTCGAAGCTATCGAACGGGAACAGGAGTTGCGAGGAACTTTGTAAGGCGCTTCGCGCTTTTAGTCGGCTTCGCCGGGGAGTGACGCGCGCTTCGCTTGCTTTAGTCGGCTTCGCCGGGTAGTGCTGTGCGTGGAGGTGCTGCTGGGGTGCCTCCAACGCACTACCCGGCGCAAGCCGACTAAAAGGGCGCCAGCCCGCACTCCCCGGCGAAGCCGACTAACCCGCGCTTCGCGCCCCTACTCCGGTTCAAAGCCCAGCACGATGTTGAACGTACTCAGGTTCCCATCCTCCACCCGGGCCGGGTCCTTGTCGAAGCCGTAGCCCCAGTCGAAGCCGAGCGTACCGAACATGGGCAGGAAGACCCGCGCACCTACGCCGACGCTGCGCTTCAGGTCGAAGGGATTGAAGTCACGCGAAGATCGCCAGGCATTACCACCCTGGGCGAAGGCTAGTACGAAGATGGTACTGCTGGGGTTCAGCGAGATCGGATAGCGGAGCTCGACCGTATACTTATTGAAGATCGGCGTAGCCACTTTCCGTTCGTTGCCTGTGGCGGGATCGAAGACGAAGTTGTTGGTCAGGTCCTCGACGTTGTAGCCCCGTAGACTGATGATGTCCAGCCCGGCGAAGGCAAACTGCTGGTTGTTGATGCCGTCGCCACCGAGCTCAAAGCGCTCGAAGGGGCTTACCCCCACCACGTCGTCGTAGGCTCCCAGAAAGCCGATCTTGGCCTGCGTCTTTAGTACCAGTTTTCCTACCACGGGGGTATACCAGTCCGCGTTCAGGCGCCACTTGAAGTACTCCACGTAGCGGTACTGCTCCTGCACGGTTTCCAGTAACTCCGGGTCGTCGCGGAAGCCCAACGTCCGGTAGGGTGGGGTGGCCTGTACCGACAGTTCGATGTTCGAACCCTGCTTGGGGAAGATCGGGTCGGTGGCCGTAGAGCGCGCCAGGGTGAACTGCAGGCTGAAGTTGTTATAGTTGCCCGTCACGACGCGCTCCAGATCATCCGTCGTGAAGCCCTGGCTCCAGTTGTTCAGGGTCAGGGTCTGCAGATTGACGCCGCCGCGGAAGACAAAGTTGTCGTCCGGCCACCGTAGTCGGGTACCGAGGCTCGCCGAAGCCTGCTGGATGACGAGATTGTTCGGGTTGATGTCGTTCCCGAAGTTGAACTTATTGTACATAGCCGATACGGAGAGCGAGGTCGGCCGCTTGCCCCCCAACCAGGGCTCGGTCAGGCTGGCGGTATAGCTCTGGAAGAACTGGCCGTTGGTCTGGGCCCGCAGACTCAAGCGCTGCCCGTCGCCCTGCGGCAGGGGGTGCCAGGCTTCCCGGTTAAGGACGTTCCGTAGACTGAAGTTATTAAAGGTCACCCCGAGCGTACCGATCACCCCGCGGCGACCGCCCCAGCCCGCGCTCAGTTCCAACTGATCACTCGGCTTCTCCTCTACGGTGTAGATGATATCGACCGTGCCCCGGTCCGGGTTCACCGGCGTCTCGATGCCCAGCGTTTCCTGGTTGAAGTAGCCGAGCCCGATGATTTGCCGCTGCGAGCGAATGATGTCGGAGCGGCTGAATTTCTGCCCCGGCCGCGTAAAGACCTCCCGGCGGATCACGTGTTCGTGCGTCCGGTCGTTACCGTTGATGACCACCTTGTCGATGGAAGCCTGCGGCCCCTCGAAGATGCGCATCTCCAGGTCGATGGAATCCCCCTCGATGGCCACTTCGATCGGGTCGACGCTGAAGAAGAGGTAGCCGTTGTCCATATACAAACTGGATACGTCGGCATTATCCTGGCTGAAGCTCAACCGCGTTTGCAGCTCTTCCTCATTGTACACGTCCCCCCGCTCGATGCCCAGCACCCGGCTCAGGGTTTCATCGTCGTAAATGGAATTGCCCTTCCACTCGATGTCGCGGAAGTAGTACTGATTGCCCTCGTTGAGCCGGATATTGACGATCAGGTCACCATCCTCATTGCGGTAGATGCTATCCCCCAGGATGCGCGCATCCCGGTAGCCGAGCGTATTGTAGTAGGCGACCACCGCGTCCTTATCCTCCTCGTAGAGCTTAGGTTGAAATTTGGACCCTTTGAAGATCTTGCGCTTCTCGTTGGTCTCCTTCATC
This sequence comes from uncultured Lewinella sp., assembly GCA_964554545.1. Taxonomy (GTDB): domain Bacteria; phylum Bacteroidota; class Bacteroidia; order Chitinophagales; family Saprospiraceae; genus Neolewinella. Next base: position 8,356 of record CAZKPE010000050.1, read on the forward strand.
TGCTTTTGCAGCTTCTTCTCCTTCACCTGCTCGTTGCCGATGAAGTTGATCTCGGCGATCTTGATCCGCTCGTTCCGGTCGATGTCGAAAAGTAGCCGCACCGAGTTGGCCCGGCTGCTGTCGGCGATCTCATCCACCGATACGGTGGCGTCCAGGTAGCCCTTCTCCACGTAGTAGTTGCGGATGGCCTCGGCGGCGTTCACCTTGGCGTCCTCGGTCACGATGCCGCCCCGCACGATGTATTTATTGACCTCCTCGTTCAGGTCGTCGTGCCGGCTCTGCTTGGCCCCCGTGAAACTGTGCCGCAGAAAGCGGGGCCGCTCTTCCACCCGCACGATGAGGAAGATGACGTCCCCGATGGTTTTCTCCTCCTCGATGGATACGTTGGTGAACAGCCGCAGCCGCCACAGATTCTTGATTGCCCGCGGAATGTCCGGCCCCGGTATCCGGATATCCTGCCCGACCCGCAGCCCCGTCACCCCGATTATCGCATCCTCTTCGGCGAAGAAGGCCCCCTGTATCTTGATGCCCCCGATCTCGTATTCCTGGGGGTCGGAGTAGTCGAAAACGGGGAGGTCCAGGGAGTCGGTCTGGGCGTGCAGCAGCGGAAGTCCGCACAGGCACCACAGGCCAAAAAGAAGTACACGTAAGCTCATACTAGTTTCTGTTTGCCGGCGGGGCTACCGGCCGTCGGATGAAAGGAGGACGTCGGCCGCCTAGGGGTTGGTTATCCGGTTCACTTGTTCACTGGTTTTGCCAAAGCGCCGCTCCCGGTGCTGGAAGTCGACGATGGCCGCGTAGAGGTCGGGTTTGCGGAACTCCGGCCAGAATACGGGGCTGAAGTAAAACTCGCTGTACGCCGCCTGCCACAAAAAGAAGTTACTCAGCCGGTGCTCCCCGCTGGTCCGGATGATCAGCTCCGGGTCGGGGTAGTCGTGGGTGCTTAAGCGGGCCGCGATCGCCCGCTCGTCCATCAACTCAGGGTCCAGTCGGCCGGCTTGCACTTCGTGGGCGAGTTGGCGGGTGGCCCGCGAGATATCCCATTTTCCGCTATAGTTCAGGGCCAGGATCAGGGTCATCCCCTCACCGCGCCTGGTTTGCTCGATCCCGAAGGCCAGTGCCTCCCGGGTGGCCGGGGGCAGTCCGGCGGTGTCTCCGATGGTGGCGAGCCGGATGCCGTTATCCAGCATCATGTCCATCTCGCTACCGATGGTGTCCACCAGCAACTGCATCAGGGCACCGACCTCCATCTCCGGGCGGTGCCAGTTCTCGGTACTGAAGGCGTACAGCGTGAGGTAGCCCACGCCCAATTCCGCACAGGCCTCGACGGTGGCGCGTACCGACTCCACGGCGCTGTGGTGACCGAAGACGCGGGGTTTGCCCTTGCCCTTGGCCCACCGTCCGTTGCCGTCCATGATCACGCCGATGTGGCGCGGCAGGCGGTCGGGGTCGATCTGTTGTTTGAACTTTTCCATGCGCAAAGACGCGCAAAGGTAAGCTTTTCGGGTGGCCTTTTCCCTCCCACGTGGGGGCCGCGTTACGCCAGAAGGGGGCGCGGACGCGGGTGCAATCATTCGGGGGAAACGAAAAATGCCTATTTTGCCGGCCGGATGCCCCCGTGCCTCCCGGTTTTTTAGATCGTGCAGCCTTAGTCAATCGCCCTACCATATGCGGCTTTCCCTTTTTCTCGTCACCTGCTGGGTGGCGCTCTCCGGTGTGCTCTCGGCCCAGGTAAACCTTCGCGGTACGATCCTGGACGGCGCCACCGGCGACCCCCTCATCGGGGCCAGTGTGCTGGCTAAGGGAACCACCACCGGCACGGTCACCGACATCGATGGCAACTGGGACCTCACCGTCTCCGGCCTGCCCGTCGTTCTCCAGTTTTCCTACATCGGATATGCCCCCACCGAGGTGGAAGTGACCACCGCCGACCAGCAATTGGACATTCGTCTGGGAGACGACGCCGTCACCACCGAGGTCGTGGAAGTACGCGGCCGTCGCATCAGTGAGAAACAGCGACAGGCCGCCCTGACCGTAGAAACCATGGATGCCATCGCCATCCGGGAAACGGCCGCCGCCAACTTTTACGACGGACTGGGCAGCCTCAAGGACGTCGACCTCACCGCCGCAAGCCTGGGTTTCAAGATCATCAACACCCGGGGCTTCAATAGCACGAACCCGGTCCGCTCCTTGCAGATCATCGATGGGGTGGACAACCAGAGTCCTGGCCTCAACTTCTCCCTCGGCAACTTCCTCGGGGCCTCCGAGCTGGACGTCAACCGCGTCAACCTGATCGTCGGGGCCAGCTCGGCCTTCTACGGCCCCAACGCTTTCAACGGCGTCATCGCCCTGGAAACTAAGGACCCCTTTCTCCAGCAGGGCCTGAGTGCACAGATCAAGGTTGCCGAGCGTAACCTCATCGAGGGGGGCATTCGCTGGGCCGACGCCATCGAGAACAGGGACGGCCAGCCCTGGATGGCCTACAAGCTCAACCTATTCGGCTTCCGGGCGGATGATTGGGTGGCGGATAATTATGATCCGGTGTTTGATACGGAGCTGACACGGGATAATCCGGGCGGGTATGATGCGGTGAATGTATACGGGGATGAGGCCAATCGGCTGTTTGATTTTTCGGCTAGTCGTCTTTTCCCCGGTTTGGGGCGCATACGCCGACAGGGGTATGAGGAACTCGATCTGGTAGATTACGACAGCGAGAATCTGAAGGCTGGCGCGGCTGTACACTTTCGGCTTAATCCCGAAAAAACGCTGGAAAGCACCGAACTACTGGTGGCTACTAACTACAGCACCGGTACGACGGTCTATCAGGGCGATAATCGCTTCAGCCTGCGTAATATTGAATTCTTTCAACACCGGTTAGAACTACGTAACCGGGATGATTTTTTTCTCCGCTTCTACGTCACCCATGAAGATGCCGGAGACAGCTACGATCCATATTTCACCGCCCTTCGGCTGCAGGATCTCCACAAAACGGACAGACAGTGGGCAACCGACTATCGGACGTATTGGCAAAATACGGTCGTACCCCAATTGAACGGGAACGAGAATTTTCCGAACTGTTTTCCCCGCCAGTGTACGTTGGGAGAACAAGATCGACTTCGCGCCGAGTTTCTCGCATCGCCCGAGGGGGAGGCTTTGCTAGAGCAGTATCACGCCGATGCTCGGGCTACTGCCCAGCGAGCTCGGGCGGTAGGCACGAATGATTTTTATGAGGTCGGGACCGAACGGTTCAATCAGGCCTTTGACAGCATCGTCTCCACTCCGGTTACCGAGGGCGGCACCCAGTTTTTCGATCGTAGTGCTTTATACCACCTCCACGGAGAAAAGCAACTGCCCGGGGTCTGGGAGCCCAATGAGCAAACCCGGCTTGATCTCACCTTTGGTGGAAACGGCCGGTTATACACCCCCAATTCAAACGGAACCATCCTGCTGGATACCGCCGGGCGCAACATCGACACTTGGGAAGTAGGTGCCTACGGGGGAGGAAGCCTTAGTCTGGACAACCGCTTCAAGGTCAGCGCTAGCCTCCGGGCCGACCGCCACCAGAACTTCAACCTCAATCTGAGCCCCGCCGCCAGCCTGGTCTACACGCCTACCGATATCACGACGGCCCGGGTAAGTTTTTCCTCGGCGCTTCGTAACCCAACCCTGAACGATCAGTTCCTAAATTACAACGTCGGGCGTGCTATCCTACTAGGAAACATCGACGGCGTTCAGGACTTGGTGACGGTAGAGAGTCTTACGGACTTTGCCAATTCTGGAATTCAGGACACCCTGGAGTATTTCGATGTGCCCCCCATCCGCCCCGAGCGCGTTCGGACCTTAGAAGCAGGACTGCGGACGACCCTTTGGGATAAGCTCTACCTAGACGCAACCTACTACTATAGCTTCTATACTGATTTTATCGGTTTCAATATCGGGGTGGACGCTTCCATCGCCGGTGCTAATATCACTGCTGCCCAGCCGTATCGGGTGAGTGCCAACGCCCGTGATCGGGTTACGACTCAGGGCTTCAGTATCGGTGGCAACTACTATTTCGGCGATTACTTTACCCTCAACGGGAACTACAGCTTCAACCGCCTGAACAGCGTTACCGAAGATCCCATCATTCCCGCCTTTAATACGCCGGAGCACAAGTACAACATCGGAGTAGCCGGCCGCGATGTTCCCCTGCGGTTTCTCGGAGATGGTATTCCCTCCTTCGGTTTCAACGTAACCTATAAGTGGGTGGACGGATTTATTTTTGAGGGTTCCCCTCAGTTTACTGGCCTCATCGAGGCTTACGGTCTGCTGGATGCCCAGGTAAATTTTGGCGTACCCCGCTTAAACACGACTTTTAAACTCGGAGCCTCGAACCTATTAAACAACGAAGTTTTTCAAGTGTACGGCGGTCCCCGTATAGGGCGGCTAGCCTATATATCTGCTACCTATAACCTTGATCGCAGGTAGCCTCATTTTTGCTCAAATCAATCGACATGAACAGAAGATTTACCCTATTCGCCCTGATGGCGCTCATCAGCCTGCCCGTCCTGCGCGCCCAGGAGGATGACGGACGCTACATCGAAACCCAATTCGAAGTGATGCCCGTCATGGTAGACACCTTCGCTACCAACACCACTATTCTGAGCGGTGAGCCCCGGGATACGGCCCTGACCATAGACGTCTATCTACCCATGAACGATACGGCGGAAAACCGCCCGGTAGTCGCCATATTCCCAACCGGCAACTTCCTGCCCCCCTACATCAACCAGGGAGTCTACGGTGCCAAACGAGACTCTGCTAATGTCTACCTGGCCCGCCAGCTCGCCGCACGGGGTTATGTAACTATGGTAGCCGAATATCGTCAAGGGTGGCTACCCACCGCTACGGATCAGATCGTGCAAACCGAAACGTTGCTTCGGGCAGCCTATCGGGGAGGACAGGATGCCAAAGCTTTGGCGCGATACCTACGCAAAACCATTGCTGAAGAGGATAACCCTTACGGCATTGACGGGGATAAGATCGCGTTCTGGGGCTTCGGGACGGGCGGTTATGTAACCCTTACGCATGCCTTCCTCGATTCCATTGCCGAGATCGAGCAAAACTTGCAGTTCTACGATAACCAACCCAACCCACAGTTACTTATCCAGGAAGCACGCGACGGAAACCCCCAGGGAACTACTGTAGCTGCACTAAATAAGGTAAATAGTCCCGATTATTCCGACGATGTGGCGCTTACTGTCAACGCTGGTGGTGCCATTGGTGATACGATGTGGATTGAAAGCGGCCCCAATAATACGGATGCATTCGTCGGCTTTCACCGTGTGGAAGACCCGTTTGCCCCCTTCAACATCGGAGCGGTTATCGTTCCTACTACCGGCAGTACGGTCATCAACAATGTAGGAGGCGCTTATGCGGTCACCCGTATCGTAAATCGGGAGGGCATTAATGATGAATTTGAGGACGTCAACGACGGACCACTCAATGACAAGTTCTCCGATCTGTCCATTTCGCTCAACGAGTTGAACGCCATGTACCAAACCATGGACCTCGACACTACCAACCTACCCCTGAGCTACGACAACCTCTTCCCATTCATCGGGGACGGTGGGCACTGGAACTGGGGCAACGAGACTGTCGCACGCGCAACTATCGCGGCCATTAATGAAACAGGGGCCAACCTGAACGCCGATCTTATCATTGGCACTGAGAAAACACTCAATCCAAACTTCGATAATCCGGCTGCTGCCAAGCGGACCATCGATACGATGATTGCTTACTTCATTCCCCGCGCATTCGTGGCCCTAAACTTAGGTACCACCACCAGCACCGACCTCATTACCCCCGCCTCCGTAGCCCTAGACCTCTTCCCCAACCCCGCCGGAGACATGGGTTTCACGGTGCGCGTCGCCGAAACCCTCCGTATCCGCCAACTGGACCTCTTCGACATCAACGGCCGCAACGTCCGCCAGATGACCGGCCTGGAGCAGTCCTCCATCCAGGTCGACCGCGGTAACCTGCCCCGCGGACAGTACATCGTCCGCCTCCGCTTAGACGATGGCGTCACCGCCCGCATGGTGACCCTCGAATAGACATTCCGTCTGACCGACCCTGATTTTTACGAGACCCCACCGGCCCCCGCCGGCGGGGTCTCGTCATTCAACCAATCCGCGCAAATCCGTGCCCAAATCCGTGCCTAATCCGTGGTGAAAAACGAGCGAAGTGAGCAAATCCGCACAGCAATCCGCGTTAAATCGGCGGTGCCCCCTTCCCCCAAAGCGGAGCTTCCCACACCTCACTTAATCATCTCCTTCGGCGGCGCCAAAAACACCCCCACCCGAAAGAACGGCCGCCCACTCGCTTCCGTCATAATGTCCAGATCGATATCCTCCTCCGGATTGAACCGCGTCTGCACCGGAAAAAAGTAGCCCGCCTGCCCGAAGGCCCACACCCAGGGGCCCAGATTATGCTCGTACTGCAGCATGCTCCGAATCCCGTTGTTCCGCAAAAAGTACTGCCCCAGTTCCTCGAAGCCCCCCCGGCTGCCCGTATTGATGGCGTAGTAGCGGCTGTCGAAAGTAGCCCCCAGCAGGAAGGTATTGACCATTTTCCGCCCTACGTTCCGCCGCAGATAGGCCTGTCCCGGTAGCGCCGTCTGGATGCCCCAACGCTCGTTGAAGGTGCGGTTGTACACGAAGAAGGGCAGGGCGATACTCCGCGCCTTGTTGTGACTGAAGGTCAGCCCCACCGCCCATTCCGTATCCGCGTCCACTTTCTTCCCATATACGGCGGCGGCACTGTATGTGCGATAGATGTCATCGAAGTTGATCAGCCCCTGATAGTCCCCGTTCAGTGACATGCGGAACCGCCCCGAGGAGTAGAATCGCTCGTTCCAGCTATGGGTGAAGTAGGCCGACAGCTTGTTCGCCTTCAGCCGCCGCTCATCCAGCAGTTGAAAGAGCGTCTGCGTCGTCTCGAACCCCCGGTACGGGTCGTCGAAGTAGTACTTCTCGGTATCCCATTCGTAGCCCAAGAGCATCTTGGTCCGCGGCTTGTTCATCAGCGGGATCTTGAACTTGAAGGTGAACTGCTCCAGTTGCGTCACCGCTTGATCGCCGCCGACCAGCCCATCCCCGCCCGACCAATCGAAGGTCGGCTGCACCTCGTAGCGGATGCTCACCCCCCTGCTCTGGCTCCGGTAGCGTACCCCCGGGCGGGAATAGATCGGGTGATCGTCGGTAAGCACCTCCAAATTGCCCTGCTCCAATTCAATTTGCGCGGACGCAGGTGCAAGGAAAACCACCAGAACAACACAGAGAAGATAACCGGGGACTTGTTGCATAAGAGGAATGTAAGTGCCGGAACAGCCGGCAAGTCACGGAATAGAACCGAAAGCCGGGCGGAGGATGTTCGACCCTACCGGGCGGGTAGTGAACGCCGCAATTGCCCAACATGGTCTTTCTTTGCACAAACCCCACCGAGTGGCCACCCGCCCCCCGTTACTGACCCTGACTACCGATTTCGGTACCGACGACTTTCACCTCCCCCGGCTGAAGGCTCACCTGCTATCCGCGGTACCCGGCCTGGAGATCGTCGATATCAGCCACGCCACTCCGACCTACGATATCGTGCGCGCGGCCTTCATTTTTACCAAATGCTGGGCCCATTTTCCCACCGGTACCATTCACCTGCTGAGCGTTTACGACTACTACCAACCTCGCGGGCGTTTCCTCGCTACCACCGTGGAAGGTCACTACTTTATTGCTCCCGACAACGGACTGTTCTCCCTTCTCTTCGGCCGAATTCCGGAGAAAACCTATGTACTGGACGGCTACGCAACGGATGCCGCCCTCCCCGAGATTTACGCGGGCGCGGTCGCTCATCTATGCGAGCAGGAGCCCTTCGACGAGATCGGTCAGCAAACCACTCGCTTTACGGAACGACTGGCCTTTCAGCCCGTGATCGGTCCTAATTACATCCGCGGCTCGGCGGTCTTTGTCGATCGCTTCGAGAACGTATCCACCAATATCAGTCGTTCGCTGTTCGAGGAGGTCGGCCGCGGCCGTGGTTTTCAGTTGCTCGTCAAGCGGATGGCCCCCCTGGACGGACTCAGCTTCGACTACCACGATGTGCCGGAGGGGGAGGCCCTTTGCCGCTTCGACTCCGACGACCAGCTGGAGATCGCGGTCAACCTGGGGAAAGCCGCCACCCTGCTGGGCATCCAGGTAGAGGATACCGTACAGATCGAATTCTTCGAGCCGATCTAGCTTTTCCGTTCCGGTAGCCAGTCGTCCGTAAAGTGCCGGCGCCCCCTCTCTTCCCCGAACATCTTACGGTTATACCGCTCCGAATCGCCCCGCGGAATGGACAGGCTCTTCCATTCCGATCCGCGTAGCTGCTTCCCCAGTAGGACGATCTGCCCTACGTGGTAGCTATAGTGCGCTAGCTGGCGATTGATCGCTTCGGCTACCGTATGCCCCTCGTTGCGGATGTAGATGATACTAGTCAGTTCCTCCGGCTTCAGGGTAGCCAGTACGTCTTCCAGTACCTCCCAACCGCTATTCCAGGCTGCTTGCAGGGCGGGCCGGTCGTCAAAATCGTCGACGAACTCCTCGTCGCGGGCCCGCCACGGTTTTTCCCCGTCGGTGGTCAGGAAGTCGGTCCACCGGCTCCGCATGTTGCCGACCAGGTGTTTGACGATCACGGCCACGCTATTACTACCGGCCTCGTCGTCACGGTGAAGTTCCTCGTCGCTGAGTTGATCGATCGTGGCCTGCCCCAGGTGGCGGTAATAGGCAAACTGCTTGCGGTAGCTATCGAGTAAATTGTCGGCCAGTTTCATGTTTGCGGTAATGCTTGCACCTGCGTCCGCGCCCTATT
>CAZKPE010000050.1:17332-19883 GCA_964554545.1 uncultured Lewinella sp.
TTGTCGGCCAGTTTCATGTTTGCGGTAATGCTTGCACCTGCGTCCGCGCCCTATTCCTCGGCCCAGATGCCGGTTTCCAGGGTCCAGTCGTAGTTTTCGTAATCGCGGTCGATGTTCTTTTCTTCGGGTTTGAGGATGTCGTAGGTGACCAGGAAATCGTCGACCCCATCGTAGCTCCGAAAATCGCCCCGGAACCAATTGAATAGGGGAGAGGTGACCAATCTACGGTCTTTGCCCTCCCCCTCAAACGTACTGTGCTCGGCCAGGTACTGCCTGACGCGGCGGTCGATCTGCTCGTTGTAAGTTTCCGGGCGGTAGATCGCTACGGGCGGGCAATCACTGGCGCCGCAGTTGAGCGCGAAGTGGATGCGGGCATCGCCCCCGTCGACGTGGAAGGTGCGGGCGAACTTATCGGGGAAGAACTGGGGAATGAAGCCCAGGCCAAAGCGGTTTTCGCCCCCCCGGATGATCTCATGCTCCATGTTGTTCGGGCTCAGTTCGTGTCCGGCTACCGTAAAGCGCGGCGTCTTGAAGAACTCGCTGCGGTTAGCGTAGAGTTCAGGGCGCTCGGTCAGCAGATACTGTACCATGCCATTGTACATATTGACCCAGAAGGCTAATTTTTCCTCTTTGGTCCGGAGGGCGGCGGCTAGGTTATTCGGGTCGAGGGTGGCAATTTCGTCAACCAGGGGGTCCGCATCATTTCCACTTTTAAGCGCTTGTAAAAAGGCCACGCTCAGTTCATTCGGACTGCGGTCGGCAGTAGTCGGGTCGTAGCTATCATTGGCTTGGTAACGTCCGCAACCAGACAGGCTGTAAAGCAGGAGGAAGAGAACGAGAACGCGCATAGGGTGTAGCAATTTGGGGTGCAATGGGTACCGGTGGTGGCGGGTGAGAGTTCAACGGGGGCGCGGGCGCAGGTGCAAAGAGAGCGGGAAACTTTTGGTAGCCACCGACGGGGTTACCGGTAAATTAGGTCTTCTTGCATAGTAGAAAAGTCTTCGTCCTAGTATATTGAAGCGGGATACGGCTTCCGCATGCTTGACGATTTGTTGGCAAAGCGGTGCGACGTACAGGAGGGCGAAGCCATGCCAACTGCAAGCATATAAATTCGTATAAAAACGAAAGTATACGGATAAAGCTTGCTGATTGGGATTGAGACCGCCGTTCTTGCGGGAAAACGTGTCATGCAACCCATCTTGATCCAAAAAGTAACCAGTGGTTCCACTGCTTACTATGTCTTCCGGCCGAAGGGATTTTTTCAAAATTTTCACCAGCGCTGCCGGGAAAAGCTGGAGGTCCGGTACGATCCGGCGCGTAAGGACTGGACCGTCCCCGCCAGACCGGAAACCCTGAATACGCTCAAGCAGTTGTTCGGGCATCAGGCATTTGAGTGGACCTTCGAACTACGGGCCCGGGGAGAGGCTACTCAATCCGGAACCCGGCCCGCCCCCAAGCCGACCGTTCCCGAAGTAAAGCCGGTGGAGGTCAAGCCCGAGCAGTTAACATCCTACTGGATGAAGACCTTGCACCAGACGGAGGAACTGCTGCGGGTACGGCGATACTCCTGGCGTACGGTTAAGTCTTACCTGACCCACCTCAAAGCATTCTTTCTGGCTCATCCGGCGCTTCGTGCCGAAGATGTTGGAGCATCTACGATTAAGGACTACCTGCTAAAACGCGTGAAGCGGGGCAACTACGCCGAGGCGACGCAGAACCAGTTGTTGAACAGCGTCAAATTCTGGCTGGAACACGTAGAGGGTCGGGATAAGATCGTCATTGACCTACGACCACGGAAGGCCAGCAAACTCCCTCAGGTACTGAGTACCGACGAAGTACGCCGGTTATTCGCCGTGGTGGATAACATCAAGCACCGCTGCATCCTGAAAACCATCTACGGGGGTGGCTTGCGTTTGAGCGAAGTTTGTCACCTACGTATCGACGACGTTCACGTAGACCGGCTACAGATCTTCGTATACGGGGGGAAGGGGAAAAAAGATCGCTATACCACCCTGCCCAAATCCTTACTCCACGACCTGGAAGAATACAAGCGACGGTACGCCCCCACCTACTGGCTCTTCGAGGGGCAGACCGGCGGGGCTTATTCCGTTCGCAGCGTGCAGGCCATTTTGAAGCGGGCCGTTGTGCGGAGTGGGGTTAATCCGCAGGCGACCGTCCACACCCTTCGCCACAGCTACGCGACGCACTTGCTGGAGCGGGGTACGAGTCTGCGCCACATCCAGGAGCTACTCGGTCATGCCAGCAGCCGCACCACCGAGCGCTACACCCACGTTTCCTCCGCCGAGCGCCGCCGCATCAGCAGTCCGCTGGATGATTTGGAATAGTATGCAAGAGAAGGTGGTACCTGATAAATATGCTCAATTGCGTAAAACCTACCAGATAAGTGCGCTACCCGTCAATTGTAAGTTACCCGCAACTTCACTTCCCCCGCCAAATTTCCGTTGCGCCTTTGCTGGGGGGTGTCGGGGCGTACCCGTCAATAATCAAGCGGCCATGGTAGCCGTACATGCAATGCGGGGGGGTGGGTGTT
>CAZKPE010000051.1:0-11777 GCA_964554545.1 uncultured Lewinella sp.
AAAGCTCCTCCGCATGCGCCTTCACCCAGGCGGCCCGTTCCAGGATGGCCGCTTTCTCCTCCCCTCCTTTTTTGTCCCAGGTTTTGTACATGAAGCCCATGCGGAAATTGCTCTTGAAGGTTTCGCGGTGGCGGTCGAGAAAGTCCCAATAGAGGCTGTTGAAGGGGCAGGCGGTTTCGCCGGTGCGCTTTTTGTGGTCGTAGTGGCAGGACTTGCAGTAGTCGCTCATCTTGTTGATGTAATTGGCGCTACTGCAGTATGGTTTGGTGGCGATGAGTCCGCCGTCGGCGCGCTGGCTCATGCCGCGGGTATTGGTGATCTCGACCCACTCGATGGCGTCGATGTAGACGCCCAGGTACCAGGCATCGACGGCATCCGGGTGGGCGCCGAGCACGAGGGCGAAGTTGCCCGTGACCATCAGCCGCTGGATGTGGTGGGCGTAGGCGAGGTCGAGGCTTTGGTTGACGGCATGAGCGAGGCAGTTCATTTTCGTATCCCCCGTCCAGTACCAGCCGGGGAGCCTGGCTTGGTGGTCGAGGGCGTTCTTCTCGGCTAGTCCGGGCATTTGCGCCCAGTACACTCCCCGCATATATTCCCGCCAGCCGATGATCTGACGGACGAAGCCCTCCACTTGGTTAAAGCTGATGCGATTGGGATCTTCCCGCCAGGCCGCCACCGCCGCGTCAATCACCTCGCGGGGGGAGATGAGCTTCGTATTCATGGCGAAGCTCAGGTTGGCGTGGTAGAGGAGGGGATGGCGGACGGTCATCGCGTCCTGGTAGGTGCCGAAGAAGGGGAGGCGGTTGGTGCAGAAGTCCACCAGGGCGTGGAGGCATTCCTGCCGGGTGATGGGGTAAGTAAAGGTGTTGTTCTCCATCCGACCCATGGTCTGAATACCATGACGCTCGATCATGGCGACGATCTCCGTAGCGTCCCGCTCATACACACTGGCCCGGGGAAAGCTGATGTCGTCGGGCAGGGCACCGCGATTTTCCTGATCGTAGTTCCACTGTCCGGTCACCGGTTCGCCGCTGGGGTCCATCAGTATGTCGTGGCGGCGGCGCATCTCGCGGTAGAAGGTTTCCATCAGGTAGGTCTTCTTACCCTGGAAGATGGTCGCCAGGTCGGTGCGGGCCGACATGAAGTGCTCCGTATCGTAGGCTACTCCGCCGACTTTTTCCGCGTATGCCCTCAACTCCTGGTCCAGCCGATACTCATCCGGTAGCTGGTATTCGAAAGTTTCTACCCCGAACTCGCGGCCGTAATGATCTACGCAATCGGTGATGGATTCCAGTCCGGCGGCCCGGGTGTCATCTAGCGTGCGGTACTTGACCTTGTGGCCCAGGTCCCGCAGCCGGTCGGCGAAGGCGCGCATGGCCAGGAAGAAGCCCGTGATCTTCTGAATGTGGTGGCGGCAGTAGGTGGCCTCGGAGTGGGTTTCGAAGAGGCAGTATACCGTATCCTCATTCGTTTCGGCGAACCAGGAGTGGCATTCGTTGAGCTGGTCGCCGAGCAGGAGACGGAGGCGGCGGTAGGGCATTAAAGACTTACTTCTTGGTAGATCAGGTGGAGGGGGAGGGTCAGGTTCATCGATTGGAACTCCACCTGGTCGTCCGGGCGGTAGTAGGAGCGCATCGACCAGGTATTCGCAGCCTGCCGGTAAAAGGTGTCGATACGGCGGGTTCGGGAGTCAACCAGCACGTATTCCATAAATTCGGGGATGCTGAAATAGGCATGGAACTTTTCACTGCGGTCGATGACCTCGGTCGAATCAGACAGCACCTCGACGATGAGGGTGGGGTTGGTCAGCTGGGAAATCTTGCTGGGGGTGTAGGTGGGTTCCTTGCCACAAACGACGGTCAGATCGGGGAAGTAGTATTTGTTGGAAGACCGGATAAAGACGGCCTGGTCACTGCCCTTCACTTGGCACCCCGCTTTACGCTTGTACAATTCACCTTGTAATGTATCCCGGATGTCGACGTGAGCCTGAGAAGCCCCCGACATCATCCTGATCTTCCCATCGAGGTATTCGATCTTAAACTCGCTGGCTTGCAGCAGTTCGATGTATTCCTCGTAAGTGTAGTGGCGGTCTTCTATGGCTTGGGCACCCATCTGAGAGGCAGTTTGGTGAGTTCGTGAATTTATAATGTTACCCTGAGGTGCTTTGTTTTCCCGGCACCTGCGCGCCGCCGCCCCCTTTCCTTCCCTGGTGTTTTTGCCCCGTTCCCTGGAAGAATAGGTCAGACTACTGAATGTTTTCCCGTAACCGGTAGAATAGGGCGGACTTTGCGGACGAACAAACCGCATGCGCCTAATGACCTATCACGACAACCGTATCGAACTGGCCTCCCTGGAAGGCTATGCCATACTCGAAGGATCGTACACCATAACCGACTTTTCCGTAACCGACGGACAGGACCCGGATGGATGCATTTACAACGGGTTGGAGGTCCCGCTGGTCCAAAATGAGCTCTCGTTTCGGATAGGCCGCAAGGGGTCGGCGAAGCCCGCGAATTGGTGGAACGCTACGCTGGAGGCCCAGCAAACGACCTTCGACCACCCGGCCGGTACCCTGAACTTCGCCCTACTGGGAACGCTGCGGCTGACCCTTACGGGCGGCATACTAGGTGGGGGCAGCAAAACATTCAGCTTTACGGACGTCGGACTGGCGCAGGGGCGTAGCGGACTGAGTAACAATTGGTGGTTTGGCGGAAAGCAGTGCGTCAATATTCACGACAACCGGGTGCTCGCCGAAGGGGAAGACGAGATTGGGTCCAGCATTTCCTTCTGCTTTTCGCGGGGCGGAAACGGAGTGAATACGGTCGATCTGCACCCGGTGACCGTAGTAGCTACCTGGGACTGGATGGGCCGGATCGACGGCTCGACGCGCCTGGACTGCCTGATGATGCCGGGAAGCCACGATGCCGGGATGTCTGAACTACACCACTGTGCCCCACCCAAACTGGCTGAACCGAGTACACAAACGCAGGCCGTCGGCATCGGGCAGCAGCTCGAATATGGTTCCCGCTACTTCGACCTGCGCATCGACTTCGACCACGGGGAGTTGGTCACTTACCACCGGACAAATAGATGGGGCTGTAACGGGCAGAGCCTAATTAGCATACTGGACCAAACCCGTGATTTTTTATCCGATAACCCGAGTGAGGCGGCCATTTTCAAACTTACCGACATTCGAAACTACGGCTCTCACCACGCCGCGGAGACGGAAGAGCTCATCGATGCACTGCTGGCAGGTTACGCCGATGTACTCTATACCGATGATAATCCTGACGTTAACCTGGCTTCGCTGGAACTGGATTTAGTGAGGGGGAAGCTAATAGTGACCATGAACTACGGCGGTCATACGGACACCGCGGCTGGTCGCTTCAAGTACATTGAAGGAACTAAGGCGACGACGGGCAACAATCTGACCGTGTATGATCGCTACGCCGATACGAGGGACTACGAGCAAATGGCGCAAAATCAACTAGCTAAGTGGGAAGAATACGGAGGGGAGGGGATGGGCTACCTGTTTCTGCTCTCTTGGACCCTTACGCCGGATGCGTTAAAGGGGGATTCCGTTAAAGCGCTTGCCAACGAAGCTAACGGCCACTTGCCCGACTTCCTCCACGAGCAAATTTCCCTACACAAGCTAGGTAAACCGAATATCGTGTTCCTGGACTTCATCGACGGTATAATCACGCAGAGCATCCTGCTCTATAATGAGGATGCTTATCGAGCAAGCTTATCGCCGCAACCCGCGGACCCCGTGAGCGGTACGACCTAGTTTATCATCAACGCCGGGGGGTATTGCCTCTCGGCTACAATCGACTACTATGAACAATTTTACACTCATTCAGAAATTTCTCATAATTTTTGTCATTTTCTTTGCGGTTAACCACGGTTGCATAGAGGCTCAATTCACCGAGTCCTTCGAGGTAGAGAGCAATGGAGGCTTTTCCGTACCGGGCTGGGCCGTGATCCCCGGTAGCTCGGACGATTGGGGGTTTACTTCCAATGCGTCGTTGGCGCGTACCGGAACGCGAGTTGCGTTAGCTATACCGTCCGGCCAACCGTTGAATGACTGGCTGATCAGTCCGATGATAAGGGTGCAATCCGGCGTGAATGACCGTTTCAGTCTGTATGCCAGGGCCGCTACCAACAACCGCACGGAAACCCTTACGCTGAAGGTGGCCACGAATGCGGGGGTCACCCCGAGCGACTTTACCGTGACGCTGAATAACGGCAATCCATTCACCTTCGGCACGGATGCCTTTGAGCTCATCGAAGTAAACCTGAGCGCCTATATAGGGCAGACCATCCGTGTAGGTATTCTGGCCCGGGGCCAGGTGATTAGTGGTTCTGAGGATGCCATTCTGATGGATGACGTTATCTCCGGACCGGCGGCCCCGGCCGACTGCTCGGCGCTTCCCGTGATCAGTTCCTTCGAACGGGTGAACGGGGGGAACTATAACCTGTTCTGGTCCGGCACCCCTAACGCATTTCAGTACGATGTCCTGGTCGTGCCCGTGGGAACCGCGGTGACGGCGAACACCATCCGAACGGGGTTCACCAACGGGACGGGCGCGTTGATCGCCATACCTCCAAATGCCCCCCGGGATGTATATGTGCGGGCACAGTGCGCAGGCGGCACCAGTTCGGCCTGGTCCACGCCAGTCCAGATTACCTACACCCCGTGTACGCCGGCACCCACGAATATCGAAACCTACGGAGTGCCGGGAGTGGATGTAGTGGTCAGCTATGACCCGGTACCTTCCGCCACCAGCTACGGTATTGTCCTGGCACCCCCCGGCAATCCGCGCCCGAACGTACTCAATGATGCTGATTTAACGACCACGGAGACCACGGTCGGCTTCAGTAGTAACAATACAAGTCCCGGGCAAAGTGTCGACATTTACGTTCGCACCAACTGCGCCGACGGGGAAGTGAGTGACTGGGCGGGGCCGTCCCGCTACACCTACAACAGTTGTGGGGCCAGGGCGACTGATTTAAGCGTCGGGACCGGGTCGGGTGGGCAACCCCAACTAAACTGGACGGCTGCCACCGGGGCGGCGAGCTACTTCGTCATTGCCTCGGAAAGCGGTGTACTCCCCGACTTGACGACTCAGCCCCTTGGAAATCCCACCGCTACTTCATTCGATCTAAATGACTTGGCCCCCGGTACCACCTACGATCTCTACGTTCAGGTCGACTGCGGAAACGGTGCGCGCGGCCAGCTGGTTGGTCCGGTATCATTCACTCCGGAATGTGCAGTACCTTCCAATCTTTTCGTATCCACCGGTATTGGCGTGGATATTGAGGTATCATTCAGTCCGGTGACCGGCGTTGGAAGCTACGAAATAGTGGCCCTGCCCCAGGGAAGCGCGGTGCCGGTAGCCTCGACATCACCTACCTATACGACTACTTTGGCAAATCAGGGCTTTACCGGCGGCCTTTCCAGCGGTACGACCTATGATGTTTACGTACGTTTGGTGTGTACGGATACCGAACGCAGCGACTGGTCCGCCCCGGTCAGCTACACATATAGGCCCTGCACGAATGTACCGCGGAATGTCAACCTCATCACGCGGTCAGACGGGCGAAAAGTAGTGACCTGGGATGCCGCCCCCGGTGCCATCAACTATACCGTCGACGTGGTTCCGGAGGGGGAGGCACCCGATCCGTTCACCACGGGTGACTACACTACCGGTCTGGGGGCGACCGCGGTACTACTTGAGGATAACTTGCAGACGGGGCAGTCGTACGATATCTACGTCCGCTCGCTGTGCGGGGGACCGTCAAGTGCGTTCAGCACACCTTTCACCTTTAATAACGTCGACTGTGCCACGCCCTCGACCTTCACCGTCGCCACCTCGCCGGGGGTAGATATTCAGGTGTCCATATCGGCTGTTTCGGTGGCCACGGCATACGAGGTCGTAGCGCTGGAGCAGGGGAGCGGTCAACCTAACTCGACCACCGTGCCCACCTATACCATGACTTCGACGAATGAGGGATTCACCGGTGGGCTCACCGCGGGGGTTACCTACGATGTCTACATACGTTCCGTGTGCGGTAATTTTCGCGGTACCTGGTCGTCCGCCCGGTCTTTTACCTTTCAGTCCTGTACGGACTGCCCCTACGATGTATTCGACTTGCCCCTCGGGAACTGTTCGATCGAAGCCACGGCTCTGGTAGACGGTTCGGCCGCTGACTCCTTCGTACCTATTCTGGGGCCCTCCGGCAATATCATGTGCGCCATTCAGACCTCCGCTGACCTCGGTACGGTAACCGCTCGGGTGTACGGCAACGACGGTCCGCTCCGGTCTGCCGGCCTGACCTTTGCCGACCGGAACATCACCATCAAACCGAGTAACCCGCTTTCCGGGTCGGCAACGGCCGTGGTCAAGCTGTATCTGATGGATGGGGAAGTACAACGCCTGGTCGATAGCGGAGTGATTGAATCACCCGGGGACGCCGGTGTATACAAGGTCAGTGGTACCAGTTGCAGCCTGAAATATCCCGGAGGTATTGAACTGCCGACCACTGGCCAGCACTACGGAACCGCCGCCTGGGAGTATACCGTTACGGTCGATGACTTCAGTGAGTTCTTCGTGTCCAGTCAGTCGGCCGCGCTACCCGCGGAGCTGACCTCCTTCAACGGCCGTAGTGTTGACGAGGGAAATGTACTTACCTGGGTCACGGCTACCGAGGATATGGTCGATCGGTTTGTCATTGAGCGTTCCGAAGATGGTAAGGAATACCAGGCCATCGGAAGCGTTCGGGCCGCAGGTACTAGTCAAATCGAACGAACCTACACCTTTTTAGACGCCAACCCGGCAGTCGCGACCTACTATCGGCTACGCACGGAAGACGAGGATGGTTCCTTCGCCTATTCTCCCGTCGTTTCGATCACTTCCGGGAAGTATGCCGGGGCCGATGAGTTGCAGGTGAGTCCGAATCCAAATGACGGTAGCTTCCGAGTGGCTTTTTCCGAGCGTACTTCCGCCGGTCAGTTGGTCGTGATGGATGCCTTCGGACGGACGGTAGAGCAAATAGACGTTGCGATCGGGCAACGCCACCAGCCGATCAGATTGAATGGATTGAGTCCAGGAGCCTACACGATCCGCATCGTGGGGCACCGGGTGGGCACTGCCAGTCGGTTTATTGTCCGCTAGGATAAGGCATGGTATCGGACCACTACACGTGGAGGGCAGCTCTGAGCTGTTTCATTTTCAGGAGTCCCACCGAACAATCTACTCCGGGCCGGGTAGCAGCAGTACCCCCATGCCGGAACACACCAACACCCTCGAACGAAACCTTGGCCTACTCCCCGCCCTGGCCATCGGCGTAGGCACCATGGTCGGCGCCGGCGTATTCGTCTTTCCCGGACTGGCCGGAGGGCAAGCCGGTGCCGGGGCAACGATCAGCTTCGTGCTGGCGGGGGGTATTGCCGCCCTGGTGGCCCTGTGTACGGCCGAACTGGCCACCGCCATGCCGCAGAGTGGAGGGGGCTACTTCTTCATCAGCCGCGTTATGGGCGTGCGCCTGGGTACGTTGGTGGGGCTGGGGCAGACCATCGGGCTCATCTTCGCCACCGCCTTTTACCTGGCCGGTTTTGCGGAATACGTGCTCAAATTACTGGCTGAGTTCAATGTCGATCTGGCCCTCCCGGTCTACCTGCTGGGCGGGGGCATGGCTATCCTGCTCCTGCTACTCAACTTCATGGGGACCGAGAAGGTCGGGCAGGCGCAGAACTACGTGGTTGCCGGTCTGCTCATCATTTTACTGACGCTCTTCGGCTACGGACTGCTGAAGGTACTGGGCGTTACCGGTCCTCCCAATCTGCCGGAATCCGTTGCTCCGCGGGGAGTGGGGGCCATCTTCACCACCACCGCACTCGTCTTCACCTCTTTTCTCGGCTTCGTGCAAATCGCTACGGTTGCCGGAGAGATCAGAACGCCTTACAAAACCCTGCCGCGGTCGCTGGTGGGAAGCGTCGTGGTGGCTACGGCCATTTATGCCCTGGTGGTCTTTGTTACGACGAGTCTGTTTCCGGCGGAAAAGCTGGCTGAGATGGGGGAGACGGCCACCGTGGAGGTCGGTCGCAACCTGGTCGGCTTTACCGGAGCGATGGCCATCCTGATCGCCGGTTTACTGGCTACGCTGTCGAGTGCCAATGCGTCTATCCTAAGTGCCTCGCGAACCGTCTACGCCCTGGGCCGCGATGCCCTCTTACCCGAGCGGACGGGCAAACTACACCCCAAGTACAACACCCCCCACGTGGCGCTCCTCATCATCGGCATTCCGATGGTCGCCTGCCTGTTCATCGGGCGGATCGAGGTGCTGGCCGAGGTCGCTTCCCTCCTGCACCTGATCCTGTACGGGCTGATCTGTATCACCCTCATTCTCTGTCGGCGACGGCGGGAGCTGTGGTACGCGCCGACCTTCCGGATACCGGGTTTCCCCGTCGTTCCCGCTATGGGAGCCCTGACCTGTTTTGGCTTGATCGCCCTGATGGAGCCGCTATCCATCGGGATCGGCGCCGGGGCGGTCGCGCTCTCCTTCGGCTGGTACTGGTTCTACGATCGGGGCAAGGAGGTCGGTCGGCCCCAGCCTGCCCACATCGCGCCGGAGATCCGCCGTCCTCACATCCTTCTCCCGGTAGCCATCGATGAGGAGGGCGAGGGCGATCTCCCGTCCTTCGATCTCCTCGATAATTTTTCCCGTCTCGAAGTTTTTGTGCTAGGGTACCGGGTCATTCCCGAACAGACCAGTCCGCAGCAGGCCCGGGAGCAGGTTGGGGATGGACCGAAAGAGCGGCTCGATAAAGCGCTTAACGCCATTCCCGTAGCCGAAACCGATATCGAAAGCGATCTTGCCTACACTTCTGATCCGGTCGACCTACTGGAAAATTACGCCCGCGAACATCACTGCCAGGCCATCCTCCTGCCAGCGGGCATCGAGCGGGTGGACCGGCTGGTGTTACCCCTGTCCCGTCCGGCCCAGTTCGGCTTACGCCTGGTTACCGTCCTCCGCGAACTGGCCGATACGCGCCGGCGGCCCTTGCTGCTGCTGCTATTGGAAACTGAGGAAGAATCCCACTGGGACGATGATTTCGAAAGCAGGGCCCGCGCCCTCGTCGCCCGCGCCGGCATAAGTAGCCCCGACCTGACCGTGCGCCATGCGGGCACCGATCACCTGATCGAGGCGCTTGAACAAGAATTACAGACAACCGACCTCATTATACTCCGCGAGCGGGAAGAAACCGATCGCTACGACCTGCTGGATCATTTGCGTGACGACATCGAGGCCCCGGCCCTGATCGTACTGGAAAATCAGCCTACGGAGGATGACGAATAATGGATTTTTTACGCTGTTACCGCAGCCGGTAACAGCGAACGCTCCCCCCACCCAGTCCTCCGATGCGGAGATTTTCGTTCTGGATACCAAGCGCGTGGTACGCCGTTTCCGGCCAGGCGAAGAGCAGATCGGCGGTGGTGGCGTTTACAGGTGTGGGTAGCGAAACGAGCCGGTCTTCCCAACTAAAGTTGACTACGAAGAGAAACTGCCCGTCCCCATAGGTATCGGTGCGTCGCCAGCTCGCCGTTCCGTCCGTTCCGATTTTGATTGCACCTGCGTCCGCGCCCATATGCGACAGACTGCCCGCCGCGAAGCGATGTACGGACTGAAAGGCGGCAAACAGGTCCAGATTGCCCCCCCACCGCCAGGGGCCGCTCACCGACTTGGGACCATCTTGTTCCTGAAAAACGTAGAGCTTAGTGTAGTATTCGTTGGGGGCCGGCTGGTGGTGACGGTCGCGTTGCTCCCAACCCAGACTGTAGTAAAGGGGCAGGGCGGGCAGGAATAGACCCGTAAACATGCGCGCCACCTCCCCGTGGTGGTGAAAATGGTCGAAGCGGGGGTCGTCCTTATCGCCGGTGATGGCGGTGAAGGCGGGAGTGACGGCGCTTTCGCGGGCGATCCGGATATACCGTGCGAGCTCTCGCTGAAAGTCTGAATCCCCGGGCGCAAGTGATTGAAGGTTGCCTAACGTAACTTCCGCCTCACTCGCCGTAAGATGCTCTTCTTCAATTCCGTAGGCCATATAATCAGGATTCGATAGGAAGCTTTCGGCGAAGTAGGCAAAGGAAGGCTGCCGGTGCCCAATGCCGCGCTTGACGGCCCGCAGAGGGTCGTAGTAGTCGTCGATGTCCTCGGGCACCCCCGCCGGGCGCATCTGCACGTGGCTCATATCCCCCCGCATAAAATCGAAGCCGTAGTGTCGCTGAATCTTAGCGTAGCCACGAGTGAAGTAGGCCCAAACTTCCGGGCGGGGACGGTCGAAGTCGATCTCCCACCCCTTGTTATCATTCTTGCGGTCGTAAAATTTGTAGCGCGTAAGCGGTCCGAATACCCGGCTCATCGCCGTCGGTCGGGTAATGCGGTAATCGCGCCAGCGGCGGCCGGCCCCGTCAATGGTGAGGGCGGCGGGACTGGGGTCCACTTCCAGGCCGCGGTAGGGGGGGGCCATGGTGGCGGGCACCGGCTCGAGGCCGCGGTTGTAGAGCCAGTTGACCAGGCTGACGCGGCGCTCAAGACGGCGCTTGGGGTCGGCCGGGTCACCGAAGAGCAACTGGAGACGCTCGCCTTCGTCCATGTCCCGGAAGACGGTCTCCTCCTGGTAGTTCCCCTGCGTTGAATATGCGTTCAACCAGTCGGTAATGGCCGCTTCCGCATCCTGGTGCAGGTCGGCCCGGTGGTCGACGATGGTCAGCTCATCCCGCCGCAGCCACTCGAAGTAGGCGGGGTTAGCCAGCACCATTTCGCTGTAGCGGTCGGTGTGGGGGATAACGTCCATGCCGACGCATTTACCGAGGGCGTGCAGCACATTTACGGTGACCCGCAGCTGGGCGTCCAGACTGCGCAGCCGGGGGAACATCCAGGCGGCCTCCCGCGAGAGGAACTCGGGGTTCAGTTCCCAGCTGGCCATGCCGTAGAGGCTGCCCACCACCCCGGGTTCCCAGATCGGCAGCAGGTGCACCCCCTGAATGTGGTCGGGCAGGGTGAGGGCATACTTGAGGACGTTCCAGAAGCTGCCGATCGTGCGCACGTTTATGCCGACGGTGTTACAGCGGCGTAGCCAGTTGCCGTCGGGGCGGTCGCTGACCGGACTAGGGTAGAGTGAGTCGGGATCGAGGACTCGCCGGAGGTTTTCGTGACCCATTCGCCGATGAAGCAACCGCATGGTTTCCACCCCCGACATTTCCAGTGCGCGCTGGGGGGCCAGATCGACCACATAGGAGGTCTGGCCGTCGGCGTACCGATCCAGGTTTTGGTGGCCGAACTGCTGCCAGCGTTCGCGGTATTCGGGGTAGGTCAGGGGGCGGGCTTTAGTCGAGTAACCGGCGCAGCAGTTCCTGGGTTTCCCGGGGAGCGGCGCTGCCCTTACTGCGGCGCATGACCTGGCCCATGAAGAACTGCAGCAGCCCCTTTTTACCGCGCCGGTATGCCTGTACTTTTTGGGGGTTGGCGGCGATAACCTCTCTGGCCAGCCCTTCCAGGAAGTCGGTGTCCCGGTTTTGGATCAGTCCGAGTTCTTCGGCGCGTTGTCTCGGATCGCCCGCTCGTTCCAGGAGGTCGGGTAAGAGGCGGGCCAGGGCCTGGGCGGGGGCCACCGTACCGTCGGCGATCAACTGTAACAAGTCGTTCATCGCTTTGGGCGCGAACGCAGGTGCAGTCTGGGTCAGGGAAGGAAGGACGCGGTTGATCCAGAGTTT
>CAZKPE010000051.1:11877-19737 GCA_964554545.1 uncultured Lewinella sp.
TTCATGTTCTTGATCTCGCAGCGGGTGCCGAGTTCGGTTTGTCCTGCCGGTCGCAGGCTGATATTCACGTCGCAGCGCAGGCTGCCCTCCTCCATATTCCCGTCGCTGATGCCGAGGTAGCGGACGAGCCGACGGAGGCCGGTCATGAAAGCATCGACTTCGGCCCCGGTGCGCAGGTCTGGTTCGGTAACGATCTCGAGTAGGGGGGTGCCGGCGCGGTTCAGGTCGACGAGGCTGAAAGCGTCCCCATCCCGATGAATGGACTTTCCGGCATCCTCCTCCATGTGAATATGGTGGATTTGCACGTGTTTGAACTCCCCGCCGATTTGTATGGGG
Source organism: uncultured Lewinella sp. (assembly GCA_964554545.1). GTDB lineage: Bacteria > Bacteroidota > Bacteroidia > Chitinophagales > Saprospiraceae > Neolewinella. Next base: position 12,214 of record CAZKPE010000051.1, read on the forward strand.
AGTCGACCACCTACGCAAATCGGCCGTTCGTCCTGGGTGATCTGGTAGCCCTTCGGGAGGTCGGCGTAACTGTAGTTCTTGCGGTCGAAGGTGCTGCGGCGGTTGATGCGGCAGTCGAGCGCCAATCCCAGGCGGACGGCGGCGCTCACCTGCTCCTCGTTCAGCCGCGGCAGGGTGCCAGGATAGCCGAGGCTGATGGGGCTGACGTGGAGATTGGGTTCCCCTCCGAAGGTATTTTGGTCGCCGCAGAAGGCCTTACTGGCGGTACTGAGCTGGACGTGCGCTTCGAGCCCGATGGTGACTTCGTATGACATAGGGAGCAGGGTGGGGCGACAAGCTACGTAAAATTGCCAGCCAATCTGTCAGCCATCCGCCTGCTTTAATCCGCTTCATTTGCAACCAGCATGCTACCGGCAAAGTCCAGGTAGGCCCGATCGTCGATCACGTGGATGTTGCCGGGGTCGAAAATGAGCCGCAGGTCATATTGCTTCCCGTTCTGAAGATCAAGGGAATGGGGTAAACTGATGAAATCCGGCACGCAGGTACCGACGCGCACTTCTTCACCGGTCTCGCGTAGTTGCAGTACGGCATTCCCAAAGTTGAAGTCCAGGTGCCGCAGGCGTGTGGGGGAGGTGTAGAAGGTGACGGTCTGGTTTTCCTCGTCAAAGATCAGAGTTCGGTCGGCGCTGGCATTCGTTCCCTGGTTCTGTTCGTCAATTTCCGTATACATGCTCCCATACGACCAGTTTTGCGACTCACTATCGTAACTGCGTAGGGAGTTGAATTTGAGGGAACGGATACTATAATCCTCGCTCCGCGCGGGGGACAATTCCAGTCGGATCGTGGCGATGGGGTGGCTCTCCTTTTCACAACCACTGGCGAAAAGGAGCAGGAGGAGAGGTAAAAAGAGTAGGCTTCGGTGCATGGGTAGGGTTTTCACTAAAGGTAGGACCCATCCGGGCGTGCGCAAAACAGTGCTGCGTTACGGAATAGTTAAGCTGACATAATGACAGACCTCCGAGGTCTGACATTTTTACCGATGATAAGAACGTTGGGAATGCCCCCAAATGATTGAAAATTAAAGCCCTCATTCGACGAATAGCCGACAATGAAATCTGACAATTTGTCAGACCTCGGAGGTCTGACAAATTGTCAGAGGATGCCAGCCAGCTTTTCCACCACCCGGTCCACCTCCTCCCGCGTATTATGGTGGCTGAAGCTGAAGCGGATGGTGTGCCGCTTCGAGTCCGGGTGCAGGTGGCCGACCACGTGGCTCCCCACGTCGATCCCGCTCGAGCAGGCCGAGCCCCCGCTGGCCGAGATACCGTGTAAGTCCAGGTTCATCAGCAGCAGATCGCCACGGTCGGAGGGGGGGAAGCTGACCGACAGCACCTTGGGGTGGCTCCGTTTCAGGTCGCCATTGAACTGAACGGACGGGATGGATGACCGCAGCCGTTCGACGAAGTAGTGCTTTACGTCGCGCAACTGTTCCATCCGCTGCTCCCGCTCCGCTACCGCCTTCTCCAGCGCCCGGGCCAGCCCAACGATGCCGTAAATGTTCTCCGTCCCGCCCCGCATGTTCCGCTCCTGCGCCCCGCCGTCCAGGTAGGGCCTGATGATGTTGTCGCGGTTGATGTATACGAAGCCGACCCCCTTCGGGCCGTAAAATTTGTGGGCCGATCCGGATAAAAAGTTGATCCGCATTGCCGAAAGATCGAAGGGGTAGTAGCCCATCGTTTGCACCGTATCACAGTGAAACAATGCACCTGCGTCCGCGCAAATAGTGGCGACGGCCTCCAGGTCCAGCAGGTTGCCGATCTCGTTGTTGGCGTGCATCAGGCTGACGAGGGTGGGGGAGTCATTGTCGCCCAGCAATTGGCGGAGGTTGTCCAGGTCCACGTGGCCGCGCTCACCGATGCGGACCATCTCCACGCTGGCCTGCCCCCCTTCCCGGATGCTATCCAGGCTGTGCAGAACGCAGTGGTGCTCAAGGGGGGAGGAGATGATGCGCCGGATACCCAGGTCCCGCACGGCGTTCTTGAGGCACATATTGTTCGCCTCGGTGCCGCCGGAGGTGAAGAAGACCTCTCCGATACTACAGTTGAGCGCATTGGCGACGGTCTTGCGTGCGCCCTCGATCAGGCTACGCGCCTTGCGGCCCTCGGCGTGGATGCTGGAGGGGTTACCGTAGGTGTCGGCCATCACTTCGGTCATGGCGGCCAGTACGTCCGGGTCGAGGGGAGTGGTGGCGGCGTTGTCCAGGAAAATGCGCATGGGGTCTGGGTAGGGACAACATCGGATGTCTTAGACATCCGATGTTGAAGTTAACCGATGTTAATTCGATAGTTCGAGCAAAACAGGGCAGTGGTCGGAGTGGCGGGCCTCGGTCAGGTGCTCCACCCCCTGGATGCGATCAGCCCACTGCGCGCTCAGGCTCTGGTAGTCAATGCGCCATCCCTTGTTGTTGTTCCGGGCGTTGGCCCGGTAGCTCCACCAGCTGTACACCTCTTCCCGATCGGGGTAAAGATGACGGAAGGCATCCACCGTGCCGGACTCGGCAAACCATTTGGTCATCCACTCCCGCTCTTCGGGCAGGAAGCCGGTCGTTTTCTCGTTGCGTTTAGGGGCGTGCAAGTCGATGGGGGTGTGGGCGATGTTGTAGTCGCCGACGACGAGCAGGTTGGGCCGCTCCTTGCGCAGTGCCTGAACGAAATCCAGAAAATCATCCAGGAAGCGGTACTTATAGGCCTGTCGTTGATCGCCTTGCCCGCCATTGGGGAAGTAGCAGTTGAGGATGGTCAACTCCCCGAAGTCGGTACGGATCACCCGGCCCTCGCAGTCGTAGACGTCGAGCTGACAACCTGCTTCCACCCGGTCCGGCTCCCGCTTACTGAGGGTGAGTACGCCGCTGTAGCCCTTCTTGCTCGTCGCGCTGTGCCAGGCGGCGTGGGTGAAGCCGGCGGCCTCCAGCTCACCCATTTCGACCTGGTCGGCGGTGGCCTTAGTTTCCTGGAGGCAGAGGACGTCGATGTCGGTTTCCCGGGCCCACTCGGCCAGGCCCTTTCTGAGGGCGGCGCGGATGCCGTTTACGTTATAGGTCACGATCCTCACGCCTTCGATTTTATGCCGAAGAGTTCCTGCAGATCACTCGCCTCGCTGGGGTCGAGGCGGCCGGCCAGTACCAGCCGGAGTTCCCGGCGGCGCAGGGCGGCATCGTAGCGCTGCTGCTCGATCTCGGTCAGGGGCAGGAGTTCCGGTACCCGCACCGGCGAGCCGTTGTCCTTGTCCAGGGCCACGAAAGTGAAGTAGGCGTGGTGCGTACGCCGGGGGTGGGTGCCCTGCATGGTGGCGGCAAATACTTCGACGTAGACCTCGATACTCGTATTGAAGGCCCGCGTCACGCTGGCCTCGAGGGTGATGACCTCGCCGTTCTTGATGGCACTGCGGAAGGCGACGTTGTCGACGCTGGCCGTCACCACCGGGCGGGCACAGTGTTTGCCGGCACAGATGGCGCAGCAGATATCCATCCACCGCAGCATATTACCGCCCATGAGGTTATCCTGGGGGTTGGTGTCGTTGGGCATGACGAGCTCCGACATGGTGGTGAAGCTCTCGGCGACCCGTTTGGGGGCGGGGCGGCTCACGACTTAACGATTCCGGGGCGCTCGATTACGGGAATTTGCTCCAGGGCTTCCCGCCTGATGCTACCGGCCGGGAAGCGGAACTTCTTGTCCAGTAACTGCCCATTCTCATTGAAGCTCACCCAGTATTCGTTGTTGATCGCGAAGAGGTTGGGTTGAATGGGCTCAATCTTTAGTGCCTGCCGCCCGGGCACCTCGGCGTGGAAATAGCGCAGGACGGTGGTCGTTTTATCGACCCCGTCGATGCTGCCATAGCCCTGACTGGTGATGAGCACGTTCTCCAGCGGGCGCTCCCGCAGGTTGATCAGGTAGATGTCCCAGAGGTCTTCCTTCGGATCTTCGCGGGGTACCACCGCCACGGCGACGTCGGTGACAACGGGTACGATTATATCATTTTTCATAGGGCCGTGTGCAATTGGGCCGCGAAGATAGGAAATTTACCACCTCCTCCGAAGCCCAATCGCGACGCGCGACCGTCCTTCTCGCAATAAATCATCCCGGTAAATGGACCGCAGATGGTAGGAAGCCTCCACTCCCACGCTCCACCGGCTGCCGAAACGATACTCCAAGCGGCCCCAGCCCGTGAGGTCCCACCGTCGAAGTTCGGTCTGCAGGGGGCGCGGCTGCGGGTTACCGACCGAGAGGCCGGGCGTTACGGTTGCGGCGTTCGTCGACTGCAATCCGCGCAGATCGAACTGGTAGGCGGCGGAGTTGCCCCCGGCCAGCGGAACCGACCGTAAGCCAGGGACCTCACCGGACAGCAGATACCCAATTCCGGCACCGCTCGAGACAGCGAACCGTTTACCGATCTGCCGCCCCAGCCCGGCCGTAAGCGCTAGGGTGTGCAGGCGAAGCGTACCAGTATACTCAGACTCGTCCGCTGAATAGCGGCTGAATGACTGGTTTTGGAACGCTCCACTCAGATCTGCTTCCAGCTGGGCCGCTTCTTCCGGTACCAATTCCACCGATCGTCGACCGTAATCGTACCGCAACAGGAGGGGAATAAACCATTTGCCACGCATTAACACCGCACCTGCTTCCAGATACGCCCCGGGCGGCCGGTCCGAAGCGTGAATTTGCGCACCGGTCCCGGCCAAGACATTCGGTTGCCATTCCGGTAAGGATATGAAAGTGGTGGTGTCGGCAGCTTCCACCTTCGGTAGCTCGCGGATACGGAGGGATAGGAGGGGGAAGTCGGGGGTTAGCAGGGGCAGCCGCGATAACATGGACACCCCGGGTGTGGGTAGGATCTGGGGCGCGGACGCAGGATGCAGGCGTGGTGAGGAAGCTACGGAATCGGTAGGTCGGAAAGTAGCGGATGCAGCAGTCTGAATCGGTGGCAGACGGACCAGCTGAGCAGGGGGATCGCCCTGTGAGCTTACCGTTGATTTAGCGATCTTGTCGGCAAGATTGGTCGTGTCAGCCGGGGTCGTGGTGGGCGGCGGAACCGACGATGGTACCGGAGATTGCGGCTCGTTGGATGGTTTTTCGGAAGATGATTGCACCTGCGTCCCCGCCCAAATAGCGAGCAGCAGCAGGGGGATGAGTAGCCACCACGGCCGGGACCGACGACCGTCCAGTCGACGTTCCATATCCTGCCAGGCGTTGTCCCAGAACGCCTCATCCGCTTTCCAATCTGGCGTTTTATCCGGCATAACGGTTGTATTGATTGGGTTGCCGATCCAGGCGATCGCGGAGCAGCTGGCGGGCCTTACTGAGGTGCCAGCGGCTGTTGCCCTCGCTGAACTGCAGCTTGCCGGCGATCTCGGCGTGGCTGTAGCCCTCCACGGCGAAAAGCCAGAACACCTCCTTGCTCGTTTCGGGCAGGAGTTCGATCATGCGGCAGAGGTCGTCGGCGTAAAGTCGGTGGGTAATAATATCATCGGTGGGTTGGTCCCAGTTGGCGATCTCCAGGGTGGGGCGGTGCTTGCGGTTGCGGCGGTAGGTATCGATGGCGGAGTAAAAAACGAGCCGTTTGATCCAGCCTTCCAGACTGCCCTCCCAGCGGTATTGTTCCAATTTTTCGAAGACTTTCATCATACCCGTATTTAGGAGATCCATCGCATCGTCGGCCCCCTTGGCATACTTCCGGCATACCGACAGGGCAGCGGGAGCGTACCTCCGGTAGAAGGCCTCCTGGGCGCGGCGGTCACCGCTCAGGCAGCGCGCCACTAACTCCCGTTCCCCGTTAGCGTCCAATCAGAAACCGGCGGTGGCGGAAATGGTCAGGCGGCGGTAGGTGATATCGCGCTCGACAACTTCCAGGTTAAGATTCGTCCCTTGCAACGTGACCCTGCTGATCCGGTAACCCAGGCCGAGGCCGATCTCCCCCCACTGCCCGGCGGCGGGTGCCAGCACCACACCGAGGGTAGGGTGAATGAGGGTCCCTACCTCCCGCCTGTCCAGAGTAAAGGACGCACTACCGAGGGGTAGGTTCATACCAGCCTCCAGCGTCAGGGTCGGGCGGATACGCCAGTCGGACAGGGTGAGGCGACCCAGGAAGGTGGCCGCCAGTATCCGTTCCTGTCGACGGAGGCTCATCAGATCGTAGCCCAATCCAGGACCGAGTTGGAGGCGATTCCACTTTTTCAGCAGGTGATAGCTCGCCCCCAAACTGTAGGTGGGTTCAAGAAAGGGGCCGAAGCCATCGAAACGCTCCTCCCGGGTTCCTCCCGCCCGCAGGGAGAGCAGATGCCGCCACTTCCTGGCCGGGAGGTCGATCGCTGCGGTATCCGCTACCGCGGTATCTTCCTTTCGTGGGGGGGCAGCCCGCGGATCGTACTGAAAGTATACCTGTTTGATGTTCTCCCAATCAATCGTGTGGAGCTCCCCTTCCAGATCGACGAGGGTTGCCGATTCACCATGCTCGTAGCCGATCAGCCGCCCCCGGAGGTCCTGCCCCCTGACCACGTCGATTCGGTCGACGTAATCGATCTCCCGCCCCTGGGCCCCGACGGGGCCGGTCATCAGCAGAATTAAGGGGATAAGGAGGTGGCGCATGCGGGCGAAAGTTTCTGGCTTAAACTTAGTCACAGATGGCCAACTCGCTTTGCTGGCTGAGTTCCCCTCCGGCGATCAGGTCATACTGTCGAATACCGGCCTGCTCCCAGCCGAAAACGATGGCCTCCTTGCGGTCTGCCCGTACGATCACGTCTTTGGCGGGGAAGCCGCCCGCGGTGTGGACCAGGTCGCCTACCGTCCCGTCCGCGGCCAGGGCAAACACGTTCATGCCTTCCGGGCCGCTACAGAGGTACAGGTGATCGTCGGTCAGGCCAAGACCATGGCTGTTGGACTGTGGTAGATCTTGTACTAGTGTTGGTCGCCGGGGGTCGCTCACATCTACGACCATTAGCCGGTCGCCCTGGTCGCCGCAGTTGCTACCACCCCACAGGGTCACGTAAGCCAAATCGCCGCTGACGACCACCGGATCGCAGCTCCGGACGTGCTGAAAGGTGGATAGGAACTCCGGGCTGTTGGGGTCCTGTCCGATTCCGAAGATATGCATACCGGTTTCCGCGCCGATGTAGAGATTGTCGCCACTGGGAAAGATCGTTTCGATACCCCAGCCGATGTGGGCGGTATTGACGAATTCGGGCTCGGCGGGCTTTTCCAGGGAAAAGGTGCGCAGGCTGCGCTCGTCGACCACGTAGAGTGTCTGCTTACTAATGGTGAAACGGGCCAGGCTGCCGCCCTGTCCGACGGTTTCGGGCTGGGGAACGCCGGCCACACCACCAGTCACGGTAGGAACCACGCCCAGGGCAAATTCGGCATTTATGGAATTGACTAAAACGCGTGACCCATCGAACCAGTAACCGTGCCCATAGTAGGGTGCATTGCAGTCCAGGCTGTAAGATTCCTGAGATTCGGCGTACCCGATAATGAC
>CAZKPE010000052.1:0-14165 GCA_964554545.1 uncultured Lewinella sp.
AAGAGATTTCCACGCCGAGCTGGGCCCGCCGGAAGTTGCCGTAGGCGATGATGTCATCCACGATCCGCCGGACCAGATTAGCCGGAATAGCAAAGCTGTAGCCCTGAAAGCGACCGGTGCGGGAGGCGATAGCTGTGTTGATGCCCAGCAATTTGCCGTCGGCATCCACCAGGGGGCCGCCACTGTTGCCGGGGTTGACGGCCGCGTCGGTCTGAATGAAACTCTCGATCGCGTCCGGCTCCCGCAAGATGCTCAGGTTCCGCCCTTTGGCACTGATGATGCCGGCAGTGACCGTACTGGTGAGTCCCAGCGGGCTCCCCACGGCGAGTACCCACTGCCCCGGTTCGGCGCGATCGGAATCCGACCAGTTGAGGTGGGGCAGGCTGTCGGCCTCGATCTTGAGGACGGCCAGGTCGATCTTCGGCTCCACGCCGACCACCTCGGCCGGGAAGCGGCGGCGGTCGGCGGTAGTGACGGTGATGCGGTCCGCCGCCTGTACGACGTGGTAGTTCGTAATGAGGTAGCCATCGGCGGTATGGATCACCCCGCTGCCCTCGCCCCCCATCAAGCCAGTGGCTTCCTCGCGGCCAAACAGCCGCTTGACGGTGGCCCGGTCCCGCCCCATCACCCGGGCATCCACGTGCACCACGGTGGGCAGGGCACGGCGGGCGGCCTTACGCAGGTCGATGGCTCCGGCGGTCAAGCCCAGGGGAAGCGGATCGGCGGGAGGGGGGGCAGCCCGGTAAAGGCTCGTATCGGCCCGTGCAGTAAGCTGGAAAGGACCGGGTGCACGCTCGGTCACGTCTGCCCGCAGACACAACAGGACGGCTAGGGCGGCCACAAAGCCACCCCCGACTGCGGCGACAAATAGCTTCAGACCGTCCATAGGGTATCGTCGGGGCGTGCGCAGAATTACGCCTACCCACCTACGGATCAAACATAGGATACCCCCGAAATGGTTATCGCTTCTCCGACTTTCCGGGAACTAAGCTATTTTCGTGCATGGCCGGTGGCCTGATGACCACGGCGCACACCTACTTTGACGACCCAGCAACTGACCGACCTGCTCCAGCCCGAGACGCCCCTCGAAGCCAGCTTCCTCGCGGATGCGCAGTTCCGCCGTGGCCTGCTTTGGGGGCTGCCCCGCTACGGCCATCCCGAGGGGACCATCTGGCGGCACATCCTCGAGGTCGGCGAGAATATCGATGCCCTCCCCATCGACCCAGAAACCCGCCGGATGCTACGCATCATCTGCTGGGTGCACGATACCTTCAAACATCTCGAACACCGGGGCAACCCCCGCGATTGGTCGCGCCACCACAGCGTCTACGCACGCAACTTCCTGGCCCGTTACGTCGGTGACGAACTCCTGCTTAATGTCGTCGAGCTACACGACGAGGCCTACTACTGCTGGCGGCTGAGCTATCTCTATGGCGATGTTTCCGAATCGGAACGGCGTATGAAACGCCTCCGGCAGCGGGTAGGAGATTACTGGCAGCTCTATTACCTGTTCTTCAAATGCGACACCTGTACGGGAGACAAGAATCCGGCCCCCCTGCTGTGGTTCGAGGAGCAGGAAGCCGATATCGAGATCACTCACTTCCTTCCTCGGGAGACCGTTCGCTAATCCATCACCCGGATCGCGCGGGTGACCGACCCGCCCCGCACCCCCCACACGCGCAGGTAGTAGATGCCGGCCGTCCAACTCCGACCGTCGAGGGTCCATTCCCGGGTTCCCCCGGCTGACCGGCCGTTATCGACGATCCGGCCGACGGAATCCACGAGAGTCCAGGAGGTGATGGGGACGGGACTGCTCAGCTGGTAGCGGTTGTTTTTCCCCACGATCTGTAATTCCACCGCCCACTCTGGTTCACGCTCGGTAGCGGTCGGTGCATCCCCAAAGAAGTCAAAGGCCGGCAGGGGCCGACCCGCGTAGTCAAAGAAGGCGGCGTTCTCGTAGGATGAACCCCGCCCGTAGGCGTCGCACATCTCGCTGGTCACCCAGGCGGGTTCCCAGTACAGAATGCCGCTCCCGCCGTTGGTACAGACGGCCTCCCTGAGGTCGAGCAGGAAATCCCGCTGTCCCCCCGGTGTGGCCGGGTAGGCGACCACGTCCCCGTTCCCCCCGAGGAAGTTGCCATATTCGTCGGAGCCGGAGACGTTGTTCCAGCTGAATCCGGTCTCAAAGACCATAACTTCGTACGGATAAGTAGCCGTCAACCGGGCGACCAGCCTACCCATGTCGGCTACCGTGACCCCGGGGTTAAAGTGGGGGTAGTAACTCACCCCGAGAATGTCGAAGTCCATCACTCCCTGCCGCCGGAGTTCCGCCACCCCAAATTCTACGTACCCCTCGGTCAGGTGTAGGGCACTACGGGTCCGGGTCTGCCGGTTCGCGTTAAAGTCCCGCACGGCCCGTAGCCCGGCCTGAAACTTGGGGCCGTCCTGCGCCCAGTCGAAGCCGTCCGTTGGTGCGGTATTGTCCACAAACCCATTGTCCGTTTCATTGCCGACCGCTACTATGGCCGGTGGGGTTCCCTGGGCGTACAGCCTGTCCAGTACCCGGTAGGTGTAGTCATAGATGCTGTCGATCAGGTCGTGCCCCTCGACGCCGTCCCAGGCACGCGGCCGGCGCTGCTTACCGGGATCGACGAAGTAGTCTCCGTAATGGATCGCCAGCTTCATATCCATGCCCGCACTGTCGATTCGCCGGGCGGCGAGTAGGACGTCTTCCAGCTCATTGGTCCGGATGGGCTGGCCACAGCTACTCTGCGTATTTTCGGGGGTGTGCCAGAGCCGGATGCGGATCATGTCGGCCCCCCGCTCGGCGAAGTAGCGGTAGGGGTCTACCGGCTTTCCCATCTCGTCCGCGTACCGTCCGCCCTCCGCCAGTATGGTGTTAACGTACGATAGGTCGGCCCCCAGTACGCACTGAGCAAATACCCAGCCGGGCAGCAGTAGTAGACAAAACAACAGGGGGCGGGGACGCAGGTGCAAGTTTAATCGGTTGGATGAAGGAGGAAGGATGAGACAGAGTAGCGATCATCGCGCCAGCCACCCAGCCGGTAGATTCCGGGGGGCAGCCCCACGGGCAGGTGCAACTCGTGCAGCGGGTGGGAATGAGTAAACACCGTACGGCCGCTGGCGTCCGACACCCGGATTCTGGAAAGGGGGGCCGTGAATTGGATCCACCCCCGGCTGGGATTGGGATAGATCCGGAAGCCGGGCGTAGCGGTTTCGGTGGTGGCGGTCAGGGCCCCATCCGTCTCGTGGATCTCGTAGCTGCGGTTGATCGTGAAATCCCGGTAGGTGATTGCCGTTCCCCGATGCCAGTGTACCGTCACGCTATCGATCCGGGTGGCCGCTCTTAGTCCGAAGTGTAGGGATCGATCGTGTTGGCTGGCGAAGCTTCCCCCTGCCCGGACCTCCGCGATCCGCTTCTCCCCATCAGCAAGGTGCAGGGTAACCCGGCTCCCGATCGCATCCCGGTTTCCCGAGCTGGCCTCCAGTCGAAGCGCCAGCCAGTTGCCGGTCTGGCGGGATACATTCCGAAATAGCTGGGACGCTTGCCCGTTATTCGCGATGAAGATATCCATGCGCCCGTCCCCGTCGAAGTCCGCCACCGCGGTTCCGTAGGTACTGCTCTGGCTGTTGATGGAGGCGGTCGGCTCGGTGGCGGGTCGGAAGCGGGCGCCGCTGCCCCGGTACAGGATATTGGGTAGCCGTTCGCCCCGTATTTGGAAGTTGGACTCGTTACCGACGTACAGGTCCGGCGAGCCGTCGTTGTCGTAATCCAGCCAGGCGCAGCCCCAGCCCATTCCCAGGTCGGCTACAGCGGCTTCCAATCCGATTTCCGTGAAGGTACCGTCGCCCTCATTGCGTAAGAGGAAGTTGAAAAACAGGTTCGTGACGTAAAGGTCGTAGTCGCCATCACCATCGTAGTCGGCGGCGTCCACCCCCATCCCCTCACCTACTATATCGGCACCGCTTTTCTGGCTGACGTCGGTGAAGTAACCGCCATCGTTTCGCAACAGGGTATTGGGCTGGTGACCATCGTGGACGAGATAGAGGTCAGCATCGCCGTCGAGGTCATAGTCGAAGGCCAGGGTGGCCATGGCCAGTCCGGTAATGTTGGCACCTGCGTCCGCGCCCACCTCCTCGAACCGTAGGTTGCCCGAATTGCGGAACAGACGATTCGTGGTACCGAGGCAGCTCAGGTAGATGTCGAGTAGACCGTCGCCGTCGTAGTCCAGCAGGGATCCGCCCTGTATCTGCTCGGTCAGTTCAAAGCCGGCCCGCTCCGTTATGTCCGTGAACCGATCTCCGTCGGCTCGGTATAGCCGGCTGGGTTCGCGCTGGTTGGCGATCACTACGTCGGCATCCCCGTCATTATCCAGATCACCCCAGAGGGAGAGGGTGCTGGCCCCCGCCGCGGCCAGGGGGGTGTTCGTTCCTACTTCGGTGAACCGAAAATCGCCGTCGTTACGGTACAAATGATTCGGCCCGTCCAGTATGCTCACGAAAAGGTCGGGCCGGCCGTCGTCGTTGTAGTCGCAGACCGAAACGCCGCGTGCCCGTCCGTCAGCGGTGATTCCGGCCGCAAGCGTTTCATCGCGGAAGAGGTCCTGGGCCCCCAGGGAAAAACCGAGAAAGAGCAGGAGTAGGAGGCGCATGGGTGGAGCAAAAACGGGCACGAACCGAGTTGGTTCGTGCCCGCTGAAGTGAGGAATACCAGTGAGTGAATTACTTCGTGAAGGCGTATTCCAGGGTATTCACGTTGAAGGTGACGGTGTATTCGCCGGCTTCGGTTACCGTGATATCACCTCCCTTGAACTCGGCTACTCCAGTGGGGAAAGCGTCATCATTATCCCCCCAGTCGTAAATCCATTCGTCATTCGCGCGGAACTTCACCTTGTCGGCATCAACTCCCGTGGTAAGGGTGATCGTGGTCCCGTAGACGCCAGGATCATCCCCCATTTGTACCAAGTCGGTATCGCTGGTCCAGCCGGTGGGCGTTGCGCTGCCGATGATGCCGATGGTGAGGGGCTCGAAGGAGTAGGTCAGGTTTTCCAGGTCGAAGACGACGCGGTAGATGCCGGGGGTGGCGGTGATGTCCCCTCCCTTGTACTCGGCCGTGCCGTCGGGGAAGCTGGTACCGCCCCAGTCGTCATCCCAGGCATCGTCGGCCCGAAACTTCACGGCACCCGCCCCGAGGGCGAGGATGGTCGACCAGGTTCCGTCGCCATTATCCGTCAGGTCGGTATCCTCGGCCCATCCGCCGGGGGTCGCGTCGCCGATGATGCCGATGGACTGCGGGCCGGTGTTGAGCTCGAAGGTGTAGGTATTGTCGTTCAGATTGAGGGTAACGTCGTAGGTGCCGCTCTCGCTAACGGGGATATTCCCACCTCCGGCAACGGCCGTTCCGTTGGGAAAGTCGTCACCTCCGTAGTTGATCGCCCAGTCGTCGTTGGCCCGGAATTTGACCTCCTTCAGGGTGTCGGGAATGCTACCCAGCAGATCAATAGTGATGGTGTAGACACCGGGGGATTCGACCGTCATATCGGTGTCGCTGTCCCAGCCGGTAGGGGTAGCCGATCCGATGATTCCCATATTGTCGGGGAAGAGCAGCCGGACAACCTCCAGGTCGTAGGTCAGCGTACGATCATTGAAGGAGATGCTGTAGAAGGCCTCCTCCGTGGAATCGGCACGTACGAAGTTGCCGCCGCCGACCTGGGCGACCCCATCGTTGTTGTCGTCGCCGTAGTTGATCCCGATGAAGTCGGGCATTTCGGCCATCTTATACTGGTCACCGGGGGCGAGCAGGACTTCCTCCAGGAACCAGGTGTTATTGTCCGTGAGGGTGAACTGGTAGTCGTTGCCCTGGAAGTTGTTGAAGGTGCCGAGCAGGTAAAGGCTCATCGTGTTGGAGGCCAGGGTGACGGCTTCGGCAACCGAGTAGCTCAGGGTTTCGTCGTTGAAGCGGATGTTGACCAGGCCGCTGTTCCCGCAATCCGTATTGTCGTTACCGACGGAGTTGGAGGTCATGAAGCCGTCGCAGTCGGCGTCGCCCCAGTCCTCGTCCGTCCAGTCGATCGTATTTTTCAGTTTCCAGCCTCCGGCTTCCAGCTCGATCTCGCGGATCTCCCAGATATGATCGTCGACGAGGGTCAGTTCGAAGCCCTCCAGCCCCGCGGCGTCGGCCGGCCAGCCGTTGAAGGCCCCGGCGATGTACATTTTGTCGTGGTTGGCGGCGAAGGGCAGGTTGCTGATCTCGAAGCTGTAGGATTGCTCGGTGGTCTGCCCCCGGGAGTCGGTCACGCTTACCGACATATTGTAGATGCCCAGGGCCAGATTGGCGGCATCGAAGGAACTGCCCTCGATAACCAGCGAGTCCTGGATGCCGCTGAGATCCTTGGTCAGGCTGGCGATCTCCGTCATGGCGGAGTCCATCAGCATTACCGTTGCGGACTGCAGGGGGGAGATGCTGCCGTCGGCAAACTCCACGCGCACGTCAAAGTCACCGGCCACTACCCGTCCATCGGGTGCGGGGAAGGCGGATAGGATGGCGGGGGGGAAGTCGGTGTTGGCGGCGATGTCGATCTCGTCGGGCTGGCAAGCCGTGACCGTCAACATGAGGGCCAGAAGGGACAGCCAGCCGGATAGGGTAGATTTGAGTTGCATGATTCTTCTTTAGTAGCCTTCGTTCTGGCTTAGATTAGGGTTGGAGATGATCTCGGAGGTCGGGATGGGGTAGAGGTTACGGAATGCCTCTGTGGTACGCCCTTCCTGTACGCCTCCCTTCCAGGCCCAGACGCCGTTGGTTGAGAAGTTGTTGAAGCGAATCAGGTCGGTGCGCCGGTGGCACTCCCAGTAAAGTTCGCGCGCCCGCTCTTCCAGAATGAAATCCAACGTCATTTCTTCGTCAGTGATATCGCCGCCGCTACCATCATAGGCCCGCTCGCGCAGTTCATTGACCAACTCCAGAGCACGGGCACGGTCGCCGCTGCCGCTGCGCAGTACGCTTTCGGCATACATAAGGTACACATCGCCGAGGCGGAAGAAGGGGAAATCGGTGTCGGCGAAGCGAAGGTCGCTTCCGACTTCGCCATCACTGGTTAGGTTAGTGAATTTCGGCACGGCATAGCCCCGTCCAAACTCGGAAAGTATACCAACGTCTTCAGTCTGCCCCTCAGTGAAAAAGATAGCCCGCTCGTCGGCCTCCCCGGTTACGTCGGGGAAGTAGTTGACAAATTGGGGGGTAGTCCGTAGACCGCCCCAGCCGCCATCGATGCCGTAGTCCACAGCCTGCATCTCACCGCCTACGGGAGCGTGGGTCAGAAAAGTGGTACCACCGAAAGTGCGGGTCCGGTCTCCATCGTAGGGAATGACGAAGATGAACTCCTGTGAGCGGTCGTTATCGGCGGCGAATAAATCCTGGTAGTTCTCCATCAGGCTATACGCCTCGCTGTCGATGATCGCTTCCAGGTCGGCGATAGCCTCGCCGCTGCGGTCCTGTCCGGTATAGACTTCCGCATTTTGGTAGAGTTTGGCCCGTAGCATATGAAGCGCCCCGCGGTCTATACGGCCGTACTCGGAAGCCCCGATTGCGGGAAGTTGCTCTTCGATGGCGTCCAATTCAGCGAGGATGTAGTCAAAGATTTCGGTCCGGCTGCGGGTGGAGGGCGGGGTGCCCCCGATGGGGTCTTCCTCGGTGTAGAAGATGGTACCGCCGAACATATCGATCGCATGCCAGTAGGAAAATGCCCGCAGGAAGCGTGCCTCGGCCCGAAAATCTTCGACGGTGGGGCGGAAGTCTTCGCGAATGCCCCGGGAATCGAGCCGCTCCGGCGTGGTCTCACGTAAAAATTCGTTGGCGATACTGACTTGGTAGAAGGCGCGGTAGTACATGGCGCGGACGAATGGATTGTCGCTCGTCCAGGTCTGGTAGACCAATTCGGGCAGGCCGATGTCCCCCCAGCCGACGACAACCGTTTCGGTGGGAATCTCCTGCAGGTAGTACAGTGCCCGGATGTACTGACCGAACCCCTCGTCCAGGCTCCGTATGTCGGCATTACCTGCGGGGCCTTCCTGACCGGTTACGGCCAGACCGGCATAGATGCGGGCCAGGACGCGTTCGTAGTTGCTCTCGTCGGCGTACAGTACATCCGGACTGATACGATCCTCGGGGATCACGTCCAGGTCAGTACAGGCCGAAAGCAGGAAAAAGAGAGCGGGAGCGAGTCCGCGCAGTATGGTTTGAACTGTTATTTGGTGCATGATCGAGGTTTACAGGCCCAGTCGGGCGCCAAAAGTGAAGGTGCGGGCTCGGGGGAAGGGAGCGTTATCGATACCCCCGTTATTTTCGGGGTCAACACCGGAATAATTGGTGAAGGTGACTAGGTTCTGCGCCGTAGCGTACAGCCGTAGGTTCAGCCGGTCACCGCCTATATTGCCGAAATTGTACCCGAACGTAAGGTTGTCGAGGCGTAGGAAACTGGCATCCTCCAGGTAGTAATCACTCAGGGGCCGAGCCGTCTCAAAGCGAGTGTAAACGGCGCTCTGATGCAGGTTGTTGAGATAGTTCGGGCCAATGTCTACGAAGGACAGGTAGCCGGCATTTGATGCATTGTTATTGTAAATGTAGTTGCCGACGGCACCGCGGAAGGTGAAACTGAATGTAAAGTCTTGGTAGCGTCCGTTTGCTGTCAATCCCAGCAGAACGTCGGGCGCGGGCTGCTCGTTAATCACTAAATCCTGGGTGTTCAACTGGCCGTCGCCATTTACGTCTTCGTAAATGTCAAGTTCGTTGGTTACCCCGTCCTCGTTGTGGTCGACACCATCTACTAGCGGGCGACCGTCCTCACCGTACTTCTGCCGGTAGAGGTAGAAACTGGAGGGAGCTTCCCCGACCCGTTGCAACTGTACGGTGGTACCCACGCCGCCGGCAATTCCACCGGTTTGAATATCGGCGCTACCGGGGCCGGCCAGCTGGGTGATCTCCCCGCGGTTGAAGGCGATATTTCCCGTCAGGTCCAGGCCGAAATCGTCGTTGTCGTAGACGATACCATTGAGGGTGAACTCGACTCCCTCATTTTCTAGAGACCCGATATTAGTGAGCACCCGGTCGCTGAGGTTTGTACCGGCGGGTACGTTGACTTCGAAGAGCAGGTCATTGGTGGTCTTCTGGTAATATTCCAGGATACCACTAAGTCGGTTATTGAAGAAGCCAAAGTCCACGCCGACGTTCAAGCTGGCTGTCTCTTCCCACTTCAGGCCGGAGTCGTAAGCGTCGGGCCGCTGGGTAGACAGGTAATTACTTCCGAAAGGGTAAAGGGCGCGTGGGTTACTCTGCTGGTAGAGGGCGAGATAGCGGTAGTCGTCGATCTCCTGGTTTCCCGTTACACCGTAGCCCACCCGCAGTTTCAGGTCGGAGAAGGTATTCGCTAGGCCTCCGGCGAAATCTTCCTCCAGTATCCGCCAGGCCAGGGCGGCGGAGGGGAATAGTCCCCAGCGGTTCTCCGGGCCGAAGCGGGTCGAGCCATCGCGGCGTAGACTAGCGGTAAGTAGGTAGCGCTCGTCGATATTGTAGTTGAGGCGACCGAAAAAGGAGATGAGCCGGTTTTCCCGCACTTCGTTGTATAGGTCTACCTCTCCGGCAGCACTCGGATCGGCTACTCCAAGTGCGTCGGAAGAAAGATCCCGACCCGTAACACCGGGAGCCTCCGTATTGAAGTCCTGGTAAGAGTATCCTACCTGCAGGCTAGCGCGCTGAGTGCCGAATTCCCGTTCGTAGGTGAAGTAGGTATCGAATAGCTTACTGGTGCGCAGCGTATTGTTGATTGTGAACTCCCCGCTTATACCGTCCGTAGCCAGGTTGGTGAATGTGGAGGGGGAGAAGCGGTTTCTGCGGCCACTATTCGCGTCGAAGCCGAGGACAGCCTTATAGGTAAGGCCGGGAAGTAAATCGTCGAAGTCGTACTCCAGGTCCAGGCTACCGATACCCCGGTAGGTACGCCCCGTATTAGTTACCTGTTCGGTGGCGCTGACCGGGTTGCGGGGGGCCAGGGTAACTCCATATTCGAAGTAGCCGCCGAACTCGGGTTGGTCAGGATTGAGGATAGGCTGGGTGGGATCGAAGAGCAAGGCTGCACCGACGACGCCGGGGTCGAAGCTGTTGTTGCTGTTGGCGCCCTTCAGGCTGGCCGCGACGGTCAGCTTATCGTCGAACATCCGCTGGGTCAGGTTCAGGTTGACGGTGATCCGTTCCACTTCCGAGCCGCGCACGACGCCCTCCAGCTGCTGGTAGCCGGCCGAGAGACGGTACTCGTTCGTTTCTCCGCCCCCACTTACGCTCAGGTTATGCTGGGTACCGTAGGC
Organism: uncultured Lewinella sp.; assembly: GCA_964554545.1. Classification (GTDB taxonomy): domain Bacteria; phylum Bacteroidota; class Bacteroidia; order Chitinophagales; family Saprospiraceae; genus Neolewinella. The sequence goes on from CAZKPE010000052.1 coordinate 10,378, forward strand.
CTCGCGGGTGATCTGGTCGAACCAATCGGTGGTAGTGTTGCCGAGGGTTTCCAGCCGGCTGGGGGCCGCGAAGGTCACTACGTTGCGGAAGGCCTCCGCATCCAAAACTTGATTACGGTCGATAACGGTTGATATGGTACCCTCTGCCCGGTAGCTAATGGTTGGCTCACCACTGCGCCCCTTTTTGGTCGTAATGAGTACTACCCCGTTTGCCCCCCTCGAACCATAGATGGCCGCAGCTGAGGCATCCTTGAGGATGGTCATGCTGGCGATGTCGTCCGGGTTGAGGAAGTTCAGGATGTTGCCTTCGCCCTCAACCCCCTGGTTGACCAACGGAACTCCATCGACAACATAGAGGGGATCGTTGCTCGCGTTGATGGAGGTGCCACCGCGAATACGCACCGTCGGCCCCTCATTCGGGTTCCCGCTATTACTGGAGATGTTGACGCCGGCCACCTTACCCGCGATCAGGTTGGTGGGCGATACGATGGCCCCCTGGTTGAAGGTCTCCTCTTCGATGGTGTTGACCGAGCCCGTCAGGTCGCTTTTCTTGACGGCGCCGTAGCCCACCACGACCACCTCCTCCAGTAACTCACCCGCCTGTAGCGTAATGTCGATGGTACTGCGACCGTTGATATCCTCCACGATCGTAGGGTATCCGGTGTAGCTGATCTGCAGCTGACTGACGCCCTCGGGAACCTCCAGGGTGTACTGCCCGTCGAAATCCGTGACGGTACCGGTGGAGGTACCTACGGCCAGGATGCTGGCCCCGATGAGGGGTTCGCCGCTTTCCTGATCGGTGATGACGCCGCTAACGGTCGTTTGGGCAAGTAGGGGTAGCGCTCCGCAAAGCAGGGCCAGAATGGACAGCAGGCGAAGCCGGAAGAGTTGAGGTCTGGGCATACAAAATAGTTGATCGAGCTTTAGTAGCCAACCTATGGGTCGGCTAAATCGGCGCAAATATCGCTTTTTTCCGATTCCCCAACAAACTTTGCACCTGCGTCCGCGCCCTATTCCCGCTCCATGCCCCCCAGCCGACGCTTCCGCCCTAACTCCCGAATGCGGGATTTGAGCCGCCCGGCCCCCTCCACCTCCCGCAGACTACCCAGGCCCAAAGTAAGTACGGTCACCAGTGCGGTAAAGGTGAGGGAGAACAGAAAAAAGTAGGTGAAGGCCTGTAGGATGACGTTGCGCGAATCGATGGTCCGCACGTCAGTATATACGATCCAGTCCAGCACGCTGAAGAGGGAACTGAATACGATGCTGTCGATCAGGAAGGTCGCCGGTAAGGCCACCACTAACAGTAGGCCGGTCAGCCCGTAGCTGACTCCCAGGTTCGTGTATACGGTACGGAAAACCGCCGCTGCATCCTGACCATAGAGGTAGGTGCCCACCCCCAAGCAAACCAGAAAGGGGTAGGTGAGGAAAAACAGCAGGGCCGTAAGCAAGGGTCCGAAGGCAACCACCAGGGCCAGGAAGAAGCTGATCGTCACCAACTGAAGCTCCCGGATAGTACCGCCGGCCGGTTCTTCCAGGTCCGTATGCCGCCCGATCAGACCGAATGCCAGCCGAAACAGCGCGTAGTGTACCCCAGCGACGAGGAGCAAAAAAAAGAAGCCCCGGTCCCGCCCGAAGGAGGACAATAGTTCGTACACGTTCTCCACTTCCCCGAAAAAGTAGCCCACGAAGCGGTAGCGAAACATAGCCTCCCCCCCAAAACCGAAAGAAAGCAAACAGTAGCCCGCGGCGATCAATATGCATCCCGCGAGCAGCCGACCGACCGACCGCCGCATCACCCCGAATGCGGCCAGCAGCTGGTCTCCGGCCCCGCGGATGACGGACAGGCCGTAGGGCTCGGTACGGGTCGCTGCCGGCTCCCGTTCACTCAGGTCTTCCAGTTGCGGACGGGCCGCCACCACCCGGGGGTACACCACGTAGTACCAGATGATAAAGCCAAAACAGAGGAGAATGAAAAGGAAGCGCAACCCATCGGGCAGGTCGGTCTGCCGGGTCACGTATCCCTCCAGGAAACCGGCCACGATGAAGAGCGGAATGGTGCCCAGCATGATCTTCAGGCCCCGCCGCGCCGACCGCCCGAAGGCCTGTAGCCGGGTGAGCGTACCCGGAAAGAGCAGCCCGCTGCCCAGGGTGAGCCCCGCGCCACCCGCCAGGACGATGCTGCTGATCTCCAGCGCCCCGTGGATCCAGATGGTGAGCAGGCTTTCGCGGAACAGCGCATTATCCCCCCCGACCCGCGCCATGGCCAGGAAGATGCCCTCCAGTCCGCTGCCCCCCGCCGTGAGTAGCCAACTGGCCGCCCGGGCGATCCAGCCGGTCACCGGCCCCGCTTCCAGGGGTTCGAACCCGCCCCGGGCGAAGAAAAAGTACTGAAATACTCCCAGCATCACCCCGTTACGGATCAGCAGGGCCAGGGTGCCCACGCAGAAGAAGGCCCCGGCCAGGAAGGTGCGCAGGGCGACCAGGATGTTGTTGAAGGTGATGTAGAGCGACATGTCGAAGGAGTCCATCGACTTGTACACCGCCATCGGGTCGCCGGCGGCGATATTGGCCTCGGTCATGGCCACGTAGCGCTCCCCCAGGATAGTCTCGGCAAAGTCGGGGTCGATCCGGAAGCTCAGTACGCCGATCAGCATCGCCAGCACGAAGGTGAGCAGGGCGATGGTGAGCGGGCGGCGGCTGGCGTGAACAGCCCGGGGCAGCTCGTCGGTCCAGAAAGTGAAGAAGCGGCCGAGCTGTCCGCGGCGTGCCTGGTAGATTCGCAGGAAAGTGCGCTGGGCCAGGCCGTTCAGGTACACCCGCACGGAGCGGTTGGGGTAAAAGGTGCGGGAGATCGACAGGTCGTCAGTCGTCTGGATGTACAACTGCCGCAACGTCTCGGGGTCCTGATCGTCGCGCTTCAGGCTTTCCTCGTAGCGCTCCCACTTTTCCTGGTTGCGCTCGATGAAGTCGGTCTCCCGCATAATTTATTGCTGGCCGGTGAGGCGCAGGGCCTCGGGTACGGGTATGCGCTCGCCATTGTTGCGGGCCACCACGAAGGCATCCTTCACGCCCATCTGCTTGAGGCGGTCGCGTAGGGCGGCGGCATTGCTGTAGGTGCGGAACTGGCTCACGACCACTTTCTGCATGCCCTCCTGGTCGGTAAGGTCGAGGGCGTCGCCGGTGGCCAGGTTGGGGTCGACGCGGTTCTCGGCGTAGGCCCCGAGCTGCACCTGGAAGATGACGCCTTCCACCCGTGGCTGGTCGGTAATCACCTCGTCGGGGCGGCTGGCGGCTTCTTCGGCGGCGGCCAGCTGGTCGCGCAGCCGCTGGATTTCCTGATAGGCCTGCTCGGCCGAGGCCTGGGCGGTGGTGATCTGGCTTTCCATCTCCGACGACTGCCCCCGGGCGGCGTCCAGTTGCTGCCGGGCCTGGGTAAGTTCGGCCTGTGTGCGTTCGCAGTCTTCCACGAAGTCGCGCAGGGCGGCGGGGTTGTCGCGGTACGACTCGGCGCGGGCGTTCCAGTCGGTGCCGTCGTCGCCCATCACCGGGGCTACTTTAGGGGAGCAGGAGGCTAGAAAAAGCAGCACGAAACTAAAGTAGGGAAGCAGGCGCATGGGTCGGTCGTTTAACGGGGTGAATGTACGGTGCGGGGCGCATTCGGTTCGGGCGCGGACGCAGGTGCGGAGTTGTTGGGAAGGGTTGAGGGGTTTCGGGTGTCAGGTGTCTACTCTCCCTCTATTTAGACTAGGTACAGATAACTTCCGTATCTTCGCGCCGTTACACCAGCA
>CAZKPE010000052.1:14265-19562 GCA_964554545.1 uncultured Lewinella sp.
CTCTATTTAGACTAGGTACAGATAACTTCCGTATCTTCGCGCCGTTACACCAGCAGCCAAGCCGTACGCCATGCCCTTTCCCCGCCCCGCCTCCGCTTCTTTGTTTCAGGTCGGCCAGTCCGGCACCATCGAGCGTTTTACGAACGAGAGTCTGGCGGGTAAGTTGCTCGACATCGGGGTGCGCCCGGGTTCCCGCCTGCGCATCATCCGCTGTTCGCCCTTCGGCGGGAGCTGGTACGTGAAGATCGACCGGCAGTGTCTGGCGCTGCGGAAGAAAGAATTGGCATGCATCATGGTCAGGTAAGGGCTACGCCGGTCGTCGGCCTGGTCGGCAACCCCAACAGCGGCAAGTCCTCCCTCTTCAATATCCTCACCGGTCTTCGCCAACGGATCGGCAACTTCCCCGGCGTGACGGTGGAGAAAAAAGTCGGCATGCTCCGGCTGCCGGGGCTTCCTACCGTGGAGTTGATCGACTTCCCCGGCGCCTATAGTTGCTACCCCACCAGCCTGGACGAGCGGCTGGTCGTGCAGGAGCTTACCAACCCCGAGGGCGACCTCTTTCCCGATGCCATCCTCTACGTGGCCGACGTCACCAAACTGGACAAGCACCTGTTGCTCTTCACCCAGCTCCGCGACCTCGACCTGCCGATGATCCTGGTGCTGAACATGGCCGACCTCATCGAGCGGGACGGGCTGACCGTCGACATCCCCCGTCTGAGCAAAAAGCTCGGGGTGCCGGTCATTCCAGTCAGTAGCCGCGACCAGCGGGGTATCGAAGAACTCAAGACCGCCGTCACCGATCTGCTGAACGAGCCGGAAGCCTTCCGCCCCCGCCAGCCCTTTTACGAGCCCGGGGCCGGGGCCCGCGACGTTATCAGCGAACTGCGCCGGGAGCTACCGGCCCGCAACGACTACCACGCCCTGCTGCTCATCCACCACGCCCCCTGGCTGCGGCACATTCCCGAACTGACCCGCCACCGCGTACAGACGGCCCGGGTGAGCCACGGTTTTCACAGCCTGCGCGCCCAGGTGGAGGAGACCATGGAGCGCTACAATACCTTCGAGCCCGTGGTGAAGTCGAGCGTGCGGCACGCGGGGGACGTGGCCTCGACGAGCGACCGGATCGACAACGTCGTCACCCACCCCATCTTCGGCCCCCTCATCTTCATCGTGCTGATGTTGCTGCTTTTCCAGGCGCTGTTTGCCTGGGCGGCCGTGCCGATGGACCTCATCGAGGCCATCTTCGGGCAAATGGGGGAAACCATCCGGACCGTCTTGCCGAATGGCTGGGTAACCGACCTACTGGTGGATGGGATCATCGCCGGCCTGGGGGGGGTGCTGGTCTTCGTGCCCCAGATCGCCATCCTGTTTTTCTTTATCGCTATCCTGGAGGAGGTCGGCTACCTGGCCCGGGCGGCCTATATGTTCGATAGTCTGATGCAGCGCTTCGGGCTGAACGGGCGGTCGGTAGTGGCCCTGATCAGTGGCCACGCCTGTGCCATTCCGGCGATCATGAGTACCCGTACCATAGCCAACTGGAAGGAGCGGCTACTCACCATCCTGGTCACGCCGCTGACCTCCTGCTCGGCGCGCATCCCCGTTTACGTCATCCTGATCTCCTTCGCCGTGCCCCAACGGGATTTTCTCGGTGGGCTGATCGGTTTGCAGGGGCTGGCTTTCGCCGGGCTGTACTTCCTGGGCATCCTGGGGGCGGTGCTGTCCGCGCTGGCCTTCAAGCTACTCTTGCGCAGTTCCGAGCGTAGCTTCCTCATGCTGGAGCTTCCCGAGTACCGGACGCCGGTCTGGCGCAACGTCGGCACCACCGTCTGGCAGAAGTCGCGCACCTTCGTGGTGGAGGCCGGCAAGATCATCCTGCTCATCAGTATCGTTTTGTGGGCGGCTTCCAGCTACGGCCCGGCCGAGGATATGGCTGCCGTGGAACGGAACGTAAGCGAACAGGCCGCCGAGCAACAGCTCTCCGAAGAGGAGCGGGCTGACATCCTGGCCGCTGAGCGCCTGGAGGCCAGTTATGCCGGCCACCTGGGGAAATTCATCGAACCGGTCATCCGGCCCCTCGGCTACGACTGGAAGATCGGCATCGCCCTGCTCACGAGTTTCGCGGCCCGGGAAGTCTTCGTCGGGACCATGGCGACCATCTACAGCGTGGGGAGCACCGACGATGAGTTCCGCATCCGCGAGCGGCTGGCCGAGGAGCGTGACCCGGCGACGGGGGAGCCCGTCTACGATCAGGCTACCTCCTGGAGTCTGCTGATCTTCTACGTCTTCGCCATGATGTGCATGTCGACCCTGGCGGTGACCAAGCGGGAGACCAACGGGTGGAAGTGGCCGGTCATTCAATTCGTATTCATGACCGCCATCGCCTACGTGGGCGCGATGCTGACCTACCAGCTACTCGCCTAGCGGCCCGCCGCGCCTACCTTTGTGCCACCGATTCAATATCTGCCGGGTGCGCTACCTCTTTTTCCTGTTGGCCGTTTTCCTTCTCCGGGCCGGGGGGCTCGCGCAGTCGGGTGCGAATCCCTTCGAGCTCCGGCTGGAGTCGGACACCGATACCCTGACCACCACACCGGTGGTCGTGGCGGATGGGGTGGCCGGACCGGATAACCTGATCTTCGTTCACCTTTTTTTGCTGGTTTTTCTGGCCAGCCTATGGGTGCTTTTCCGGGGCTTGCTCCGGCAGTGCATCGGGGCGGTGGTAAACGACAGCGTGATGGCGCAACTGTATCGCCGTCGGTCGGAGGGGCAGGTGCGGGCGTTATGGTTCGCCTACCTGTATTTTTTACTGATCGCGGGCTTGTTCCTTTACCTCATCGCTCACCACTTCGGCCTGGACCGGGAGTGGGGGTTGCTGGCCGGGTGGGGTTTTGCGAGCCTGCTAGTGGCGGCCGCCCTGGGCCTGAAGCTGGTCGTTCTGAATCTGTTGGGTCAGGTGTACGGGTTGCGCAAAGAAGTGAGTCGCTACACCTTCGTACTGATGGTGTTTTCGATCGTGGCGGGGCTGTTTTTGTTTCCCCTTAACCTGCTGGTCACCTACGCTCCGTCTGGCTGGACACCGGCCGCCCTGATCGCTGGTGCCACCCTGCTCATCCTGACGTATCTGCTGCACTTACTGCGGGGCACCTTCATTACCAATCGCTACCTGAGGGACCGACCGCTGCACTTTTTGTTATATCTTTGCACCATTGAAATAGCCCCTATCCTGTTGGTCTATCGCTATTTAAGCACTACCTTATAAACGCAAACCTATGGCGGCGGAAAGTCAAATGCCCCAGGAGTCGTACAAGCCCGTACGTACCATTCTGGTCTCCCAGCCCGAACCCGACCGGAGCCCCTTCGCCCGCCTAGAGCAGAAATACGACCTCAAGATCGACTGGCGCCCCTTCATCGAGGTGAAGGGACTGACCGAGAAGGAGTTCCGTAAGGAGCGCATCCGGCCCGATGAGTACTCGGCGATCATCTTCACGTCGAAGCTGGCCATCGAGCACTTCTTCCGCCTCTGCAAAGCCCTGCGCATCGACATGAGCCAGGACACGAAGTACTACTGCATGACGGAGGCCATCGCCAACTACCTGCAGAAGTTCATCGTCTACCGCAAGCGTAAGGTCTTCTTCGGCCAGCGCACCATACAGGATCTGGCCCCGACCCTGAAGAAGCATCGAAGCAAGGAAAAATTCCTGCTCCCCACCGGCAACCTGGGCTCGGAATTCGTCTCTCAGTACCTGACCGAAAACGACTTTAACTGGACGCCGGCCCTGATGTACCGCACGGTCTCGGCGGACCTGAGCGACCTGGAGGATGTCTTTTACGACGTGCTGATCTTCTACAGCCCGCTGGGCATCGACAGCCTGTACGAGAACTTCCCCGACTTCAGGCAAAAGGATACCCGCCTGGCCGTGGCCGGTCGGAAAACCACGGCGGCCGTCGAGCGGCATGGTTTACAGGTCAACATCGCCCCCGATCCACCCCGGGTTCCGAGCATGGGTATGGCGTTGGAGAATTACCTGAAGAAGTCCAACCCCCAGTAAATGTCCGCCTCTTCCGCGGGAACGGAGCGGCTCGACCGTATCCGGCAGCGGCTGCGTAGCGGCTCGCTACCCGGTTACGCGGCTCAGGAGCGGATGGGGCACAAGCTGCGCCGTCCCTTCGAAGATGCTCCCGATCATGCGCGCCCGGCCTCGGTGCTCGCTCTCTTTTACCCGGTAGAGGGGCGGCCTCATTTACTGTTCATTCAGCGGACCAGTCCGCCCGGCGACCGCCACGGGGGGCAAATCTCCTTTCCCGGAGGTTCGGCCGATATGGGAGACAAAAGCCCGGCCCATACCGCCCTGCGGGAAGCCGAGGAAGAGGTGGGCGTACGGCCAAAGGCGGTCGAACTGCTTGGTGAACTTACCCCCCTCTACATCCCGGTCAGCAATTTCCTGGTCAACCCCTTCGTCGGTTATACCGACCACCGACCGGACTTCCGCCTGCAGGCTAGCGAGGTGCAACGCGTCCTGGAGCTCCCCCTGGCCGGCTTCTACCACAAAGATGTAATCGCTTACCGCGACAAAAAGCTATACAACGGCATGATCCTGAAGCACGTGCCCCACTGGGAGGTCGCCGGGGAGGCGGTCTGGGGTGCTACGGCGATGATGGTGGGCGAACTGATCGAGCTCGGCCGCTAATTACCGGCGCATAATATTAACGGCGAACCACTGCTGGCATGCGTTCAGGGGTACCTGCCCGGCGGCAACGGCCACGGTGAAGTTATACAAGTGGTCATCATGATCTGAGCTATCACCGGGTATAAGTTGATCACCTACCAGCACAGACTGTAACTGCTCTTGCAGTACGTAGGCATTTCGAAGCAGAAAGGTCAGCGCGGCGGCCAGGCCTGTACGCTTGTTACCGTCCTGGAATATGTGGTTACTGATTATATTGAAGAAATACAGCCCGGCCTTATCCCATAGTTCAGGGTAGAGTGGCTCCCCAAACATTTCCGCCTCAACCGTCTCAACGAGGTAGTCCAGCGCGCTTTCGTGGAGCAAATTCAGTGGAGGCAGGTAGTGACCACCATGACGGTCCAGTGTCCGCTTATTAAGGCGGATGATCTCTTCCTTCGTTAAGTAGTGCATCACGCAAGGGCCTTGAATACGTCATCGTAGCGATCGAATACCTGATCCGCTAGTTCATCGATAGAAAAGGGTTCAGTCTGCTGAGTAAGTGTTGCGTCTGCCTCTGTCTGCTGACGACGATCCAATTCTTCACGTACGATGTCGCGAATGATGGTTTTCAGC
>CAZKPE010000053.1:0-7122 GCA_964554545.1 uncultured Lewinella sp.
GACAACGTCTCAACCGTTTCCCGGGTAGAATAAAGATGGTGGTCTTTTAGACTGTTGGTCTGTTGGTCTGTTAGTACGTCGCCGCCCCCCCCAACAGACCAAAGGACCAATAGACCAACAGACCAAATCCCCATGATCGCCAACCCCACCACTGACTTTGAAAAGGTAAAGGATATCTTCACCGAGCACCTACGTGAGCGTAAGGCCCGTCGGACGCCGGAGCGGTACGCCATACTGGAGGAGATATATAGCCGCGACGACCACTTCGACGCCGAGTCGCTCTACATCCACATGAAGACCAACAACTACCGGGTCAGCCGGGCCACGGTCTACAACACCCTGGAACTGCTGGTGAGCTGCGACCTGGTAAAGAAGCACCAGTTCGGCAAGAACCTGGCCCAGTACGAGAAGAGCCACGGCTACAAGCAGCACGACCACCTGATCTGTAACAGTTGCGGAAAGGTCCTCGAATTTTGCGACCCCCGCGTGCAGCAGATCAAGAATATGATGGGGGAGATCCTGAATTTCAAGGTGACGGGGCACAGCCTGAACCTGTACGGGGAGTGCGAGGGGGCCTGTGAGCGAACGAGGAAGGCGGAGGCGACGGGCTGAGGCGATGGTGCGACCATGCCTCCGCCTTTTCATACTTTTAAGCTTTTCACTGAACCCAACCCTACCACCAACCGCTAAATAATAAACCACCCACCTATGTCTTTCGATATTACCGGAACGCTCGTCAAGAAATACGAAACCGAAACCAAGGGAGAGAGCTTCCGCGTGCGCGATTTCGTGATCAAGGCCAACGACGGCGGGCAGTACGATAACTTCGTCAAATTTCAGTGTACCCAGGATCGGACGGCCATCGTCGACGACATCAACGAGGGAGACGAGATCAAGGTCCACTTCGACCTGCGGGGCCGGCAGTGGCAGGATAAGTACTTCACCAACCTGAACGCCTGGCGGGTGGAGTCCCTTTCCTCCGGTGATGCCCCCACGGCTTCGGCCGGCAAGAGCGAAGGCCCCGGCGACTTCCCCAAGGCCAACGACGAGCCCGTACTGGAGGCCGACGACGACCTGCCCTTCTAACTACCGCCTATGACCGTTCGCAGCCAGACTACCCAGGAAGTCACCGTCAGTGCCCAAAGCTTCTACCAGGAGGCGTACAGCCAGCCGGAAGAGCACAACTACGTCCACGCCTACCAAATCCGAATCACCAACAATGGTGACCTGCCGGTGCAGCTCCTCAGCCGCGACTGGGAGATCATCGACGCGACCGGTGAGCGCCGGCGGGTGGAGGGCGACGGGGTGGTCGGCAAGCAACCGCTGATCCGGCCCGGTGAAACCTATACCTACCAGAGTTGGGTGCAATTCCCGACCCCCGTGGGGGCCATGCGGGGCGGCTACGTGATGTACCGGCGCAGCGCGGAGGGGGTGGAGAACTACTTCCGGGTGGAGGTGCCGATGTTTCTGCACTTTACGGATGCGGTGCTGAATTAGGGGTGGGGGAAGCTCACTGCGCTCTTTTTTTAACCACGGATTGGGCACGGATTCTTTCACGGATTGCGCCGCGCGCGGTTATACGGCCACGTCGTAGTCGCGGAGGGCACCGTTCAGGCTCGTCTTCTTGTCGGTACTGGCCTTGCGCCGGCCGATGATGAGGGCGCAACTCACCTGGTAGTCGCCGGCGGGGAACGATTTGGTGTAGCTGCCGGGGATGACCACGGCCCGCTCGGGCACTTCACCGCGGTGGGTGACGGGCTCGTCGCCGGTCACGTCGATGATGCGGGTGCTCTGGGTGAGGACGACGTTGGCCCCCAGCACGGCCTCCTTGCGGACGCGCACGCCTTCCACCACGATACAGCGGGAGCCGATGAAGCAGTCGTCTTCGATGATGGTGGGGGTGGCCTGCAGAGGTTCGAGTACGCCACCGATACCGACACCGCCACTGAGATGGACGTTGCGGCCGATCTGGGCGCAGCTGCCGACCGTGGCCCAGGTATCGACCATGGTGCCGCCGCCGACCCAGGCCCCGATATTGACGTAGCTGGGCATCATGATCACCCCGCGTTCCAGGTAGGCGCCGTAGCGGGCGATGGCGTGGGGCACGACGCGGACGCCCTGGCCGGCATAGTCTTTCTTCAGCGCCATCTTATCGTGAAATTCGAAGGGGCCGACTTCCACGGTTTCCATTTGCCGAATGGGGAAGTAGAGCACGACGGCCTTTTTCACCCAGTCGTTGACCCGCCAGTTGCCATCTTCCCCGGGCTCGGCGACGCGGAGGCGGCCCTTGTCCAATTCCTCGATCACTCGATCGATGGCTTCACGGGTGTCGGGATCGGAGAGGAGAGAACGGTCGTTCCAGGCGGCTTCGATGGGGGCTTGCAGGTCTGACATGCGGATATTAGGTTGGGCGGGTAAAGATGCGCAAAAGCGGGTCGGGGCGGGAAAAATGGACAAACGATTATCTTGGCTCTACATGGTGCGTGGATACAGAAGAACCGGTTTGGGCAGGATAGGCCTACTCATAGTTGGGCTGTCGCTGATGTTCCGGGCGGGGGCGCAGGTGCCGGCGGAGACCGGAAGTAGTCGGGAAGAACGCATGATACAGGCGGCCGAGCTGTACGCGGCGGACGACCGGGCGGCGGCCGAGGAGGTATACCGCTCCGTCATTCGGGATAGCGAACAGCGGGATAGCTTGCTAGCCCTGGCTTACCACCGGATCGGGGCGATGGCGGGCAACGAATACAAGGATAGCGTGGCGGCCGTTCACCATCGAATAGCGCTGCGAATACGGGACTCCCTCTTTCGGGGACCGCACAACGAACGCGCCCACTCCCGCGTCAATTTAGGCCTGGCGCTGAAGTACATGAATCGTCCGGACACCGCCCTGCTGCTTTTCCGGGAAGCAAACGATATGTACGGCCGGATCGCCAAACCGGACAGTGTCAACTGGATCACCAGCCTGTCCGAAATCTCTTCCATTGCGATCGGTAAACAGGACTTTACCCTGGCCTCGAATGTAAGCTACCGGGCCACCGCCCTGCACGCGCAGACGGAGGGGGTGGATCCGTTTAATTCCGTTGTCGTCCACCTCAATGCCGCCGAGACCTCCCTGCGGTTGAACCAAATACCCGAGGCACTCGCCTATGCCCGTCAGGCACACGCCTATGCGGAGGCATTGAATATTCCGTTTATCACCGCAACTACCCACAACTTGCTGGCCATCGTGCAACGGGAAGCGGGATTGATCGAGCTGGGGCGGGAGAACCTGGAAAAAGGGATACGCATGGCCAGGGAAGCGGAGGGGGAAGAGGAAATACGTGGTCTCCTACATCTGAACCTCGCGGAATACCATGCCGGTAAAGATGATTTCGTGGAGGCACTGCACCACGATTCACAGTCACGCACCCTTCTGGAGTCTATCGGCCTGAGCTCCGTCTACTGTGCGAGTGACAAGGTGCCGGACCAACTTTTGCGCGCCGGGCGAACCGAGCGGGCAATGGCGATGGTGAATGATAAGCTAAGCTGCCTAACGGGGGTAGACGAAGGGCCCGCGCTGGCTACCTATCTGGATACGGTTGCGACCGGAATTATTCCACTCATCGACCTGATCAGTCTGCGGGCGCGCATTTACCGTAGCCGGGGCGAGCTGGACCAAGCTATCCTGAACTACCGGGCCGTATTACGTCTCCAGGACAGGCTACGGGAAGGCGTTCACAGCGCCGAAAGCCAACTCTACCTCAGCCAGAACCTGCGGCCCTTCTTCGACCAGGCCATCGCGCTGTACTATCGCCGCTACGAAGAGCGAGAAAAAGAAGAAGACCTCTGGGCCGCCTTCGAACTCAGTGAGCGGGCAAGGGCCTACAACTTACTCAGTGCGCTACAGCGGAGTACGGAGGTCCCCTCAGAGCAGGATCGCCGCCTGCGGGAGCGGGAGGCGGAACTGGACCGGGCGGTCAGCCTGGGGGATAGTAGCAAGCGGGCGGAACTGGCGGCCGTTCGCCTGCAGCGCGATCGATTGAACTATACAAACGAGGGGAATAAGGAGGCCGTTCCGATTCATTTCGATCGGGAAGCCGTGATTGCTTACCTACGGGATGCGAATAACGACCTGCTCGAATACCATTTAGGTGACTCCCTCGGCCTAGTCTTTTACCTGACGGCCAAGGGGAAGCTTAATGTCTACCGAATCTCCGGAGTCGAAGAACTTCCCAGCCTGATAAAAGCCTGGAGAGACGCTATCCGGGACGGGAGCTACCGCCGCAAGAGCTTGCGCAACCGGAGCGAACAGGACAGCCTGGACCGCGCCTTCGCCACTCTGGGCACCACCCTCTACGAGCGGTTGATTCCCTTCGATCTCCGCGAAAGCCTGCACCTGCGTCCGCGCTTGAGCGTCGTGCCCGACGGCGCCCTGCACTACCTGCCCTTTGCCGCATTGCCCCTGGACAGTGAAAGTGTGCCCATTGATTACGGAAACACCGCTTATCTGGGCGGTGCGACTCACCTCCGTTATGCATATAGCAGCCGTTACCTTTTGCAGGTCGATAGCGCCTTTGGGAAAACGTTTGCGTATACGCTGCTCGCCTTCGCACCCAGCTTTGAGGGTCGGCGGAAAACGAACGGCACCCGCGCCGCCCGCAACATCCTGCGATCCGGGGAAGCGCTGACGCCGCTGACCTACAACCGGGAAGAGGTAAACCAAATCACCGGCCTGATCGAGAATACACGGGTATTCACCGACGCGGAGGCCGACCGCGCCCACTTTCTCGAAACCATCGGGCAGGGGCGTATCCTTCACCTATCCAGCCACGGCAGCGTGGATCCCAGCGATCCCAACCTGAGTTTCATCGCCTTCAGCCAGTCCGGGGACAGCCTGAACCGCGACGAGCTGATCTACTTCAACGACCTCTACGGCCTGCCCCTCAATAACGAACTGACGGTACTCTCGGCCTGCGAAACCTCCCTGGGTAAGCTGGCCGCGGGCGAAACCACCATGAGCCTGGCCAGTGCCTTTGCCGCCGCCGGGGCCCGCAGTACCCTCACTACCCTGTGGCAGGTGGATGACGAGGCGACGAAGGAGGCGATCGTGAGTTTTTACGGCTACCTGGTCAACGGGGATGGCCGCGTCGAAGCGCTGAGTAAGGCCCAGGAGGAACTTCGCAATTCCGAGTACGCCCACCCCTTCTACTGGGCCGGGCTGAGCCTGCACGGGGCCGCCGGTCCGATCGACCTCGGCTCGGTGCTGCCGGCCTACATTCCGGGGTGGACCTGGGGTTTCGTAGGCGTGGGTATCGTCATTGCGCTCGGCTACTTTTTCAACACCGTCCGGGGCGCGATGGACTACGTGGCGGACTGAATGGATTGCAGTCGCTCCCGCAGGGCCGTCCAGTGGCGGGGAAAAAAGAAGACGCGCAGGAGTTGAATTTCCGGCTGCCCGTTTCGAATGATCGTTATCCGGTCGTCGGTGATGGTTATGTTATCGATGGCGAAGAGCGGTACCTCCGTGGGGGCTCGGAAGCCCGTCTTCGCCCGAAGGGAGAGCTCGTCAAGCCGCGCCCGGAACAGGTTGCGAATGGCGAAGGTGAGCATAACGGGAACGAGCAGGAGAGTGGACGGACCCAGGTCCTGCCCCGTCGCGGCCGCGTAGATCAGGTACAGCGGCAGCCCGACGAGCGTGAGCAGGAGGATGAACAGGGAAGCGTTGCGCATGGGGAAAAGTCGGCCGGCCCGGTAATCGCGAATCAGCAGCCAGAGCTCCGTGAGCGCCCCGGCCAGCACGGCCGCCGCCACCAGGTAGGCCAGCGTGAAGAGCCAGGCGGGAATGCGACCGGGCAGAAAGCGGTAGGCCGCGATCACGAAGACGACCAGCAGGACGCTACCGGCGTCGGCGACCCACTGGTAGGGCGGTCGTTTGCTCATACCTCGCAGATGCGGAGCCCCTCGGCCAGGGCCTTGATCTTATCGTCGTAGGTGGGGATGAATTCCTGGGCCACGTAGCCGTCGAAGCCCGTCTCGTGGATGGCGCGGATGATGGCCGGGTAGTTCAGTTCCTGACTGTCATTGATCTCGTTGCGGCCGGGTACGCCGCCGGTGTGGTAGTGACCGATATAGGGGGCGTACTTCTTGATCGTAGCGATGACGTCGCCCTCCATGATCTGCATGTGGTAGATATCGTAGAGCAGCTTGAAGCGATCGGAACCGATCATCTCGGCCAGGGCGGCCCCCCACTCGGTGTGGTCGCACATGTAGTCGGGGTGGTTGACCTTGCTGTTGAGTAGCTCCATCTGCAAGGTCACGCCGGCTTCCTCGGCCAGTTTGACGATGGGGCGCAGGCCGACGGCGCAGTTGATCATCCCGTCGTAGTCGCTCATGCCCCGGCGGTTGCCGCTCATGACGATCATGCTGGGGATGCCGTGGTCGGCGGCGTCTTTGATGGCCTTGCGGTAGTTTTCCCGCAGCCGCTCGTGGTTAGCCAGGTCGTTCCAGCCGTTTTCGATACTGAAGCCGTCGAGGGTACCCATGGCGCAGGTGAGGCCGTATCGTTTGAGCACCGGCCACTGATCGACGGTGGTGAGCTCGACGCTTTTGAGGCCGACGCCCTTGCCGCGCTCGGCGAATTCTTCGAGACTCATACCGTTGTAGCACCAGTAGCAGGCACTGTGGTTAGTAGTGGCGGCCGTACCGGCGGTGGCCCGGTCGGTGGCTTGAATGGCCTGTCCGAGGGCAAGGGTGCCGGCTCCTAGGGCGGCTTGCTTGAGGGCTTTACGGCGGTTCATGGCGGTCGTTTTTCTGGCTTGGGTAGTTCCGAAAGGTAGCAAATTCCCTCCGTTCGCTTTTGATCGGTAAATTAGGCGGCAGTTTCCGTAACGCAATATGATTTTGGAGCATCAACCGATGATTGCTCTCCGAGCTCGATCGAGCTCCTAACACACGCCCACTATGACTTCTCCCGTACGCTTCCTCCTGCTCATCTGTCTGCTCCTCAGCATGATGGGCTGCCCCCTGCCCGGTGACGACGAGCCCGGCGAACCGACCACGGCCGAATGTGGCTACGAGGCCACTCCGCTCAACTTCAGCGACCCGCGTGGCTGCGACCCGGACCTGCTGACCTTCGGTTCGCTC
>CAZKPE010000053.1:7222-19557 GCA_964554545.1 uncultured Lewinella sp.
CAACTTCAGCGACCCGCGTGGCTGCGACCCGGACCTGCTGACCTTCGGTTCGCTCGATCAGGGGTATACCCCCCCGAGCGGAGCTGAAGCCCCGACGCTGCCCGACGACTGTACCACCCAGACCGGAAATTTCCGGATCGCGGAAGTTAGTGGGGTGACCGGTGGCTCCTTCGTCCTGCACGTTTACCGGGCCACCGTGGGGACAACCCTGCTGAGCGTATTCGGGGAGACCGACTGCAACGAATTTGAGACTATCGTAGACTGTGCGGACGTAAGCCGCGTGGCCAGCCGGGTAGCGGTGACCGGGGTACGGAGTGACTTCCGGCGGGTGTTCGTCCGCTTCAGCGTGGATACGGAAGTGGAGTACCCGACCGGAGAACATATTCAACTCGCCGCCTACGACGACATCGACTACGGGCTGCAGCGCCCCTTCATCGAGTACAACTACCTGAACCCGGAGGATAAGCGATACCCTCAGCAGTTCGATGGCCAGCTGAACCGCCTGCCGGTGAACTGCGATGGCACGGCTTTTCAGCGCCTCATTCTATCGACTTGCGGGGAAGACAGCACGGTACTGAAAAAATGGGCCGAGCTGGCCGGCGTGCCCGTCTCCGAGCAGTACTACAGTGAAAAGGGACACGTGGTGGCGCTGACCGTTCCGCCCGGAATGGACCTGAACACCACCGGCGGAGCGATGACGCGCGTCCGTTCCCGGGTAAACAACGGCAACGGCAGTGTGGAGCCCGATTACATCATCAATCTATTCGACCCCAGTGACCCCTCTAATTTCGGCGGCGACCTGCCCGTGGTGGAAAAGGACCCGGAAATCCTACAGGCCGACGGTAGCCTGAATTATTTTTTCACCCTGTTCAAAGATATCCAGCCTCGTCAGAAATTCGATATGAGCCAGAAGGCGCTACGGATCAGCATCATCGATAGCGGCGTGGACTTCGGATACAGCAACGACCCCGGCGAAGCGCCCTGGCTAATGAGTGACCAGTATAAGCACCCGGCCTCCGAATTCGTCTTCTCCCAGAACTACGGCTTCGACTTCATCGAAAAGGACTACACCCCGAATGACCGCCTACCACACGGGAACGCCGTCACCTGGTCGATCCTGAACAATTACCAGGCCGACCGTCCGCTCGATCTGGTGCACCTCAAGGTCTTCGGCAGACAGGGCGCGGCCAGCTACTTCGGCGCCCTCGTCTCCCTCTACGAGGCCAACCGGATCGGGAGCGACATCATCAATATGAGCTGGGGCTTTTACGGCCCGAAGGCCCCGGAGGCCCTGACCTGTGCCCTCGATCGGGCCGTGACGGACGGCATTTACCTGATCGCTTCGGCCGGAAACGACGCCCGGGATATCAACGCCTCCCCCCAGTGGCCGGCGGCCCTCAGTCAGCGGTACGCGGGCAATATGCTGACCGTGGGTTCCTACTGGTACGGACTGAAGGCCTTCGAGCCAAAGAGCGATCCGGATGCCGTAAAGCGGAAGGACTACTCCAACTACAACCGCGATCTGGTTCAGGTGGCCGGCTATATGACCAACCCGATTCCTACCGAGGTGGGTAAAGACCCGTACTTCCCGATCGGGACGTCCATCTCGGCCCCCCTGATCTCCGCCGAACTGGGTAACTACATTTCCAATGGCGTCTCCGATCCCCTCGGTGCCCTGTCCGGAAAGTTCGGGACGGCGACTGGATTGCAGGGCTTCATCTTTAAGGAGCAGTACCTCCCCCTTCCACCCCGGTCGTTCCAACCCTAACCGCTCAATTCCCTCCTCCATGGATGCTTCCCGCTCTTCTCTTCGCTGGCTCGGTGCCGGACTGGTCATCGCCCGCAAGTGGTGGAAAGTTCGCCGGTCAAGGTCTGTCCCGATAGCTATCGGGACGTCCCCGCCCCGCCTAAAGCCGAGTGACCCCGATGCCGCCTCCCCGAATCTGGTCCGGATCGATAGGCTCGGACGGCCGGTACGCTACCGGAAAGGGTCGGTCCCCGATTTCCGGGAGGAGTGTGGTGCGGGGGAAAACTACCGGGTCGTCGAGCTGATCGGTTTGCGGGGCCGGTTCGTCGTCCACCTCTACAACGGCAGCACGGCCCGTGTGCAGGCGATGGTCTTCGGTAGCGACGGGCAGCGAGCGGTGGCCTTGAGTAAATGTATGGAGGCGAAGGGCGTCGTGACGCGGATCGAAGTGCAAAGCGACCGTAATCACCCCCGTTATTTTCTCCGGATCGGTATACAAACTTCCGAAAAACGGATGCCGGAGGAAGATTACGTGGCGGTAGCGGTATACCAGCAAGAGCCCCGGGCACGAGGGGGCATATCGTACACCCGCGCCGATGGAGAGCGCATCACCCTCCCCTTCAGCCACGACGGCCGCTCTTTCCAGCGGGTAGTGCTGACCAGCTGCGATGAAAATGTCGATGATCTAAAGGGATTCCTTCAGCGGTGGGCCGACAACACCGGACTGGAACAGGCCGAGAGCTACTTCGGGCCGAAAGGAGGGGTGATCGCACTAGGCGTGCCCCCGGGTCTGGACCCCGACACGATAGGTGGGGCTACGACCCGTGTACGGCCCAAAGAAAACACGAACGGTACGGCCGAAGCCGACTATATCGTAAACCTGCTCAATCCTCGCAAGCCGACCGATACGAGCGGTAAAGAACGTCCCTCCACCGATCGGCGGAAGAGCGGCGACCCCTTCTCCGGCTACGGGGATTGGGACGAAGAGTTGGACCCGCTGCTGATCTCCGTCATTGACGGCGGGGTCGATAACGGCCCACACAATGCGCCCATCTGGCAGCCGAGCCGCTATCGATCGGGCCCGGAAACCGACTTCATCCAGCGTGGGAACCTGGGCTACGACTTCATAGATAAGGATACGGACCCCGACGACGTTATCCGCCACGGCACCTACGTCGCCGGAGCTATCGTCGGGGGCTACCGGGGTAAGCGGCCCCTGCAACTACTGCACTTCAAGATATTCGGTCCGGAGGGCATTTCCTCCTACTTTGGCAGTCTGGTGGGCATCTTCGAGTCCGCCGCACTGGGTTGCGACCTGATCAACATGAGCTGGGGCTTCTACGCCGACGAGGCCCCACCCGCCCTACGCTGCGCCATCCAAGTGGCCGTTCGGGAAGGTTGCTTCCTGGTCGCTTCGGCCGGCAACGATAAGGCGGACCTGGAGCAAACGCCGCAGTGGCCCGCCGCCTTCTCCACCGAATTTCCCAAGCACCTCATTACGGTGGGCGCGTACGCCTACGCCGGGGGGCAGGCGGACGCTGGTAACGTACAGTTGTCAGACTTCAGCAACTACGGAAAGACTAAGGTGACGGTAGCCGCCCACGAAACGGCCCGGGTACCCGAACCGGGCTCGCCGGAGCCTGTCTACCCCCGGGGCACCTCGATCTCGGCCCCTATCGTGACGGCCACCTTCGCCCAGTACCTGTCGGAAGACCCCCGGGGGAATATGTCGGGCTTCCGCCGCCGCTTCACCGAGGCACCGGCCCTGGCTACGGGAACCGGGACCGGAAAGGAAGTCAGCATGGGTCGCCACTTGGCGTTATCGGATAGTGCGGTACTGGTCTAGATATTCCGGCGGTTCAGCTCCCCGACCGCATGGTCCACCGCCCGGGCCGTCAGGGCCATGTAAGTCAGGCTGGGGTTGACGCAGGCGGCACTGGTCATGGCCGAACCATCGGTGACGTAGAGGTTGGGGCAGTTCCAGACCTGGTTGTGTTGGTTGAGCACACTGGTCTTCGGGTCGCGCCCCATGCGGGCCGAGCCCATCTCGTGGATGGAGAAACCCGGGTGGGCCTCGGTGCGGTAGATGCTGACGTTCTTCGCTCCGGCGGCTTCCAGCATCTCGGCGGCGGCCACCCCCATTTCCTCCCGCATCAGCCGTTCGTTTTCGCCGAAGGCCACGTCCATGATCAGGGTGGGAAGCCCGTCCTTGTCGAGCAGGTCATAGTTCAGGGTGACGCGGTTCTCGTTGCGGGGCAGGGCCTCTCCGAAGGCGGTCATGCCGATGCTCCAGCCACCGGGGCGGGTCAGCGCTTCCTTCAGTTCGGCACCCAGGCTCACGTCGGTTTCTCGCACTAGCCGCCACCAGCCGTCCCGCGAGGCTCCTCCCTGGTAGCCGAAGCCGCGCAGGTAGTCGCGCTTGCTGGTGCGGTCACCTAAATTGACGAAGCGGGGGATGTAAAATCCGGTCGGTTTACGGCCCTTATCCGCCCGGTCAGCGTGGCGGTCGAACTGGCCAGAGGCCCCAATCCGGTGGTGGTGGTCCATGAGGTTGCGGCCCACCTGGTCGTTGTCGTTGCCCAGTCCGTTGGGTTGGGCGTCCGATTTGCTGGCCAGCAGGATGGCGGCCGTATTGAGGGTGGAGGCGTTGAGGAAGACGACGCCACGGCTGTAAAATTCCGTTTCCTCCCCCGTCTCGGCCAACTTGACGCGCACCCCCGTAGCACGCCCGGCGTCGGCATCGTAGATCACCTCCCGCACCGCCGCCCGGTTGATCATGGTGAGCTTACCCGTGGATTCGGCTACCGGCAGCGTCGCGGAGTTGGTGGAGAAGTACCCACCGTAGGGGCATCCCCGCATGCAGCGGTTGCGGTTCAGGCAGTTACCGCGGTGGCCGAGGTGCACCTCCGGGTCGTAGGCCGTGAGGTGAGCGACCCGACTGGGGGTGACCCGCCGCGCCGGAAAGCGCCGGTGCACGGCGGCGGCCAGGTCTCCCTCCACGCAGTTCAGCGGAAAGGGGGGCAGGAAGGGCCCGTCCGGAAGGTGCGCCAGATTTTCGGGCTGCCCGCTGATACCGATGAAGCGGGACACGTAGTCGTACCAGGGCTGGAGGTCGGCGTAGCGGATCGGCCAGTCGATCGCGATTCCCTCCCGGGCATTAGCCGTGAAGTCCAGATCGCTCAGGCGGTAGCACTGCCGACCCCACATCAGGCTACGGCCCCCGGTCTGGTAGCCCCGGATCCAGTCGAAGCGCTTTTTTTCGGTGTAGGGGTATTCGTCGTCCCGCACGAAGAAATGCAGTTTGTCCGGCCTGGCTACGTAATTTTTCCGGCTCAGTTTGGGATAGTGCGTCCGCCTTTCTTCGTCCGACAACTGATTCTGGTAAGGCAACTCCCAGGTGTCCAGATTGGCGGTGGGGTAGTCGCCGTGGGCGACGTGGCGGCCCCGCTCCAGCACCAGCGTTTTCAGGCCGGCGCGGCAGAGTTCCATGGCCGCCCAGCCGCCGCTGATGCCGGTGCCCACTACGATGGCGTCGTAGGTATGTTCTTCTTTTCCTTGCACTTGACGAAGGTATAACGGTTATAACTGGACTTGGATGCGACAAAGCAGGGGGGCGAGGACGCCCCGATAGCTATCGGGGCAAGCTTTACCGGAAATTAGATGCACGAAACCGCTTAGTGTAAGCGACATAAACCCGATGACCAATGAACCCAGCCGCCAATAAAACGAATGCTATTGCCTACTTCGGGCGGATGCAACGGGAGTATCCCGATAAGTCGATCGAGTTCGTGCGCGGCGTAGCCAAATCCAAATAGTGCCCGATCGAATGGCCCACGCACCTGCGCGCCGCCGCCCCCTAGTTCAGCCCCTGCACATCTTCCAAACCCGTTCGGGAGTGTGGCCCCTCCGCTTTGGTAATTACGCTAAAGGAAGCATCGGGTTCCAGGATGACCCACTGGGCCATGCGGACGTCGGTCAGTCCGTTATCGCGGAGGGCGGAACGTATTTCGCCTCTGGTGATTCGCTCCCGCCGCATGGCATCCTCCAGGAACTGCCCGTCGTGTACCAGTAGGGTGGGTGGGGCCTTGACGACGCGTTGAAGGAACTTATTGTGAAGAACGGTTTTGGTCAGTAGCCACTGCAGCGCCAATAAAAGCGCGATCGCCAGTACCGTCTCCGCGATTGCCAGATCTTTAAGCATAATACCACTGCCGGCGATAGAGCCGATGGCTACGGTGACGATCCAGTCGAAGTTGTTCATTTGGGAGGTCGCCCGCTTGCCGGATACCCGGATCGCCAGTACGACGAAGGCATAAATGATCGGGGCCGTGACCGCGATTTGCAGCAGGTCCTGCCAGCTATCGAAGAATATCGACTTGCCCATATTTCAGAAGTGTTGCCTATTTATGCCAATGCGTAAAGGGGGGCTACTGTTGTTACGGCGTACGGATACTTTGCGGGTCCACGCCCTATCTTCGCCGCGAGAACCAACCCACACCCCATGACCGACCAACGCGCTATCCTGTTGCTGGCCGACGGCACCACCTACGAGGGGAAGGCCTCCGGCAAGATCGGGACCACCATCGGCGAAATCTGCTTCAACACCGGCATGACCGGCTACCAGGAAGTGTTCACCGACCCGAGCTACTACGGTCAGATCCTGGTGACCACCAATGCCCACATCGGCAACTACGGGATCAAGGACAGCGACATCGAGTCGGATAGCGTGAAGATCGCCGGGTTGATCTGTAAGAATTTCACGGTGCCCTTCAGCCGGCAGCAGGCGCAGTCGTCCATCCAGGAATACTTCGAACGGGAAGGGGTCGTCGGTATCAGCGACGTGGATACCCGGGCGATCGTGCGCCACATCCGCAGCAAGGGGGCGATGAACGCCATTATCTCCAGCGACAACTTCGACCTGGACGACCTGAAGAAGCAGCTCGCCGCCGCCCCCGATATGGAAGGGCTGGAACTCAGCAGCCGGGTAACGACGAAAGAAGCCTACACCATGGGCGACCCCGACGCCCCGATCAAGGTGGCCGTCCTCGACCTGGGCACGAAGAAGAACATCCTGCGCAACTTCGTCAACCGCGACTGCTACGTGAAGGTCTTTCCGGCCAAAGCCAGCATGGAGGAGATTAACGCCTTCGGGGCTGACGGGCTGTTCATCAGCAACGGTCCCGGCGATCCCGGCGCGATGGACTACGCCGTCGATACCGCCAAAGCCATGTTAGACGAAGACAAGCCGCTCTTCGGCATCTGCCTCGGTCACCAGATCCTGGCTCGGGCCGTCGGCATCCCCACCTACAAAATGCACCACGGGCACCGCGGCATCAACCACCCCGTCTTCAACCTGCAGACGGGCAAAAGCGAGATCACCAGCCAGAACCACGGTTTCGGCGTCAGCCCCGAGGCCATCGAGCAGAACCTGGACGTGATCGAAGTCACCCACCGCAACCTGAACGACGATACCATCGAGGGCATCCGCGTGAAGGGCAAGCCGGCCTTCAGCGTGCAGTACCACCCGGAGGCGAGCCCGGGGCCCCACGATGCGGCTTACCTCTTCGATCAATTCGTCGACCTTATTAAAAATCGCTGAGTTGGTGCCTTACTGCGCTGTTGACACGCAGACCCACCCATTCATCAACCCCATAACCCACCAGCTATGAGTTCAATCCTCGACATCCGCGCCCGCCAAATCCTGGACAGCCGCGGTAACCCCACCGTAGAAGTAGAAGTCGTCACCGCCGAAGGCATCGTCGGCCGCGCCGCCGTACCCAGTGGGGCCAGCACCGGGAAGTACGAAGCCGTAGAACTGCGTGACGGGGACAAGGATGCGTACCTCGGAAAAGGCGTGACCCAGGCGGTAAATAACGTGGAGGAAAAGATCGCGGAGGAACTGCTGGGCATCGACGTAACCGACCAGCGCTATATCGACGAGACGATGCTCGAGCTCGACGGCACCAAAAACAAGAGCAAGCTCGGTGCCAACGCCATTCTGGGCGTGAGCCTCGCCGCCGCCAAGGCCGCCGCCCTGGAACTCAACCAGCCGTTGTACCGCTACATCGGGGGCGTGAATGCTTGCACGATGCCGGTACCGATGATGAACATCCTCAATGGCGGCAGCCACGCGGATAACAGCATCGACTTCCAGGAATTCATGATCATTCCCCTGGGGGCCGACACCTTCTCGGAGTCGCTGCGCATGGGTGTAGAAACCTTCCACCACCTCAAAAAGGTACTGAAGGATAAGGGCTACAGTACCAACGTCGGCGACGAGGGTGGTTTCGCCCCCAACATCCGCAGCAATGAGGAAGCCATCGAGATCGTACTGAAGAGCATCGAATCGGCTGGCTACAAGCCCGGGGAGGACATTATGATCGCCATGGACGCCGCCGCATCCGAATTTTACGACGCTAAGGAGGGAGTCTACCACTTCCATAAGTCCGACGGCCGCAAGATCGAATCTGCCGGCATGGTCGACTACTGGAAGGGCTGGGTAGATAAGTACCCCATCTTCAGCATCGAGGACGGGTTGGACGAAGACGACTGGAGCGCCTGGGCCAGCCTGAACTCCGCCATCGGCGACCGCTGCCAACTCGTCGGCGATGACCTCTTCGTCACGAACACCGAACGGCTCGGCCGCGGCATCAAGGAGCGTAGCGCCAACAGCATCCTGATCAAAGTCAATCAGATCGGCAGCCTCACCGAGACCATCGATGCCGTCACCATGGCACACCGGGCCGGCTACACCAGCGTGATGAGCCACCGCAGCGGGGAAACCGAGGACACCACCATCGCCGACCTGGCCGTGGCCCTCAACACCGGACAGATCAAAACGGGCTCCGCCAGCCGCTCCGACCGGATCGCCAAGTACAACCAGCTGCTGCGCATCGAGGAGGAGCTGGGGGAGACGGCGTATTTTCCGGGAAGGAGTTTGTTAGTATGAAGTATGAAGTATGAAGTTTAGGAGTACTTCATACTTCATACTCCCTACTTCATACTTCATACTTCCGACTCCACACCCCTATACACCCTCCCCACTTTCCCTATCTTCCCCATCCCATGCCCCCCCGCAAGCCCACCACCTCCCCCCTCTCCCAGCTCTGGCAGCGCGTCCCCGCCTACCTGCGGAATCGCTACTTCGTCACGCTGGTGCTGTTCACCCTGCTGATGGTGTTCGTCGATCGCCACGATGTGGGTACCCAGTTTCGGTTGCATACGACGGTGAACCGGCTGGAGGCCGATCTGGAGCGCTACGACCGGCTGGCCGCCGAGGCCGAAGCCGAAAAGCTCGATATGGAACAGAACCGCGAACGCTTTGCCCGGGAGAACTACTACATGCAACAGGACGATGAGGACGTCTTTATCATCGTCGACCAATAATCAATAGCTCGCCGCGCGCGACCCCTAATCAATTTCAGAAATTTAGCAGATGGCCGTTTTAGTAACTAAGGATTCCAAGGTAATCGTACAGGGTATCACCGGTAAGGAAGGTAGCTTCCACGCCGAACAGATGATCGAGTACGGCACCAATGTCGTCGGTGGCGTCACCCCCGGAAAGGGCGGACAGACCCACCTCGACCGCCCCGTTTTCAACACCGTCGCCGAAGCCGTCAGCGAGGCCGGAGCCGACGTCTCCGTCATCTTCGTCCCGCCCCCCTTCGCCGCCGACGCGATCATGGAAGCCGCCGCCGCCGGCATCGGCGTGATCATCTGCATCACCGAGGGCATCCCCGTACAGGATATGGTGAAGGTGCGTTCCTTCATCAACGACTACGACACCCGCCTGATCGGCCCGAACTGCCCCGGCGTCATCACCCCCGGACAGGCCAAGTGTGGCATCATGCCCGGCTTCATCCACAACCCCGGGAAGATCGGCATCGTCAGCCGCTCCGGTACCCTGACCTACGAAGCCGTAGACCAGGTCACCAAGGCCGGTATGGGCCAGAGCACCTGCATCGGCATCGGTGGCGACCCCATCATCGGCACCACCACCAAAGACGCCGTCGAACTACTGATGAACGACCCCGAAACCGAGGGCATCATCATGATCGGTGAGATTGGCGGTACGATGGAAGCCGAGGCCGCTCACTACATCAAGGAGCACGGCACCAAGCCCGTCGTCGGCTTCATCGCCGGACAGACCGCCCCCAAGGGCCGCACCATGGGCCACGCCGGCGCGATCGTCGGAGGACACGAAGACACCGCCGAAGCCAAGATGAAGATCATGGAAGAATGCGGACTGCACGTCGTGAAGAGCCCCGCGGATATTGGGGTTACGATGGCGAAGGCGCTGGGAAAGGCTTGAGTGTGTAGTAGGAAGTATGAAGTCGGAAGTATAGTAGTATGAAGTATTGTAGTATGAAGTCGGAAGTGCCATACTTCATACTTCCGACTTCCGACTTCATACTACCGCACTACCATACACCCCCTCCCGCTTCTTCTCCACCTCCTCCGACTCCAAAAACTCTTCGTAGCTCAGTAGCGAATCCACCATTCCCTTCGGCCCGATCTCGATGATGCGGTTGGCGACCGTCTGCACCAGTTCGTGGTCGTGGCTGCTCATGATCAGGTTGCCCTTGAAGTCCTTCAGGGCGTTGTTGAGGGCCGTGATGCTTTCGAGGTCCAGGTGGTTGGTGGGCTCGTCGAGGAGCAGGAAGTTCGGGTGGTTGAGCATGGCTTTCGACATCATGCAGCGCACCTTTTCGCCCCCGGAGAGCACGCTCACGTTCTTGTGCACCTCCTCCCCGCCGAAGAGCATCCGGCCGAGGAAGCCGCGGATGAACTGCTCGTCCTTGTTCTGGGAGTACTGCCGCAGCCACTCCACCAGGTCGAGCTGGCCGACCTGCTCGGTGAAGTAGTCGTTATTCTCGTTGGGCAGGTACTGGGGAGTGATGGTCTGTCCCCACTCGATACTGCCGCTGTCGGGCTCAGCGATGCCGGCCAGCACCTCGTAGAAGGCGGTCAGGGCGGCCGAGTCCATGCTCACCAGGGCGATCTTGTCGGGGCTGTTCATGGTGAAGCTGACGTTGGAGAAGAGCATACCGCCATCTAGCGACCGCTTACTTAGATTGGTCACCTTCAGGATTTGGTCACCCGGTTCCCGCTCGGGCTGGAAGGCGATGAAGGGATAGCGGCGGCTACTGGGCTTGATTTCTTCCAGATTAAGCTTTTCGAGGGCCTTCTTTCGGCTGGTGGCCTGCTTCGATTTGGAGGCATTGGCGCTGAAACGCTGGATGAACTCCAGCATCTCGGCCCGCTTCTGCTCCATCTTCTTATTCTTGTTCTGGGCCTGTTGCATGGCCAGTTGGCTCGACTGGTACCAGAAGCTGTAGTTGCCGGTATAGATGGTGGCCTGCTGGCGGTCGATGTCGACGATGTGGGTGCAGACCATATCCAGGAAATAGCGGTCGTGACTCACGACGATTACCGTGTTGGGGAAGTCGGCCAGGAAGTCGGCCAGCCAGTGAACGGTGGGCGCGTCCAGGTCGTTCGTCGGCTCGTCGAGCAGCAGGATGTCGGGGTTGCCGAAGAGGGCCTGGGCCAGCAGCACCTTCACCTTTTCGGGGCCGGTAAGCTCCTCCATCAGTTTGTAGTGCAGGTCTTCCTTGATGCCCATATTGCTGAGCAGTTCGGCGGCATCCGAGTCGGCCGTCCAGCCCCCCATTTCGCCGTAGGTATTTTCGAGTTCGGCGGCGCGCATCCCGTCCGCGTCGGTGGCGTCGGGGTTCATGTAGATGGCGTTCTTCTCCTGCTCGATGGCGTAGAGCTCCTCGTGACCCATCTTGACTACCTCCAGCACGACCTTATCCTCGTAGCCAAAGTGGTTCTGGCTCAGTACGGCCATGCGGTTGCCGGGTTCCAGACTGGCTGAGCCGCGGTTGGGCGTGAGTTCGCCGGAAAGCACCTTCAGGAAGGTCGATTTCCCGGCCCCGTTGGCCCCGATGATGCCGTAGCAGTTGCCGCGTACGAAGTTGAGGTTCACCTCGTTAAACAGGACGCGTTTGCCGAATTGAACGGTGAGATCGTTGACGGAGAGCATAAACTTGCTTTTTGGGGCCGCAAAGGTAAGGGTTTGGGCGGGGGCGCAGGTGCGAAGTGAATGGGTAACATGATGTATTTGCCGGACGTAACGTAATTTTGCACCGCCCCACTACCGATTCCGCGCTTGCGAAGGCGGAACGTACCCCTTGAAACATGCCCGTACTTCAAACAATGGCGAAGACCGTCCTCAGCGGTTTCTTCGCTACCCTACTGCTGGTTTCGGGGGCTACCGCCCAGGATACGCTGACCTTTTCCGGTCCCTACCGCGCAGGCTCGCTAGTGGGAGAAGCTGATTTCGACTACACCCTCCGCCGCTCCGATACCCTCCGCAACGGAAACTTCCGGATGCAGGGAGCGAGCGCCCGGGCCCTGCTCGACGGCACGGACAGTACCTTCTCCCTCGCGGGGCGGTTCCAGCGCAACGTCCCTATTGGAGACTGGACATTGCAATTCGGTACCTACCAGGTCGACGGACCACCAATTGTCGAAAATCATCGGTACCAACTCCGCACCCGCGGCCGCGCCCACACCGCCTACGGCA
>CAZKPE010000054.1:0-19448 GCA_964554545.1 uncultured Lewinella sp.
GCTCCTCGACCTGAGGGGGATGAACATTCGTTATCTATATCCTTTAGTGTAGCTTTGCGGCTTCGGGCCTCCACCGCACCTGCGCGCCGCCGCCCGCGTGCACGCCCGACCGCACACGAAAACGAACCGCATTAACCACAATCCACCTATGGCAAAAATTGCAATCAACGGCTTCGGTCGTATCGGACGAATCACCCTGCGTAACCTCCTGGAAAAGGGACTGGACGTGGTGGCCATCAACGACCTGACGGACAATGCCACCCTCGCACACCTGTTTAAGTACGACAGCGTACAGGGAAACTACCCCGGAGAGGTGAGCTCCGATGATGAGTATATCTATATCGACGGGAATAAGATTGACGCGCTGAGCCAGCCCGACCCGAGTAAACTGCCCTGGGGGGAGATGGGCGTGGACGTGGTGCTGGAGTGTACCGGAAGATTTGTGCAAAAGGAAAAAGCCCACTTGCATATCGACGCGGGGGCTAAGAAGGTACTGATCTCGGCACCCGCCAAGGGGGACGTAGCCACCGTAGTACTCGGCGTGAATGACGACGTCATCAATGCCGAGACGAAGATATACAGCAACGCCAGCTGTACCACGAACTGTCTGGCGCCCATGGTGAAGGTGCTGGACGATGCCTTCGGGGTGGAGAAAGGATTCATCACCACCGTTCACGCCTACACGGCGGACCAGAACATCCAGGACGGACCCCACCGCGATCTGCGCCGGGCCCGCGCCGCGGCCATCAATATCGTACCGACCACGACGGGTGCGGCTAAGGCCGTCGGGCTGGTGCTGCCCCACCTCAACGGGAAGCTGGACGGAGGCGCCATGCGGGTGCCCGTGCCGACCGGTTCGCTGACCGACCTGACGGCGATCCTGAAGCGGGACGTGACGCTGGAGGAAGTGGATTCGGCCTTCAAGGAGGCGGCCAACGGGAGCATGAAAGGTATACTCGCTTATGTGGATGCGCCCTACGTGAGTAGCGACATCGTAGGCAGCAAATACAGCAGCCTGTACGACAAGGATCAGACCATCGTCTCCGGCTCCCTGGTGAAGGTGGTCAGCTGGTACGACAACGAGGCCGGCTACAGTGCCCGCCTGGCCGACCTGTGTGAGAAGATCGCCTCGCTGTAACCCCTACCCTATGAACCTGCAGCAACTAGATGTGGCGGACAAGACCGTGCTTGTCCGTGTGGATTTTAACGTGCCGATCGACGAAGACGGTACGGTGACCGATGCGACGCGGATCGAGAAAGCCGCGCCTACCATTCAGTACCTGCTGGAGCAGGGGGCGGCGGTCGTACTGATGTCGCATCTGGGCCGGCCGCAGAAAGAAAAGCTTGCGGATGGGAGCATCGACAAGGAGTCGTTCACCCTGCGGCCGATCGTGCCGACCCTGGAGGACCACATCGGTTGTCAGGTCACCTTCGTGGAGGATACCATTGGGGAGGAGGCGCGGGAGGCGGTCAAGTCACTAGAGGGCGGGCATGTGCTGCTGCTGGAAAACACCCGCTTCTACGCCGGGGAGGAGAAGGGGGATGAGGACTTGGCGCGGCAACTGGCCGAGCTCGGGGACGTGTACGTGAACGATGCCTTCGGCGCGGCCCACCGGGAACATGCCTCTACGGCGACGGTAGCGAAGTACTTTCCCGCGGATCGAAAGAGTTTCGGGATGCTGATGGGGGCGGAACTGGAGGGGGCCGACCGGCTGCTGAATGATCCGGCGCACCCCGTCACCGCCATTGTCGGGGGAGCGAAGGTG
The DNA here is from genome assembly GCA_964554545.1 of uncultured Lewinella sp. Classification (GTDB taxonomy): domain Bacteria; phylum Bacteroidota; class Bacteroidia; order Chitinophagales; family Saprospiraceae; genus Neolewinella. Next base: position 1,767 of record CAZKPE010000054.1, read on the forward strand.
AGTGACAAAATTCAGCTGCTGGAGAAGCTACTGGACTTTGCCGACCACATCATCATCGGTGGGGCGATGGCATATACCTTCAGTCTGGCCCGGGGCGGAAAGGTGGGCGACAGCCTGGTGGAACGCGATAAGGTCGACCTGGCCCGCAGTCTACTGGACAAGGCGGCACAACAGAATACCCGGATTCACCTGCCGGTGGATACTGTGGTTGGGAAGGACTTCAGTAACGACACCCCTTCGAAGGTCGTAGCGGCCGGCGAGATTGAAGATGGGTGGCAGGGGCTCGATATTGGTCCGGAGAGTCGGGACCGTTTCGCTGAGGTCATTAAGGAGAGTAAATCCATTCTGTGGAATGGCCCGATGGGGGTCTTCGAGATGAAGAACTTTGCTAAGGGGACCAACGCGATCGCGGAAGCGGTGGCCGAGGCTACCGAAGAAAACGGGGCGTACAGCCTGATCGGCGGCGGGGATTCGGTCTCGGCCATCAACCAGGCGGGGCTGGCCGATCGGGTCAGTTTCGTATCTACGGGTGGCGGGGCCATGCTGGAGCTGCTGGAGGGCAAGGAACTACCCGGCATTGCGGCCATCCGGCCGTAGCACGCAACCCTTGCCCCCATTCGGTATGTTTACCGGGCATGGAAGTGGAAGTCACCTACGAAGAGCCGCGGCAGCGGGCGGGCATCCCGTATACTTTCGAGGAGGTGGACGAGCAGTGGCGAACGAAAAGCCCATTCGCCAGTCCCTACGAATCGGTACTCTGTCTGGACGTGCTCATCCGGCGGGTGGAAGAGTTGGCTGCCGGGCCGGAGGCGGGGGTACGGTTTCTGGCGGAAGAGATTTTGCGGCGGATCGAGCCCCATCCGGAGCTACGGGAGCCCATCTACGATCTCCATGTTCTGGACCGTCACTACGAACTTCTCGACCTCCTGATGGTCGCCGTGATCAGCCCGGTGGACCGGACGACTCAGCTCTTCAAGATATCCCGGCCCTTCGAGTTCGAGCCGCTCTACATCAGTCAGCAGCTGCGGGGCATTTTGGGCCGGAAGGATGTATGCTATTCTTTCGGGGCGAAGGCCGAGGAGGTCAAGCGGATGCACCTGATCTCCATCGGCTCAACTATCCTGCAACAGTGTTATGGGGTGGATGTGGAGATCAGCATGGGGGCTATCCTGACCGTGCCCGGTCAAGAAAGTGGATTGCAACGCTTTTATAAGCCCGTCATCGACGAGAACTTCGTCGAAGTGGTAGTGGAGGGAGAGCTGCCCGATCTGAGTGAAGCGGATATTCAGCGCCTGCTGCACAATGTGAACGATACGGACCTGTGGCTACGGCTGCTGCCGCCCGACCACTTTCGCTTTCACGGCTTTCACCTGGCCCGTCTGCACGAGGTGACCGAGGAGGAGAGCCTGAGCCGGCTGAAGCACCGGCTGATCAGCCGCGACGCGGTGCTGGACATCAATAAAGTGAAGGAGTTGGCCAACCTCGTCCGGCTGCACTTCCAACGGCCCCACCTGCAACTGGGGCTGACGGCCCTGGACTACCCCGAAGAGCGCTCCATCGATCACGAATACCGGATTCGGTACAACCTGCTCTCCGATGAGGTGGAGCGACTTACGGATACCCGCTACGCAGACAGCATCTACCACCAGGTCCTGCGGTCGGGCGAGATGATGGTCATTGAGGATTTGCGGGAGCTGAGCGCTCCTTCCGAACTGGAGCACCGGCTGATCCAACTCGGTCACCGGAGTATGCTACTGGCTCCGCTCCTGAGTCAGGAACAGCACGTGATCGGCCTAGTGGAACTGGCGAGCAGCGTGCCCTACGCACTGAACGCCTTCATGGAAGCGAAATTCGAGGAGATACGGGGGCTGTTCCGGACCGCCGTCGAGCGCAGTCGGGAGTACATTGACAACCGCATCGAGGTCATCATGCGGGAGCAGTACACCAGTTTGCATCCCACCATTGAGTGGCGGTTCACCGAAGCGGCTTTCAATATTCTGAAGCGGCAGGAGGAGGGCTTACCGCAACAGCCCGAGGTCATTCGGTTTAAAAAGGTGTATCCGTTGTACGGACAGGCGGACATCGTAGGGAGCAGTAATCTCCGGAATGCGGCCATTTATCAGGACTTGTTCGATAACCTCCGCGCCGGACGGTTCTTCCTGGTACGCGCACTTGATCTGGTGGATTTCCCCATCGTCAATCAGGTGATCATGACGATGGATTCCTTTTTGACGACCACCTTGGATGATTTTGACAACAGCCACGAAATTCGTTTCGGGGAATTCATCCACCGACAACTGACGCCTTTGGTGGAGCAGTTGGGCAGTCAATTTGCCGAACTGCGGGATTTGGCCGGCCGATACATGGAACAGCTCGATCCGGAACTAAAGTTGTTCTATCGGGTCCGGCGGGACTATGAGCAGAGCGTGGAAACGCTGAACCGCAGCATCGGCGACTTCCTCACCGAACGGGATCAGGCGGCCCAGCGGATGCTACCCCACTACTTTGAAAAGTACAAGACCGACGGGGTGGAATATGAGATATACGCTGGTCAGAGCCTGCTAAAGCACCAGAAATTCAGTCGGATTCACCTGAGGAACCTGCGGCTTTCCCAGTTGGTCGACATGTGCCAACTCACCCGGCGGGTGCAGAACCTGAGCGAGCAGTTGCCGATGCCCCTGCGCACGGCCCAGTTGATCTTCGCCTACACTACTCCGCTCAACATCCGGTTCCGGATGGACGAAAAGCGCTTCGACGTGGATGGCGACTACAACATCCGGTACGAGATCCTGAAGAAGCGATTGGATAAGGCAACCATCCGGCAGGGGGCCGAACGGCTGACCCAGGCGGGGATGATCAGTCTCGTCTATCTCCAGGATAAGGACCTGGAGGAATACACGGGCTATCTGGACTATCTACACCAGGCGGGTTATATCGCGGGGGAGATCGAGCACGTGGTTATCGATCCGCTACAGTCCGTCAACGGGCTTCGGGCCATTCGCTTTCGAGTCAGCGTCTGAGCGTCCTGCAACTTTGGGGAAAAAGTAAAGGTTACTTTGGTGAGCGCCGCGGGACTTCCTCCGTAGCAAAACTGCCAAGGATTGAGCGAAATCGTTATGACCATCAACGGGGTAGACCCCGTAGCCTTACTGGGTGAGAACAACAGCAAGCTGAAGCTGATCCGGGAAGCGTACCCCGAGGCGAAGATCACCCAAAGGGGGACCAATGTCAAGATCCGGGCGGAGAAGGCGGAAGCCCAGCGTATCAAGCACCACCTCGAACTCATGATGCGGCTGCTGCAGGACAACCGGGAGCTGACCCGGCAGACCGTGGAGGACCTGCTGGCTGGCGAAAACCCCTTTCAGACGCGTCTTGGGAACGGGAGCGCCAATAAGACTATCGTATTCGGGCGCAACGGCAAGCCCATAAAGGCCCGTACGCCCAACCAGGCCGCCATGGTGGTTGAAGCCGACCGCAATGACATCGTGTTTGCGATCGGGCCGGCGGGTACCGGTAAGACGTACACCGCCGTCGCCCTGGCCATCCGGGCCCTGAAAAACAAGCGGGTGCGAAAGATCATCCTTACCCGGCCGGCCGTGGAAGCGGGGGAAAGCCTGGGCTTCCTGCCGGGAGACCTGCAGGATAAAATCGACCCCTACCTGCGGCCGCTCTACGATGCCCTGGACGACATGCTGCCACGGGAGCGGTTGGATAAGTTCCGGGAAGACGGGACCATTGAGATTGCCCCGCTGGCATACATGCGAGGGCGTACCCTGGACAACTGCTTCGTCATTATGGATGAGGCACAGAACACCACGACCAGCCAAATCAAGATGTTCCTGACCCGCCTGGGCCCCTCGGCAAAGTGCATCGTGACGGGGGACCTCAGTCAGGTGGATCTACCGCGCAATCAGGTATCCGGCCTGCGCCGGGCCATACACCTGCTGGCCCCCATCAAGGGGATATCGGTGATCCGGCTGAGCGCCGAAGACGTCGTGCGCCATCGGCTGGTGAAATCCATCATCAAAGCCTACGATGCAGCCGACGAGGCCGAGGGTCGGGGGCGGTTCGGCCCGCCGGTGGAGAGCACATTTGAGCGCCTGGGGCCTCCCGGACGGTCGCAGAGAGCGGATGAACAGCCGGAAACGGGCGACTGAAGAACTAAGTTTACATTACAAATAGCAAGAAAGCCAGTGGTATAAACCACTGGCTTTCTGCGTTTTATGAAAAATATGATGATATATCATCCGCCTGGGGCATAAAAATCGGGCGCAAAATGCCGAGGAAACGGGGGGTAACTGCCCCCATCTTTGGATCACAATCAGCGGCTACGGTCGCAGTCTTCTCTCATGAACACCAAAGAAATTCTTCACCCAAATCGAATTGTGTCATGATGGAAGACATCATCCTTTAAACGCGGCCCTGCCGTATCACCATTCGCCCTCCGGGCAAATAACCGCCTTAAAAAAACAACTATGGCCTTCTTTACCGAACTCCTCTCCCCTGAAGTACTCGATACCGCCCGCATCGTCGTCGAAGACATCATCATGCGTGGATCCGACATCGTCGTCGAGGACATCATCATGCAAGCTGACATCGTCGTTGAAGACATCATCATGCGCTCCGACATCGTCGTCGAAGATATCATCATGCGCTCCGACATTGTTGTCGAAGACATCATCATGTAAGCCGGCCACCCGCCGCAACCCTTCCCCTCCTTCCAAATCACAATAAGCTCCATCTCATATGGCCTTCTTTACCGAACTCCTCTCCCCTGAAGTACTCGAAACCGCCCGCATTGTCGTCGAAGACATCATCATGCGCGGATCCGACATCGTAGTCGAAGACATCATCATGCAAGCTGATATCGTCGTAGAGGATATCATCATGCGCTCCGACATTGTTGTTGAGGACATCATCATGTAAGTTACTACTGTTATATCTGTAGCTTACCATTCAAAAAATTACCTTTAAATCCTATTATCATGGCTTTTTTCACCGAACTCCTTTCCCCCGAAGTACTCGAGACCGCTCGCATCGTCGTAGAAGACATCATCATGCGCGGTTCTGACATCGTCGTCGAGGACATCATCATGCAAGCCGACATTGTGGTCGAGGATATCATCATGCGCTCCGATATCGTAGTGGAAGATATCATCATGCGTTCCGACATTGTCGTCGAAGACATTATCATGTAACTGACTGGCTTTCCGGTCACACCCATTCACACCCCTTCCTACGTTATCGCCGATTCGATTCGGTCCAAACACACTAAATCATGGTCGAGGACATCATTATGTAAGTTAGGGCATACTTCCGCCGGTCAGGTGGAAGTATGCCGTGCCCGCAGCTTTCGCCCGTCGGGGGCTGCCGTATCCAGATTATCCAGTACGATCTGCCAGAGCGTCTCATAGCGAATGATCTCCGTACTGTTAGCCCGCCCCAGCTTCTTGGCCTGGGGGCTGATCATTTTCTGGTAAGTCTTCTTCGCGTTCCGTACCGTGGCCGCCCGGTGGAAGTTGCATTTTTCGGCGGTCAGCAGCAGCTTAAAGAAGCAGTTGTTCCTTAGGTTCTCGTTGTTCATCAGGTAGCGGCTTCCGTAGCGGATCAGCGCGTCCGTGCGGTCGATGATCTTACCGTACTGTCGCTTGATGATGAAGAAGATGACTTGCAGGATGAGGATCTGAATGTTCATCCCCTGCTTGTCCTTCGAATAGGAGGGAACGTTATTGACAAACTTGTACAGCTTGAAGTCGGGAAGCGTACCGCTCGTCTGGGTGATGTCAATCTGGCCGGCCAGAATGAGCAGATTCACGTACGCCTCCAGGATCAGCCAGTACTCCACGTGTTGCTGCGTCAGCAGACGGTTCAGGGCTTTGCGGTCTACCTGGGCGAGTTGCTCGTAGGCATAGTCGAAGTTGCCGGTCTGAAGTCCGAGCGTGATGGCATATTCGGAAAGCTTGATGTGGTTGATCGATCCTTCGGGAACCATCCGCTTAGCACGCTTCACCTGAAGGTAACCTTCCGCAAAGTCGCGGAGCTTGACCGAACAGTCGACCCGGGTCAGGGCCATCAGCGACAGCGACTGCTTACCGGCCCCCTTACACTTGGTCAGCACTTCTTCCGCCTCGTTGGCCGTGCGGATCGCTCCCGGGTAGTCGCCCATCAGCGTAAGCCCGTGCACCTTCATGATGAAAAACATCGCCTGCAGCGCCGAAACTTTCGGGTACAGCGCCACGGAATCTTCGCACTCGTCGACGTACTCCGCCACCCGCTGTCCGATCTCGTTGGGCAACAGCTTGTGGGCGTAGATCATCCGGCGCATTTCCCGGTAGTAGCTGGACACTTTGTTGAGCACTCGCTCCGCTTCGGCGTAGTAGTCCGCCATCTCCTGGTACTTGGTGAATTGCTTCTCATCGAAGCCCACTCCCAGGTACAGACTGGCCAGGATGGACGCCAGGCGGCTGTTGATGGGTAGGATCTCAAAGTCCCGCACCCTTCTCAACGTCAGGTGTGAAAAGTACTTTGCGCTCTTCCAGGCCCGTCGCAGCAGCAAGAGGTTGATCAGGTTCAGCTGGCGGTAGCCGTTTATCTGGGCGCTGTCGTAATCCTTATAGTTGGCGGAGTAGACATCGTCGTCCATGATGGCCGTCGTGATGAGGTCACGCAGGCGGCCCTTCAAGGCCCGGTAGGCGGCGTACTTACTGTCGTATGTCTTCCCATAGAGCCGGGCGACGATCTCATCTTCGGAAAGGTCACCCTTGGTGACGAGGGCGTGCAGTTCGGCGACCATGGAAGTTTTTCCCTTCGCCCGACTGATTTTCAGCAGTTTGGCCACCTTTTTCGCGGACGCGATGTCCAGCAGCTCCCGTATATCTTCCATGTTGATGTTCCGAAATGAGCGAAGTGGAGGTCAATTCAGTACGCACAAATTACAGATAATCAGCAAATTAGCAAATTTATATCCACTTTTGCCGCCGGATTACATGCTGCAAAAACACGCAATTTGCCTGTTTTTGGCTCACTTGGCCCGGTATATTTGTATCATCAACGACGGGAGAAACACCTAAAATCACCTAAACCCATAAACGCCTAACGAGTGAGTTCAAAGAAATTGTGTTTGTTCATAGTGTCTCTTTAGTTATAATTCGCAACCCTTGAATGTGGGGTTTTTAGCATCAAAGGAGGGTTGGCATAACTAGCCTCATGCCAACACACCGGTTTAGCGAACTTATAACGACAGCGCCAACCGCATTTCGGTTGGCGCTTTTTTTGTGCCAACCGGCTGCAAGTTAGGAAGATTTTCCCAAAACATGGGTGGGTCTACCGAAACATGCCCAGACAATCATTGTAGCGATCTGCATATCGGCGGCGCTTCAGCTCCTTGCTGTTCCCGAAATCGATGGCGAAGCTCAGCTCGAAGGTCGGTCCCAGCCCCCCCGGCACGTTCCGCAGGTCCGAGATCACGGCATCGTAGCTGAGACCGATCCGCAGGACATCCTCCCGGAAGGTGACCGCCGCAATGAGCCCGTCCGGGTTACCAAAAGCATGGCGGTACCACCCACCCAGGGCAAACGGACCGTAACCGAAGTAGGCGCCGAGATTGAGTTGGCGAAACTGCGCCTGGCTGGTAAATAGGAAATTGGGGGTCACGTAAGCCGGCCGCTTCGGATTGTTGAAGCGTTTGAGATCGAAGCGGGTACCGGCGTGTAGGCTCAGTCGCTGCGGCCGCCCCGCGTAGAGGTTGTTATCGAGCTGTAGCAGGTTTTCATCGGGCCGGTTCAGGTGCTCGATGCTGAAGCCGCCGTAGAAGTACTTGGCGTAAAACAGAACGCCGGAGCTCAGGTCGACCGAGCTGGAGCTGATCGCCATCAACTGTTCCTGGGTCACGCCGTCCGCTCCGGTGGCCGGGTCAATGATGTCGCCGAAGACCAGGCTCCCGAAGTCCAGGCGACTGTTCAGCAGCCCCCCACTCAGGCCGATCCGGACGTGGGCTTCCTGGCTAAGCCGAATGTCGTACGCATAAATAACGGCCGCGGTGGTGTTACTGTACAGGCCTTCCAACTGCCGATCGGTCAGCAGCCGGACGCCAAAACTGGACGGGCTGTTCCGCAGGGGTTGCTCGTAGCTCAGGGCGAAGGTGCGGTAGGCACTCGGGTAACTGGTGTGCTGGCTGCGGTAGTTCATGATGATCCGCGGCGCGATACTGACTCCGGCAAAGGCGGGGTTCAGTTGAAGCGGAGCGGCATAAAATTGAGAAAAAACGGCATCCTGCGCTCCGCCGCCCACCCCCCAGAGCAGTAAAATGGTGGTAAAGATCAGGGTCAGGCGCATCCTTAAAGCTACACTACCTGCCCTGCACATCCAAACGACCCGGCTGCTGCGTCGGCCCTCCGACAGCCAGCAGGGCACCGACGGTATTCTTCGTGGCGGGAACAACGTTTCCCTCATCGCGGCGTATCTTATTTTTGCCCCCAAGCGCACGCTATGCTCAAGTCCGTTCTCCTGCCTTTTGTTGTCCTCCTCTCAACGGTTTGTACGGCACAGGATCAGTTCTCCTTCGACCTGAAATGGGACGATCCCCTTACGGTGGATTATCAGGGGGAGCAGCGGGTCATCTTTTCTTACCAATTGGGCGCGGACGCAGGTGCAATCATTTCCGGCGAACTTCCCGACCTGGTCCACACCTTTCGGGCCAATTCCCTGGCTTCTCGCCGGGTCGAGATCGTTTCCCTACGGTCGGAGCCCCTGGTTGCCCCCGCCCTATTCTCGGCGGAGCCGGCCACGGCTTTCGGCTTTACCTATCGGGTGAGCCGGCAGACGGAAGGCAATCTGGGTAAGATCAGCGGGCCGGCCATCATCCAGACCCCTTCCGGCCTGGAGCGGTTGATCGCCGCGGAAGTCCGACTGGTGGCCGCCTCCCCCACCCCGACCGGAAGCGGCCGTTCGACCTTCGCCCGTAATTCCGTGCTGCGGCAGGGGGAAACGTACCGCTTCGAAGTCGAGGGACCGGGAATGTACCGCCTGGATCGGGGCTTTCTCGTCGACCAGCTACGCGTAGCCGGGCTGGAAGGGGTCGACCCGCGGGACATCAAGATATACGGACAGGGCCCCGGGATGCTTCCCGAAACGACCAACGCCATGCCCCCCGACGATCTGATCGAGCAGGCGATCCGGGTGAGCGGAGAGTCGGACGGAAGCTTCGATAACGGCGACTACATCCTGCTCTACGCCCACGGGCCGGATGAGATGACGTACAGCGCGAGTTCCGACCGCTTCCGCTTGCAGAAACACATTTACAGTACGACAAACTCATATTACCTGCAGATCGGCACTCCGGGTCGCGGTCGCCGCGTAAGTGCCCTTCCGGCTGCCAGTGGGGGCACGCCGACGGAAAGCTACGATGCCGTCGTTCATCTGGAGGATGACCGCCAGAACGTGCTGCACGAACTGGACGGCAACAGCCACGGCAGTGGCCCCTTCTGGTTTGGGGATTTCTTCCAGATCAACCGCGACAAGAATTATCCCGCCGCGGCCAGCTTTCCCGATGCCGTAGCCGATGAGCCATTGCGGGTGACGGCCACTATGGCCCTGCGTTCACCGGTTCGCAGTCAGTATCTGGTGGAGGTCAACGGACAGGAGATTTCCAGTTCCGTGGGGGCATCGGTCAGGTTGGGTGCCCAGGAACTTTCCCCGGCCGTCCGCCTTACCGATCTGTCGGGCAGCGTGCCACTGGACCGATCCCGCGTAGACGTCCGTTTGGTGTACCCCACCCCGGCCGGCACCGATCAGAGCGAAGCCTGGCTCGACTTCATTCAGCTGTGGGCCCGGCGGCAGCTGACCTTTGCCGGCCAGGCGCAGTTTTCGTTCCGGGACACACGGACCGTGGATGCGCCCACCGTACGCTTTCAGCTGGGTGATGCGACGGGGGGAGACGTCCGCGTGTGGCGAATAAACGGAGCGGACATCCGGGAAGCCGCCCTCAGCGAAGGAAGCTTCTCGGCCCCGGCCGGGGGGGAACTGTACGAATACGTTGCTTTTCGGGACAACGGGGGATTGCCGACCCCTACCGCCGTCGGTCGGATCGAGGCGCAGAACCTGCACGCCACCGAGCGGGCCGACATGATCATCGTTACCCACCCCGACTTTCTGGCCCAGGCGGAGCGATTAGCGGAGCACCGGCGGTCGCATAACGGATATACCGTCAGTCTGGTCACTACCCGGCAGATTTACAATGAGTTCAGCGGTGGTAAGGATGATGCGGCGGCCATCCGGAATTACGTGCGCATGGTCCGGGAGCGGGACCCGAACCTCCGTTACCTCCTTCTCTTTGGTGACGGCAGCTTCGACCACCGGAACCTGTACGGACTGGGTACGGCCTTCATTCCAACCTATCAGTACCAGGATCAATTCACGGAAGTGGAGAGTTTTCCTTCCGACGATTTCTTCGGTATCGTGCTGCCGGCCGTCGGTAGTCAACCCCTCGGTCCGGACCTTACCGTGGCGGTAGGTCGCCTACCGGTGAAGTCGGCCGACGAGGCGAGCGGGGTCGTCGAGAAACTGATCCGTTACGATACGAGCCCGAGCGCACTCGGGGATTGGCGTACCCGGATGGTCTTCGTGGGGGATGACGAAGACGGGGGCGTCCATACCCGGGACGTGAACCGGGTCGCTGCCTCCGTAGCCACCGCTAAACCGGACCTCAACTTCGATAAGTTATACTTCGACCTCTTCCCCCAGATCAGTCTTTCTTCCGGCGATCGCTACCCGGCCATCAAGGAAGGACTGGACCGGGCCGTATTCCGGGGCGCGCTGGCAGTCACCTACCTCGGTCACGGGGGGCCGCGGGGATGGGGGCAGGAACGGGTGCTGACCATCCCCCAGATTCGGAACTGGTCCAAGCCCGCCCAGAGTCCGGACCCCATTCAGCCACCGCTGTTCATGACGGCCACGTGTACGTTCAGCAATTACGACGATGCCTCTTTCGTCAGTGCCGGAGAGGAAGCCCTACTGACACCCCGCGGTGGCGTGATCGCCCTGATGACCACCACCCGCCCGGTCTTCGCCCGCCAGAACTATAACCTGACCAACAATACCGTACAGGCCATGCTGGAACGCCCCAACGGAGAATGGCGTAGCCTGGGTGACATTATCCGCATCGGTAAGAATGCGACCAGTGGCGCGGACGGGGCTGGTCGCCTGGACGGGCGGACGGAGAACGTGCGCAAATTCACCCTACTGGGCGATCCGGCTACCGTCATTGCCTTCCCCCGGCATGCGGTACGCACTACGGCCGTGGATAGTCTGCCGGTGAGCGGCGATCGCCAGGATACCGTGCGGGCGCTACAGCAGATGCGGGTAAGCGGGGAGATCATCGACGTGGCCGGCAACGTGCTGGAGAATTTCAACGGGGAAGTTTATCCGACGATTTACGACAAGGCCCAAACCGTACCCACCCTGCAGCAGGACAGCGACAGCCCCCTGATCGAGGTGGAGGTGCAACGCAACATCATCTTCCGGGGCCGGGCAACGGTGACGAATGGGAGGTTCTCCTTCGAATTCGTGGTGCCGAATGACATCAACTACTCCTTCGGCCCGGCCAAAGTGAGCTACTACGCCGCCGACCGGACTCAGTTCACCGACGCGGCGGGCTTTTACGATCGGCTGATCGTGGGGGGAACCGGCGAGAACACCGGTGCGAATGACCTGGGTCCTGAGGTGGAGGTCTATCTGGATAATACGGACTTCGTGCCGGGGGCGGAAGTAAGTGAGGACCCGGTACTGCTGCTTCACCTGAGTGACGATCTGGGCATCAACGTCACCGGCAACAGCATCGGCCACGATCTGGAGGCCGTATTGGATGGGGATACCCGCAACCCCATCGTACTGAATGATTACTACGAGGCAGACGTCGATAACTTCCGGAGTGGGAAGGTGCGCTATCCACTATTCGATCTGGAGCCGGGTGTACACTCGATTTCGGTCAGGGCGTGGGACGTAGCCAATAACAGTACGGTCGCCACGACGGAATTCATCGTATCCACCTCCGGGGGCGATGCCGTTACCCGCCTGCTGAACTATCCCAATCCCTTTACTCAACGGACCTGCTTCCAGTTCGACCATACCCTCGTCGGCCAGGAGGTGGAGGCGATCGTACAGATCTATACGGTCAACGGCAGGTTGGTCAAGACGATCGAGCGCGGGTTCCCGTTCAGTGACGGCGCGGTTCGCCAGGACGATTGTATTGCCTGGGACGGGCTGGACGACTACGGGGACGAGCTAGCCCGGGGGGTTTACCTCTACCAGGTTCGGCTGCGGGGCGATGGGGTGAATGTGGTGAATAGCGAGCTACAGAAGTTGGTCATCTTTTAGGTAGGCTGTTTCAGGGGGAGAGTTGTTTGTCTGGGAGGTACGAGGTACGCCAAAAAAAGGGTCGCATAGTCCATGTGGACTATGCGACCCTTTTGGTTTGCGCAACCGTAACTCGCGCCGACCGGCTTACTCGTTGTACCCGGGGTTTTGGGGGAGGATATCCGGCCCTTGTAGATCGATTTGATCCTGGGGAATGGGGTAGTAGAGATCCTGGGGTGAAACGAACTCCGCGTTGGCGTAGGCAACGGGCAGGAATTGCTGCTCGAAGTCGACGATTCGGTTGAGTTCGGAATCGGCCAGCCCCCAGCGCCGGAGATCGAAGAAGCGGTGGCCCTCACCACTGAGTTCCAGCTTCCGCTCAAAGTAGAGCGCGCGCAGGGCTGCGTCCTTGCCGGAAAAGGCGTCATACAGCGCGATCTGGTAGTTAGCGGCGAGAGAGCCATCATCCCGCTTCAGGAGGCTGGGATCGCTGGCCGCCCGGGCACGAACCTGGTTAATGAGTTCCCGACCACGTTCCACGTCACCGGTTTCGATTTCGGCTTCGGCCAGCATCAGCAGGACGTCCGAGAAGCGAATGATGTTGTAGTTCATCGAGCCGTAGCCACGAGTCCAGCTGGTACCGTCGGAGAGGCCGCCTTCCTGACTTGCGTAGTAGACGAACTTCTTGGGCGAGTACGGCCCGGCGTAGGGCTGATCCCGGATCCAGTCGCGACCGGGGTGGGCGTTCGGGTGGTCGGGGGTTCCCCAGCCGAGGTAGGGGATACCGCGACGGCCGACGCTATGGTCCAGGCGTGGGTCGACGGGGCCGGCATCGGGAGTGAAGGGATCGGTACTGGCCAGGCCCTGATCATTGGCCAGACGGTTGTCTTCGTCGTTGTAGCTGTTATCGAGCAGGGGCAGACCATCCTGGGTACGGAAGCTGTTAGCCAGATCGAAAGTGGGCTGGAAGAACCCACAGCAGTTACCCGGTCCGCTCGATCCCGTGTTGTGGGGGAAGTTGAGGACGAAGTCCGGATTGGCAACGTTGGTCGTGCCGCTGTTGGCTGCGGCCTGAACGGCGAATACCGATTCGGCGCTGTTATCGAACTCGGCGTTGAACGCGCTGGCGTAGTTCTCGAGCAGAGCGTAGGGTTGTCCGTTCGTGGTCTGTCCATTGTCAACGACATTGCGTAGCATGTCCCGGGCCTGTTCCCATTTCTCCTGGTAGAGGAAGGTTTTACCGAGGTAAGCACCGGCGGCCCATTTATTTGCCCGGCCGGCCTGGTCCTGGGTTTCGGGCAGGTTGTCGAAGGCAAACTGGAAGTCCGCTTCGATGAACGGCCAAAGATCACTCGAAACCACCGCCTGCTGTTCCTCTAATGTGAGGCCGGGTTCCAGGAAAGGAGCCTGGTCGAAAGAGATCTCCAGTTGGAAATAGTAGTGGCCCCGTAGGAAGCGCGCTTCGGCTTCAATACGGGCACGGTCGGCGTCCGTCAGCAAGGGGTCCTCCGAAAGGGGTAGCAGCCCAAGTACGGCATTTGAACGGGTTACCCCCTCGAAGAGTCCATTCCAGCGATCCCGGGGGATGCGTGAAGTTGGATCGAGACGGTACTGCACCAGGTCGTTGATGTCAGTAAAGTCGCCGTCGTTGGTACCCTTATTGGCCTCACCGCCCTGAACACTCCCGTTGGCCCAGTTCGAGGCACCACCGAAGTAGTTGCCCCGACCGCCCAGCTGGGAGTAGGCACCGAGAAGGACGCCTTCGATTCCCGCTTCGGTAGCCAGGACGCTTGGTGCCAGAACTCCTTTGGGCTGGACTTCCAGGAATTCGTCGCTGCAGGTCCAGAGCAGACCACCCGCGAGCAGGCCGCCGAGGCAAATGCGGAATAGCGTTTTATAGGATTGCATGATAGATTTAGTTTAGAGGATCAACTGTTAAAAGTCGAAACTGAGTTGAAAGTTGTAGGACTGGGTGACGGGGTAATTGCCAACGTCAATTCCAAAGTCAGTGTCAGCCGAGCCACCCACCGCGGGGTCCAGACCGTCGTAGCCGGTGATGGTAAAGAGGTTGTTACCCGATACGGCCACGCGGAGGTTATTGAATACGCCGCCGAATGCGGTAGTAGGCAGCGTATAGCCCAGGGTAAGGTTTTGTAAACGCAGGAAAGAGCCATCTTCCACATAGTAGCTGGTCGACTGCTGGGAAGTACTGAAGTTGGAGGCCGTTTCGTAGATCGGCACGTCCGTGTTCACGTTCTGAGGCGACCAGCTATCCAGTACCCGGGTGGATACCGAGGCGCCCTTGAAGGTGCCGTAAAAGTCAGTGAACCACTTTGAGTTATTGTAGATCTCGTTGCCGATACTGGTGTAGAAGAAGCTCGTCAGGTCGAAGCCCTTATAGGTCAGCTTGAGGTTAAATCCGCCGGTGAAATCGGGGACGGCACTGCCGAGGAAGGTCCGGTCGGCTTCCGTGATCTGTCCGTCCGGCTCTCCGGTGAGTTCACCGTTCTCATCCCGCCCGTTGTTGTCTTCGAAGCGGAAGCGGCCCGGGGCGGCACCCGGCTGGCTGGGCGCATCCTTCGCCTCCTGAGCAGTTTGGAACAGGCCGACCACCTGGTAGCCAAAGAAGGAGGAGAGCGGTCGCCCGACCTCGTTGCGCACGACGGCACCGTTGATCCGCGATCCGAAGCCGTCGAAGAAGTCGACATCGTCGGTGAACTTGGTGATCTCATTCCGGAGCAGCGCACCGTTTATGGTCAATTCAAAACCAAAGTCGTTGCTCAACCTATCCCGGTAGATGATCTGGGCGTCAATACCTTCGTTCAGCATGCTACCGATATTAACGACCGGGGGGGTAGATGCCGGACCGTTAACGGCCGGTAGGCGGAGGGGGATCAACAGGTCGTCCGTCGTCCGACGCCAGGCATCCACGATGACATCCACCTTGCCGTTCAGGATCGTAGCGTCAAAACCGATGTTTGTTGAGACGGCCGCTTCCCAGGCCGCGGTTTCCGTACCGATCCGGTTGAGGAAGAAGCCGACATCGGCGTTGTTGTTGCCTCCGTCGATCGGGTAGCTGGCCCCGCCTACCGACTGATTGTAGGTAAAGAAGCGGTTACTGGCGTTTACGTTGTTGGAGTTACCCATTTGCCCCCAGCCACCGCGAATCTTCAGGTCGGTGAAAAAGGTCTGGTTCTGCATGAAGGCTTCGCTGGTTACCCGCCAGGCCGCGCTGAAGGCGGGGAAGGTACCGTAGCGATTATCGGCCCCGAAGCGGCTGGCCCCGTCGCGCCGCAGTACGGCAGTCAGGTAGTAGCGGTCGTTCCAGTTGTAGTTGACCGAGCCGAATACGGAGAAGAACTTCGAGGGTACCAGGTAGTTACTGTTCGCTGGGTTAGGCTGGTTGACATTGCTCAGGTTGATGAAGTCGAGCGTCCGGCTGAACGGGTTGATCCCGCCGGCGCTACTCGTACGGCCATTCCCCGTAGAAATAGCCTCTATACCAGCTAATACGGTGAAGTTATGAGCGCCAAAGTTCTCCTCGTAGCGGGCCGTGTTGGTGAAGGTCCAGTCGAAGAAGTAGCCCTGGAATTCATTGTAGCCGAAGCTGCCGTTATTCTCCGAGTTCTCGTAGGTCTGGCGGTTGTACGAGTTGCCATTGAAGTGCAGGTAGCGACCGCCGATGCTGGAGCGCAGGGTCACGGATTCGATGGGGTCCACCTCAACGTAGAAATTGCCGAAGCCGGCACCGCTGAAGTTCTGATTGTCCTTCACGCCCTCCCGCTCGGCGACCGGGTTCCGGGGGTTGTTGAAGCCGGCCGCCCGGGTGCCGGCAAAACCGCCGAACTCATCGTAGACGGGAATCATCGGGTGCATCCGGAACGCTCCCAGAATGCTGTTCTCGTCGTCGGCCAGTCCGGCACCGCCGCCACCGCCGATCTGCCCACGGGCACTCCGGTAGGTGAACTGGAGGTTCTCACCGATACGGACCCGGCTACCCAGATTAAATTCGGTATTAACGCGGAAGGTATAACGCTCCAGGTCGTTGTAAAGCAGGATACCCTCCTGGACCTGGCTGCTGATACCGACGTAGTAGCGGCTAGCCTCGGTCGACCCCTGGAACCCGAGCGTGTGCCGCTGCAGGATACCGGTACGGGTAATGGCATCGTACCAGTCCGTACCATCTTCATTAGCGGCCATGACCTGGTAAAGAGGGCCGGCGTTGGCATCGATGTTGTACAGGGCAGCCTGCTCCTCCCGATTGATCGTTCCGGAGACACCAGACTGGTTGCCCACCATGATGAAGTCGGGGACCACGGGGACAAGTCCGTTGCCATACTGGGGGTGCCCCCAGTTTTCACTAGCTGGGGTGAGGGCGTCATTGCGCAGTGCTTCCCAGGTTTTGGTGGCGTCCTGCCGGGGGCTGAGAATCTCCTGGCCGGTGCCGGGGTCGGTGAATCCGACCAACCCGTCGTAGCTCACCGTAAGGGGTTGGGGGGTCTTCTTACCCCGCTTCGTCTGAATGACGACCACCCCACCGGCGGCCCGTGCACCGTAAATAGAAGCGGAAGAGGCATCCTTAAGTATGGTAGTCGCCTCGATGTCGTCGGGGGAAAGAAATTCGATGTTATCGATGGGCACCCCGTCAACTACGTACAGCGGCTGGTTACCCCCGAAGGAACCGAAGCCCCGGATGCGGATGATGGAGGTCGTACCCGGCTGTCCGTTGGTAATGACGGTCACTCCGGCGGCGCGTCCCTGTAGCTGCTGCTCGACGTTTCCGCTGGGAACGGCGGCGAGTTCCTCGGTCGATACGGTGGAGACCGCCGCCGTGGTTTGTCGCTTACTGGTCACGGCATAGCCGGTCACGACGATCTCGTCAAGGGCCACCCCCTCGTTCATCGTGATGTCGGCGACCGTTTGCCCGCTCAGGGTGAGTTCCTGGGTCTCGTAACCGGTGTAAGTAAAAACGAGGGTAGTGACCGTTTCCGGGATGGTAAGCTGATACTTTCCATCGAAGTCGGTCACCGAACCGACGGTAGTTCCTTTCGCCAGAACCGTAGCGCCGATGAGGGGAAATCCATCCGGGTCGGTAACGGTACCTCGTACTTCGGTGGTTGCCTGTCCGTAGACGACCGCCGTGCAGAGAAAGGCCAGAAGTAGGCCGAGTAGACGTCGCATGATCGATTAAGTTAGTGAGTCAAAGTCTTCGCTACCCGCGCTGATAGAGATATGCGGGTGTTTCGAGGCGCTAACATAGCCAATTTTCACATAACGGCAACGGTCGACCGATATGATTTGCCTGATCGAAGACGTTTTCGCGCCATCATG
>CAZKPE010000055.1:0-8997 GCA_964554545.1 uncultured Lewinella sp.
ACTTTCGTGCCTTCTGCCTGACGCCCGACCGCCATAATACGACGACCTGCGAGCTCTACGAGGGCAGTCTGCACGAGGAGGGGGAGGGGCGCTACCGCTTTCGCTTCGTGGCCGATCGCTTCCTGCGGGGGATGATCCGCATCCTCGTCTTTCAGCTCCTGCGGGTCGGGGCGGGGGAGATTGGGCCGGACGACTTCGCCCGGGCGCTAAGTAGCGGTGAGCGACTGGGCACCGGACAGGCGCGGCCGGAGGGGCTGGTGCTGAGCGGGGTGCGATTTACTCCCGCTGTTTCGAGTCCATGCAGATCGTAACGGGACCGTCGTTTACCAGCGCTACCTGCATATCCGCCCCGAACTCCCCCATTTGTATCGGCCTGCCTGCGGTATGTCCCAGCGTGCGGACGAAGCGTTCGTACAGGGGAATGGCTACCGGCGGCGGGGCACTCCGCGTAAAGCCGGGGCGGTTGCCCTTCTTCGTGCTGGCAAAGAGGGTGAACTGGGAGACGACCAACAGCCCGCCATCCACGTCCACTACGCTGCGGTTCATCCGCCCCTCCTCATCCGAAAAGATGCGCAGCCGGCTGATCTTGCCGCAGAGCCAGTCGATATCCTCCTCCGTATCGGCTTCCTCCACGCCGAGGAGTACGAGCAAGCCGGGACCGATCCGACCGCTGACCCGCCCCGCGATGGTGACCGAAGCCTCACTGACCCGCTGAATGAGTACGCGCATGGTAGAACCAAAGCTAAGAAAGCCCCCGCGGCACGGGGCGGCGGGGGCTTAACTAAATTTTGCAACCTTTCCGGGCGTACCGGTGGTATCAGTTACTTCTTGTAGGTGTCGTCGCTGACGGTCAGCTTATGACGACCTTTGGCGCGGCGGCGCGCGAGGAGCTTACGACCGTTCTTGGTCGACATACGGGAGCGGAAACCGTGCTTGTTCACACGCTTACGCTTGGAGGGCTGGTAGGTACGCTTCATAACGGTAGTTCTTTAGGGCACGGGACCGCACCGGAGGCTTTGCAAAAGTCGGGCAAAGGTACGGCTTT
This sequence comes from uncultured Lewinella sp., assembly GCA_964554545.1. Classification (GTDB taxonomy): domain Bacteria; phylum Bacteroidota; class Bacteroidia; order Chitinophagales; family Saprospiraceae; genus Neolewinella. The sequence goes on from CAZKPE010000055.1 coordinate 1,046, forward strand.
GGCGCTTAACCTACAAACCCACCCATCATTTTCTCCGACTTCCGGGCGGCCCCGTACCTTGTCCCGGCTAAACCGAAGTAGATGTTGCGTTTCCTCTGTTGCCTGCTCGTGGCACTGGGCGGAGTGGCCATACTCCCCGCCCAGCACCGCCTGGCACCCGCCGCCCTCCGGCAGGTACCCCGGGCCGAGCTACCGGTACAGGACAACGCCGCCCTGCTGGAGCGGGAACTGGAGGCCCGCCGGCCCGATCGCCCCGACGAGTTCGCCGTTTCCCTCCCCGCCAACATGCATCCCGGCAATGCCGGCCGCTGGTCCGAGCGGGCCGGCCGTGCTAGCTGGCGCTTACGGATCCACAGTCCGGGGGCCAAATCCCTGAACCTGGGCTTTTCGGAGTTCCGTCTGCCCGAGGGTGGTGAATTATATCTTTCCACCCCCACGCGCCGCTACGGCCCCTTCACCCCGGCCGACAACGACGATCACGGTACCTTCTGGTCGCCCTTGCTGCCAGGCGACGAGCTACTGGTCGAACTGGAAGTACCCGCCACCGCCTCCGAGAATCCCGGTCTGGCCATTGCCTCCGTCAACCACGACTACGCCGGTGCGCTAGACGCGCTGATGGGCGACTGCAACGTGGACGTGGCCTGCGGGGCCGCAGACGGCTTCCCCGAGATCGATAAGTACCGGGACGCCATCCGCAGCGTTGCCGCCTATACCCTGAATGGACGCAGCCAGTGCACCGGATTCCTGGTTAACAACAGTAATCAGGACGGCCGCCCCTACTTCATCACCGCTAGCCACTGCCGCGTCACTGCCGAGAACGCGCCCAGCGTGGTCGCCTACTGGAACTTCCAGAACAGCAGCTGCCGTACCCCCGATACGGAGGAAAACAACGGGGCGGGCGACGGCAGTCTGGAAATCTTCAATACCGGTGCCCGCCTCCGCGCCCGCTATCCGCCCCTCGACGTCGTGCTGCTCGAGTTCGACGAGCCCGTCAACCCCCGGGCCGATGCCTACTTCGCCGGCTGGGACATCGACAGCCCGCTTCCCACCGAGGGGGCCTTCACCATTCATCATCCCAACGTACAGGAGAAGCGTATTTCATTCAGCTTTCAGCCGGCTACCCTCAGCGACATCGATGGAACAGGCCCCAAATCCGGAGCCGGCGATTTCATCCGTATTCCGTACTGGGACGTGGGGACCACCGAGCGCGGTTCCTCGGGTGCCCCGTTGTTCGACTTCGAAGGCCGCGTGATCGGTCAGCTCTTCGGCGGGCGGGCCGCCTGCGGGAATCAGGAAGCCGATGTCTTTTCTTACCTGCGGCGGAGCTGGACCGGCGGCGGTACCCCCGCTACCTCCCTCGGCCCCTGGCTCGACCCCTGCCTGGGCTCCGAAGTACTCGACGGTCTGGAGCAGCGCTTCCTGGGCGAGATCGTCACCGCCCGGGAGAATTGCCTGACGCAGTGTCAGGAGGCGGTAGCCGAGTTCAGTGTTTCGGTGGGGGAGGACTTCCCGCCAGGCACTCAGCTCCGAGTCGACGGGGATGACCGGCTGACCTACGATTTTCCCACTACTACGACCGGAGGCAGCCGCTTCACGCTTTACGTCACCCCCGACGCCGGTCTTGATGCCGGGTCCTATGCCATCGACCTCATCGCCGAGGCGGCCGGTTTTCTGGATACCCTCCCGCTTACCCTTCGCCTCGTGGATAATTTACCCCCGGCGGTGGACCCCCGCTTTCCGGCCGGGGACGCGCAGAACGCGGACCCCTTTCTATCCATCAGCTGGGCGCCCACCCCGGATGCCATTTCCTACGATCTTCAGCTCGCTTACGAGCGGAATTTCGCGGCCCCCCTCCTCGACCGGATCGATCTACGCGATACCGTTTTAGTCCTGCCCCAACCCCTGGCGGGCGGACTTTCCCACTACTGGCGCGTGCGGGCACGCAATGCCTGTGGTACCGGCCCCTGGTCGGCGGTGCGGAAGTTTACCACGGCGGGGCGCAACTGCCTTATGGGCGAGGCCACTGACGTGCCGGTCACGATCCCGATTACCGATTCCGTGGTCGTGGCAGCCACCATCGATGTCACTCAGCCCCTGACCGTCTCCTCCATTGAGGTCGATCTGGGCATCACCCACAGCTTCGTAGGGGATCTCTTGGCGGAGCTGGTCAGTCCGGCGGGTAGCGTTATTCCACTCTTCGAACCCCTGCAGAACGGTTTTTGCGCGGCCCGCAACCTCTACGTCAGCTTTAGCGACGATGCCGAAACGTCCGCGGAAACCTTCGCTGGAGAATGCCTCGACGGGGCTGACGACGAATACCGGGTGGTACGCCCCCTGACCGCACTTTCCAGCCTGGCCGGAGAAGATGCCCGGGGGCGGTGGCGGCTTGTCGTCCGGGACGGCGTCATGATGGATGGCGGCGCCATTAACGCCTTTCGCCTGCGCATCTGCGGGCAGGAAACCGCCGACGCCGACCGGAATGTCGGGATGTTAAGTGCCCCCATCAGTCGCTGCGCTAACGAGGGGGCAACGGCAAGGTTAAAACTCGGGGAGGCCTATGGCAGCGAGGTTGCCCTACGCGTGGAAGCCGGCGATCTGCCCCTCGATAATTACAACTTCTCCTACGACCCGACCAACCGGGAGATGGACGTCATTTTCACCTCCTGGACGCTGGTGGGAGCGGGCACCTTCCCCCTATCCTTTGTCGTGATTGCCGCCGATGGCGGGGAGCGGCGGGCCGTGTCGACGCTGGAGGTACGTCCGCTCCCGGAAGAAGTCGAGCGCCCGACCGTTGACGTGACCGCGGACCCGATCGCCTTCACCTGGCGCGAGCGGGAGACCGTCGATAGCTACATTCTGGAAGTATCACCGACCGCCAACTTCACCGACATCACCTACTCCGCCACCACGAAGGGCAACGTGCTGACGGCCGAACGCGACGAACTGCCCGACAGCCTCTTCTACTGGCGCATCGTATCCACTAATCTCTGCGGCGACTTCACCGGGGCCACCCAGACGGCCTCACTGGATACGAGCACCTCGGTACGCAACTGGACCGACCGCCAACTGCGCATCTCACCTAATCCTTCCCGGGGGCACGTACTTCTGGAGTTAACCGGTAACTGGGGCAGCGAAAACTTTACCGCCAGTCTGTTTTCCACCACCGGGCAGCGTCTAGGACAGTGGCGGAACCTGAGCGCACCCGGCCGCCGTATTTCCCTTACTGGCCTGCCCGCCGGGGTCTACTTTTTACGCGTTGAAGGGCGTAGCGGCCAACTCACCCGGCGCTTGCTGCTCGTCGATTAACTTCGGCGGATGATCATTCGTTGCCTACTCCTTCTGCTCCCCGGTCTGCTCATTTCCCAGCGCACGATCCAGGATGCCGTTACCGATTTTGCGCGGACGCAGGTGCTGAGGAACGCGGTAATTTCGGTGGACGTACGGCAAGTTCAGGACGGAGCGGTCATTGCCAGCCACCGACCGGAACTCGCCTGTATTCCGGCCTCCACCCAAAAACTGGTCACCACGGCGGCGGCCATGGACGTACTTGGCCCCGACCATCGTTTCGAGACCCGCTTGCTCGCCGACGGCCCCATCGAAAACGACGTCCTGCTCGGCAATCTCTACATCGTCGGCGGTGGTGACCCGACCCTGGGAAGCGATAAGATGGAGGGCGCCGACGACTGGCAAACCGTGGTGGCCAAATGGGCGGCGGCGGTACGCAACCGTGGTATCACCCGCATCACCGGGGCCGTGGTGGGCGACGGCAGCTACCTCGGTACCGACGGAACGGCCGCCGGCTGGCCCTGGGCCGACCTGGGGAACTACTACGGGGCCGGAGCCTATGGCCTCAACCTGAACGAGAATGCCTACGTCCTCTCCTTCGCCCAGCGGCCGCGGCAGGGTAGTACCCCCCCGATCGTCGGTACCGATCCGGAGATACCGGGGCTCACCTTCGTGAATGAACTGGAGAGCGGTCCGCCGGGTAGTGGCGATCAGGCCTATATCTACGGGGCGCCCTTCAATTACCGCCAGTTCGTGCGCGGCAGCATCCCGGTCGGGACGGGGCGTTTTCAAATCCGCGGCTCCATCCCCGATCCGCCCCTCTTCGCCGCCCAAGCCCTTCACGACCGACTGAAAGCCGCGGGGACCGAAATTAGCCAGACCCCGACGACCACCCTCGATCTGGGCCGACTGCCTGGTAAGGAGGCCCAGGTGCTCCACCGTACCCTGTCGCCTCCCCTGTCCGAGATCGTGGACCGGACCAACCTGACCAGCAACAATCTGTACGCCGAAGCTTTGTTTCGGGTTCTGGAAAAGGACGGCACCAGCGTCCGCGCCTGGTTACAACAGCAGGGGTTACCGACCGAGGGCATTCAACTCATTGACGGAAGCGGACTGTCACCCCGGAATTTCTTCCCGCCCGGCTTCCTGACGGAGCTCCTGATTAACCGGGCGGTCGATAGCCGCTGGAAGGAAAGCATCCCCCTGGCCGGCCGTAGCGGAAGTATGCGCCGGGTACTCGCCGGCACCCCCGCCGAGGGACGACTGTACGCCAAGAGCGGGACGATCCGCGCGGTGCGGGCTTATGCCGGTTATGTGGACCGCCCCGACGGCCGGCGGCTGGCCTTTAGCATCGCGGTCAACAACCATACGGTGAGCGGCCGGGAGCTAAACCGACTGCTGTACCGTCTGATGGGGGAGCTGGTCACGGCAAAGCTCTAAGCGCGGCGTATCTTACCGGCCGCCCTGACTGACTTTATGCTTCGTTTCCTCCCCTTGCTGTTCATTTGCTGCCTGCTCGGCTGCCGGGAAGACAACGGCCCGACACCGCCCCCCGAAGACGTATACGCCACCCCCTCGGCCGCGGAAGACCGGGAGCGCCACGTCTGGCAGAAGCCCGGCCTGGTCATCGAAGCGTTGGGCGACATTGAGGAGAAGGTGATCGCCGACATCGGTGCCGGGGAGGGGTTTTTTGCCCGCCGCCTGGCCCCCCTGGCCGACCGCGTGATCGCCATCGAGATCGACCCCCGCTGGATCGCCTACCTCGATACCGTACGGGCCACCGAACTGCCCCGCAACCTACAGTCCCGCCTGGAACCCCGGCTGGCCGAGCCCGACGATCCCAAATTGGAGTACCGGGAGGTCGATATCGTGCTCTTCGTCAATACCCTCTACCTCATTGAGGATCCCTCGACCTACCTGCACCGCTTACTTCCGGCATTGCGGCCCAATGGCCGGGTAGTAATCGTAGATTGGAAGCAGCAACCGACCGTCCTCGGGCCGGAAATCACAGATCGTATCGGCGTGCAGGATCTGGAAAGCATGCTGGAGCGAGCCGGCTTTCGTATGGTCAGCGTCGATGAGGATACCCTCGACTATCAGTACATCGTGACCGCCGAGCGGCCCTAATCGGGCTCCAGCCACCGCAGTAGCAGGGGAATGAATAACAGGTCGCTGATCAGCGCGCTGGCCAACGTCAGGCTGATGAGCAGTCCGATCGTCACACTGGGCGGGCTGATACTGAAGAGCATCACCAGGAAGCCGAAGAAGAGCACGATGGAGGTGAGCACGATCGCCTTACCCGTTTCGCGGAAAGTGACGTGAATGGCCTCCGTGGTCCCCAGTCCCCGCCCCCGGGCGAGCTTGTACTTCGAAAGGAAGTGGATGGTATCGTCCACCGCGATCCCGAAGATGATGGCAAAGACGATACTCACGCCGGCCTCCAGCTCGATGCCCAGAAAGCCCAGCATGGCCCCCGCGATCAGCAGGGGAAGGAGGTTCGGAACCAGACTGACCACCAGCATCCGCCAGTTGCGGAACAGAAAGGCCATCAGAATACAGACGATACCGATGGCGAGCCCCAATCCCTGAAGCAGATTGCGGCGGATGTACTCCGCGTTCTTGTCGATGATCAGCCCGGTACCCGTGGAGCGCACGCTGACCAGGGAGGTGTCCACATTGGCGTTGATCCAGTCGTCCGTGTTAGCCAGGAACACCTTGATGCTGTCGGCCCCGATATCGTCCATCCGGCTGGTGACGCGGGCGCGCCGGCGATCCTTGCTCATCAGCAGGTTCAGGTTGACGGCCGGTACCCGCTCAGCCAGGCTACGGTACTGCCGGTAGCGGGCTTCGGTCTCCGGAAGCTCGTAGGCGTCGGCGCGGTTGTTATTGAAGGCCTGGTTGATGCTGCGGTAGACCGCCGTGATGCTGGCCGTACTCTGCACGAAGGGGAACTGCCTGACGTAATCCTCGATCTTACCGATCTCCCGGAGCACGTCGAAGTCGGTGACCGCGTCGGTGCTGTCGCGGGTCGTCACGGCCAACTCGAAGGGGCGGAATCCGCTCAGTTCCCGCTCGAAGAAGAGGAAGTCCTCGGTCACCTTCCGCCCGATGGGGAGGGTGGATTCGATGCGGTAGTTGGTCGTAATATTGCTGATGCCCAGGGCGCAGAGCACGACGGTCACCACCGCCCCGATTTTGATCCACCCCGGCCGCCGCTGGGTGAACTGGTAGCTGCGTTCCATCAGCCGGTCCCAAAAGGCCTGTTGCCGGCCGATCTTGACGATCTGGTCCACGCTCAGGTAGCTCAGCAGAGAGGTAGTGAAGAGAATGACGGTCACGTAAGCGATCATGACCCCCAGGGCGGCGTTGATGCCGAAGTCGCGGATGGGGTTGATGCGGCTGGTCATCAGGGTCGCGAAGCCCACGGAGGTGGTCACGCTGGTCAGCAGGGTCGCCAGCCCGATCTCCCGGATCGCCACCCGGATGGCGGCCTCCTTGTCCAGCCCCTTCCGCAGTTCGTCGATGTACTTCGACATGATGTGGATGACATCGGATGTCCCCACGATGATCATCAGTACCGGGTACAGGGCGGCGATGGCGTTCAGCTCCCGACCGAGCAGGCCGAGGGTGCCCAGGAACAGCACGAGCCCCAGGGCGATGCTTACTAGCGCCACCGCAATCCCTAGCGGCCGTCGGAACAGCAGGAACATCACCAGGCTCACGAGCAGTCCGGAGACCAGCGCCGACACGACCACCTCCCGGATCTGCACGTCCACCAGTTCTTTCTGGAAGTAGGCAGGACCGAGGTAGTGGTAGTCCGGGAAGTCGTACTCCGCCAGCAGCGCTTCCAGATCGCCGATCAGTTTTCGACTCTCTTCGATGGTAATCAGAGTAGGCGTCTTGAGTACGGTGACCAGGGCCGTGCCCCGCTTATTGATCAGGTTGCCGACGAAGCGCTCGTCGTTCACGATCCGGCTGCTGTCCGCGGCGTAACGTGCCGGATCGTCGCGATGAATAGCCGGCACCGTCGTCATTCCGAAGGGAGTGCGCACGGGGTAGCCGAAGGTCGCCAAAGATTGCACGCCACTCACCTGGGGCACGTCGCGGACGGCCAGGGTGAAGTCGTGCGCCTGCGCCAGAAAACTGCTGTCGAAGATAGAAGGCTCCCGCTCCAGGGCGATCAGCAGAAAGTTATCGTCCCCCTCGAATTCCTCAATAAACTCCTCGAAAAACTCCAGGTCCTCATCCCCCCGCGGAAAGAACTGCTGAAAATCGAAGGAAAATTCCAGCCGGAAACAGCCATAGACCGAAAGCGCGGCGTAGAAGGCAAAGAAGATCAGGACCGGGAGTCGGAAACGACGCATATGCGTGAAGGAGGGGTTGGTGACCTACTGAATACTATAAAAGCCGACTTGTTGCACCCAACATCAGACACCCCGACACCCATTCGATTGACTATCATCCTCAGAGGGCTTCGCCGGGCTTACGCCCTTGCTTCACCCTCCGCAATATTACGTCTTCTTCGGAGCCGGTCCGACAACATAATACCACCAACACCCCGACACCCGACACCTGACACCCGACACCCTCCTACCTCTTCCCTCTCCTTCCCTTTCCCCCACGCTCCCCACCATCCCGCGCCTTCCGCTTATACACCAGATGCATAC
>CAZKPE010000055.1:9097-15228 GCA_964554545.1 uncultured Lewinella sp.
TTTCCCCCACGCTCCCCACCATCCCGCGCCTTCCGCTTATACACCAGATGCATACGGCTTTCCAGGGGGTTAGCTGTGTCCTCCGCGTGGCGGTTGCGGTTCCGGAAGGTGTCCATCGCCAGGAAAAGGGCGCTGAGCAGACTATCGGGGCTGGCCTCCCCCTTCCCGACCAGATCGTAAGCCGTACCGTGATCGGGGGAAGTACGGATGGCCGGCAGCCCGGCGGTAAAGTTGACGCCCTTTCCGAAACTGAGCGCCTTAAAGGGCACCAGCCCCTGATCGTGGTACATCGCCAGTATCCCGTCGAACTGCCCCTGCTTCCCGCTGCCGAAGAAGCCGTCGGCGGGGTAGGGGCCCATCGCCATAACACCTGCTTCTTTGGCTGCCTCCACCGCCGGTCGCACGATGGTATCGTCCTCCGAACCGATTTTCCCCCCGTCCCCGGCATGTGGGTTCAGGGCGAGTACGGCGATCAGGGGGCGGTCGAGCCCGAAGTCGGCACGCAGACTGGCATCCATGATCTTCAGCTTTGCGATGATCTTGTCCTTTGTGACGGAGCTCGCCACCTCCGAAACCGGGATATGGTTGGTTACCACGCCCACCCGCAGTTCGTCGGTAACGAGGAACATGAGACTCTCCTCCCCACCCAGTCGCTCGGTCAGCATCTCGGTGTGGCCGGGGTAGGGGAAGGTGTCTTCCGGCATGACCGACTTATTGATCGGGGCGGTGACGAGGGCGTCGATGGTCTTCGCCTTCAGGTCGGCCACGCTACGTTCGAGCGCGCGGGCTGCGGCCCCTCCCCCGGCGGCGGTCGGCTGTCCGGGTGACGCTTCCAGAGCGTCTTCCCAGCAGTGTATCAGGTTGATACGGTCGCCCTCCGCCGCTCCGGGCCCCTCAATGACGGCCGCGAAACCATCGGTGAACACCCCCGGGCCGGCGTAAATGACCGGCGTCAGCAGATCCAGCACCCCCGGGCGGGAGAGGGCCTTTTCAATTACTTCCGGGCCGATGCCGTTCGGGTCGCCTACTGAGAGGCCGATGGTGGGGCGTTCCATATCTGTTGCTTGGGTCCGGCCAAAGGTAGCCACCCCACCGGGGAACGCCGGGGCCACCGTAGTTTTGCCCCGATGAAGCGGCCGCTCTCCTTACTCTTTTTACTCCTGCTGCTGGCTGCCGGCTGTGGATCCGACGAGCCGGTCCGGGTACGCCTCACCCCCGCCCAAACGGATACCTACCGGGCTATGGCTGAAGAAGTCATCGACTCGCTGCGGCCCGCCCTCGACAGCGTCTGTGAAGCCAATTTTGAGCGGCGGGTCGCGCTGGCCACCGATAGTATCGTACAACGGCGACTGGAGGAAGAAGCCCGCCTGCGTACCCGCCTGGGACAAAGCATGCCCCGATGAGAATGCTTCTCCCCCTGGTTTTGCTTGGCTTACTCGCCTGTGGCCGCGAAGAGATCGACCCCCGGAAGATCATCGAGGAGCGGGCCGCCGAACAGGTTGCTAACGTCCGGCGGAATCTGCTGCGGGACTGTGACCGGCGCGTAATGGAAGCCGCCACAAAGCGGGCCGACTCCCTGCTGCTAGACCGCGCCCGCCGGATGCGCCGGATCGATGGCCGCCCACCCCGACCTTTCCGCCCCGGTGCCCCACCTCCCAAGGAGCTATCCGAGCCGCTCCCCCTCCGCCCCCTCTTCCCCTTCGAAATTCGCTTCGATACTTTACTCCGCGATAGCCTGCGCCAAGACAGCCTCCTCCAGGATAGTATCCTGCGCGACAGCCTACTGCGCGATAGCCTCCTTCTGGATCCCGAACTGAAATAGCCATACCGGTTGGGCCTTGCTGACCGAATTCAATTTGGGCGCCCCGATAGCTATCGGGGCAGGTGTAAGCAGGATGAATAACTGAGGATGAAACCAAAAAAGTTACAAAACGGCAAAATATAGATTTATATAATCTAAAAGTTGCTAATTAATGCCTGCTATACTATCTTTGGTGACAGATAGCGGCGACCGCCTGGCGGAAGCCGCTAGCGTTTAATTTTTTGCAACCTTTTGTAGTAGCCGGAGCCGCCTGGGTTCCGGCTTTTTTATGCGACCGAAGCGGCGGCGGCGTAGCCATAGTGACGGACGCCTTCGGTCTCATCGCGGCTATCGTGAACGTCGGCCAGGAAGAAGGTGCCCTCGCACTGTCGGGCGATATTGTCCTTTGCACCGCAGCGGTGCAGCCGTTCGTAGGTGGCGTAGTCGATCTCCTGGCGGTTGTCGAGGCGGCGGCGCAGATCGAAGCTACCGACGATGGATTTCCAGCCGGGAAGCACGGTGGTGGCAAAGACCTTGGCCTTGGAGCCGCTGCCGTAGGCAAATACGAGTAATTGCTTGCCGCTCAGGTCGCGGTCGTTAGTGAGGGCAAATTCCAGGGTGGCCATCAGGCTGAGAAAGACGCTCGCACTATAAAGGTTACCAACGCGCGAACTGGCCCAATCCCCCGGAGCAATATACTGTTGTACGAAGGCGCGGTAATCCGCGGTCTTGGAAACCTGCTTGAGAAATTCGCTGCATTTGGTGATGTACTGTTCGCGGTCTTCGTAGTCATCGGCGCAGGGTACGTCGAGGTCGCCATTGCGGACGATGAAGTCCATCCACTCATCACGGGCCTTGAGTTCTTCCATGTATATCTCAGGGAACATCCGGCGGGCCTGGTAGGCATAAGGTAGGTGGAAGACCAAGCCGGCGTAGTCGTCCAGTAATTTTCCGGCTTTGGCCCCCGATCGCCGCCGGTAACTGATGAGTGCCTCGCGGATGCGGGCCTGGTAGGCCTCGTTGCTGTAGGGGCCGTCGAAAACGGGGGTGTCCTTGTGCAGGGTTAGGAAGCGTTCGTTACAGTCGAGAACGCCGTGTACGCCCAGCCCCTCGGTCAGTTTCTCTTCCAGTTGATCGAGTTGGTATGTTTCCGCGGAGACGTCCGGCAACAGCTGTAGTACCTCTCGGATGATGTCCCGCTTACTGACCCGCCGCTTCGGCTTAAAGAAGTCGTGTGCCGGACGGGTAGCTACCCCGAAGTCCGGATCGACGGCCAGTAAACGAGGTTCCTGTTTCACTAGCATCGCCACTGCGCCGGCCCCTTGGGTGTACTCCCCGGAGCTGTCCATTTCATACTTGGCACTGTCGCTGGCCACTACAACTCCCAGGCGGCCCGCCTTGGCGGTGGCCCATTCCAGGCAATTCTGCAGGGCGTCCACGCCGCCGATACAGGCGAAGGTGAGGTCCACCACGTCGCAGTGCAGGAAGCAGTTGGGGCCGTGGGAATCCGCGAAGTGATCCTGGAGCATATCCAGCACGTAGGTGGCTGTGGGTTTGGAGCCGTCGAGGGCGCTTTCGGTCCCGAGGTAGAGCCGACCGATCGTGCGGGGGTCGATATCGTTTTTGTGCAGCAGGTCCAGCACGGCATTGGCGGCCATAGTGGCGGTATCCTCCCGGGCATCGGCTAGCGCCATTTCCTGGAGACCGAGGCCCTTATTCAGTTTGGCGTAGGGGATGTTGCGTTTTTCAGCGAGCACCTCGATGGGCAGATACAACTGGGGAATGTAAACGGACAAATCATCGATACCGACGGGGGGGAGGGTCATAATGCACTAGGTTGAGCGGTTCTACGATCAACGCCGGAGCGGGCATAGGGTTGGGGCGGGGGATGGGATTTAAAATTGAGGATTGAGGATTGAGAATTTGTGGCTTGGCTCGCTACGCTGGTTTTTCTCACCACGGATTGGGCACGGATTATGGCACGGATTTTCACGGGGCCCGGGTTGTTTGAGAATCTCCGATTCGAGATGGGGTCACCGCAGATTTGCGCGGATTACGTTCGCCGATTTAACGCGGATTTTTTACGGCATGGCTCGCTGCGCTCGTGCGGGCGGTCATGCGGGCAAATTGCACATCCTAAATTGGAAATTCTCAATTCTCAATTCTTCCCCCCGCTCTACCTCCTCCTAGCCACCCGGCAATGCCGCAAATACTCCATCACCATGGCCGGAATCAGATCACCGGTCAGGCTGTGGCCACAATCGCGGGTCGTGATCAGGCTGGAGCCGGCCCAGTTGGCGTGCATCTGGTAGGCGCCCTCGATCGGAGCCAGTTCGTCGCACTCATCGTGCAGGATCAGACCCGGTACGCGTAACTTCTTTGCGTAGTTGATGAAACTGATCTCGTGAAAACTGACCTGAAGTTTACGCAAAAATTGGTCGTCGATACCGTGTTTGACCTTGTCGTGCACGCCGATCACCTCGCAGAATTTGTCGATGAAGTTCCGCAGCTCCCCCGGCACGGCCATGCTGATGAGTTGTTGGGGTTCGTAGGTCGCCTCCATCTCAGTAAGGTACCAGATGGCGGCCATTCCGCCGGCGCTGTGGGCGAGCCAGTAGTCGGGGGCAAAGCCGAGCTGGTCGAGGTAATCGCCTAGGGTCTCGGCGTACAGCAGGGCGGTGAAGCGGCTGCCACTGCTGCGACCGTGGGCCGGGGCATCGAAAGCGTAAATGGAGTATCCCGCCTGCCGCAGCGGCTCGAAGAAGGCAAACCAGCGGCCGGTGTTGCTCTCCCAACCGTGGAGCAGCAGTACCGTAGGCCCCTTGCCCGGCCAGTGGTAGCACTGGATGGAGTTTCCGGCGGCCGTGATCGTGGACCGCTCGGCATCCTGCATGAAGGCTTCGCCGAGTGGTTCGTCGGGGTGGCGGCGGGGCTTGCTCAACAGGTAGTAACCGAGCTTACCCGCCTGCTTGCGCGACATTCTGGCCGTACCATTTAACAGGCGACGGATGCCCCCAAGAACGAATTTTTCTCTCTTACCGGCCATGCGCTGGGTTGCGGTTGCGGCAACAAACTTAGTTCGCCGCTGCGGAACTTCCCGATCAAAGGGGTCGTTATCTCCACTCTCAGCCCCACCCCCATGGCCACCTTTTTGCCCCGGCTCACCCGTCTGTACGCCGACTCTTTCGCGGGTCTACCCCGTAAAGTTTGGCTACTGTCCGTGATCATGCTGGTCAACCGGAGTGGGGCGATGGTGATCGCCTTCCTCTCCGTTTACCTGGTCAATGCCAGGGGCTACAGTGCCACGGACGCCGGCTGGGTAATGGGTTCCTTCGGGGCCGGCGGTATTGTGGGGAACTACGTCGGCGGACTACTCAACGACCGCTACGGCTCCTGGCACCTGATGCTCGGTAGCCTGATCGGGGCGGGTATTCTGCACATTCTGATCGGACAGGTCGACGGATTCCTTCCCCTCTGTATACTCGTCTTCCTGACCTCCGTGACGGCCGATGCCTTCCGTCCGGCGAACCGGGCGGCCATTGCCATCTATGCCGATCGTGAGCACCTGACACAGGCCTACGGACTGCAGCGACTGGCGGCTAACCTCGGCTTTTCCGTGGGGCCGGCCCTGGGGGGCGTACTCATTGCCACCTACGGTTACGAGAGTCTCTTCTGGGCCGACGGGCTGACCTTTCTGTTCGCGGCGGGCCTGTTCTACCTCATGCTTCCCGCGGATGAGACCGCCCGCCCCCTGACCGACCTTGCACCTGCGTCCCCGCCCCCCACCCATTCCGCGCTACGGCAACCGTGGCTGGTCTGGCTGGCCCTGGCGAATACGGCGGTGATCACCTGCTTTTTCCAGTTCTTCAGTACGATCCCGGTGTATATGACGGGGGAGGGCTATACCGAGAGTCAGTTCGGGCTGCTGCTGACCATCAGTGGCGTGCTGATCGTAGCGGTGGAAATGCCGCTGGTGTACCTGGCCGACCGGAAGCTGCGGCCCCTGTACGTGCTACTGAGTGGCGCCGGCCTGATCTTGTTGGGCTACCTGATTTTACCCACCGCGGTGGAGACGGGCTACGGCTTGCTGGTGGTGTGGATCGTGCTGATCACCCTGGGGGAGATCTTTTTCATGCCATTCACCAGTACCTACGTGGCTACGCACGCGCCACCGGCCCGGCGGGGGGAGTATTTGGGGGTGCTGTCGGCGAGTTATAGCCTGGCCTTCATCCTCACGCCGGTGGTGGGTTTTCAGCTGGCGGACTGGCTGGGGTATGCGAATTCCGTGTATGCCGTGTCGAGTTTGGCGGTGGTGGGCTTGGTGTTGTTG
>CAZKPE010000055.1:15328-18839 GCA_964554545.1 uncultured Lewinella sp.
ACATCCACCACCGTCTTAAGCGTAACGAAGAAGGGCTCCCGCGCCTCCCGCGATATGCTGTCTTCCTCCCCTTCGGCCAGGGTAAGGTCTTCGATGAATGCGAGTAGCTCCTCTTCCTCGCTCCGTTCGAAGAAGACGGTGAAGCGGTCGCGAAGGGTGGGTGCCTGACTACCGATCAGGAGTTCGTAGTTCGCTTCCTCGGTCGCGGCGATGGCGTCACCGCGTACGGGGGCCAGCGCTCCACGTTCGGCGATCACGCTTTCCTCGATAACCAGGGCGGCGAAGAGCAGGAGTTCGCGCTCCGCTTCGGTGAAAGCCTCGGTGTCTTCGCGGGTGAGGTAGTCGAGGAGTTCGGGCTGGTGGTGGGCCAGTTCGGTGAGCCGATCCGTGTAGTCGGGGCCGCGGCTTTCGAGTTTGGCCAGCGTTCGGTCGATGGTGGCTTCGGCGATCATAAGCTGTGGGGCACGAAGCCGAAGCGACCGCCGGCCTCGTCGATAATCAGGAAGCAGAATTCGTCGGCCTTCTCCCGGTACACCTTGCGGAAGGGGTCGACCTTATCGCGCTGAATGACCTGTTTGGCCACGAGTTCTTCCAGGGTAGTCACGTTGACGGTCCAGATCAGTTGGCGGTTAGTGGGTACCTCCAGGATAAAGATGCCGGGGATACTCTCGACGTCCTCGCCGGCGTAGGCGACGAAGACGGGGTAGTTACTCACCTTCTCGTCGATCACCGTCGTGGCGGCTTGCCGCAGGGGGGCGTGGAAGGGTTTAACGTCCGTCTGTAGCTGGACCCAGTTGGCGCTGTCACTCATGCGGTAAAATAATTAGGGGGCCAAACGCTCGCGGGTCCACTGTTCCCCCTCCTCATCGCGGGTGTACACTAGTCGGTCGTGGAGGCGGCTGCTGCGGCCCTGCCAGAATTCGATGAGGGTGGGAATAACCCGGTAGCCGCCCCAGTGGGGAGGGCGGGGTAGGGGGTCCCGGTCCGCAAAACGCCGTTTGATTTCTTCTTCCCGCTCTTCCAGTATCTGGCGGCCCTCGATAACGTCACTCTGCGGACTCGTCCAGGCCCCGATCTGACTTTTTCGGGGGCGGCTTTGGAAGTAATCCGTGGACGTTTGCTCACTGACGCGCTCGACCCGGCCCTCGATGCGAACCTGCCGCTGCAATTCCAACCAGTTGAAAACTACGGCTACGTGGGGGTAATTCTCAATTTCCTGGCCCTTACGGCTGTCGTAGTTGGTGTAGAAGACGAAACCTTCCGGGCTTGCCTCCTTCAGCAGGACGACCCGGGCGGCGGGATGGCCGCCTTCCGTCACCGTCGCTACGATCATGGCGTTGGGTTCCGGACAGTCGCTTCCCTGGGCCGCCTGGAACCAGGCTTCGAAAAGGGGAAAGGGGTTATCGGCGGGAGCGTCGGCTTCCAGTAAGGTGTCGGCCTGGTAGTCTACGCGGAGGTCCTGAGCATTTACCGGCATGGGGATGGGGGATTTAGAATTGAAAATTTAGAATTGAGGATTTAAAATTTCAAATCGGAGATTCTCAATTTTCAATTTCTACGCGGCAGCCTTCAGCACTTCCAGCATACTGCCCTCCAGCTTCGACTTGGCGTAGACCTTATCGATGGTATAGTGCTTGACCTCCTTGCGGCCCGGCAGGTCGAACATGGCGTCCGTCATGATGGCTTCGCAGATGGAGCGGAGGCCGCGGGCACCGAGCTCGTATTCCAGGGCCGTTTCGGCGATGTAGGCGATCGCGTCGTCGGTGAAGGTCAGGTTGATGCCCTCCAGGCGGAAGAGGTGTTGGTACTGCCGCAGGAGGCTGTTACGGGGCTCGACGAGGATGCGCTTCATGGCGTCCAGGTCGAGGGGCTTGAGGTAGGAAATGACGGGCAGCCGGCCGATCAGCTCGGGGATCATGCCGAAGCGCTTCACGTCGCGGTGACTCACGTACTGTAGCATATCTTCCTCCTTAATCTGCCGCTTGTTGGCGTTGCCGTAGCCGATAACCTTGGTGTTGGTCCGGCGGGCGATGATCTTCTCGATACCGTCGAAGGCGCCGCCGCAGATGAAGAGGATGTTCTGGGTGTTGACCTTGACCAGCTTCTGCTCGGGGTGCTTGCGACCGCCCTGGGGGGGCACGTTCACGTCCGTTCCTTCGAGCATTTTGAGCATGGCCTGCTGGACACCCTCGCCGCTAACGTCGCGGGTAATACTGGGATTATCCGATTTGCGGGCCACCTTGTCCATCTCGTCGATGTACACGATGCCGTGCTCGGCGGCGGCCACATTGTAGTCACAGACCTGGAGCAACCGGGACAGGATACTTTCGACGTCCTCACCTACGTAGCCGGCCTCCGTAAAGACGGTGGCATCTACAATGGCGAAAGGGACCTGCAGAAACTTAGCGATCGTTTTGGCCAGCAGCGTCTTACCCGTGCCGGTACGGCCGACGAGCAGGATGTTGCTCTTCTCAATCTGCACCTCGTCGTCGTTGGCGGCGGGGTTGCTGAGGCGCTTGTAGTGATTGTAGACGGCAACGGAAAGGATCTTCTTCGCTTCCTCCTGCCCGATCACGTACTGATCCAGGTGCTCCTTGATTTGGCTGGGAATGATCGTCTTGGGCAGCTTGAACTCGAAGCCGGGATTTTTCGGCTCGCTGGCTTCAACGGGTTGTTCTTCGGGGGGCATGCCGCCGTAGAGTTCCTCGGCGACGATCTCCTGGGCCTGCTCCACGCAGACTTCGCAGATGTGGGCGTCGAGGCCGGCTACGAGCACGAGCGCGTCGCTCTTATCGCGTCCGCAGAAAGAACATCGAAAATCCTGGCGTTTTCCTCGCATCATAAGTCGTATAGAATAGCGGCGGGCCGTTGCGGGCGAACCGATCGGTCCATCCGCCCGGCCCGCCGGTTCGGTCGGTTAATTTCGGGTCGGTTAGCTATTGGCCTTCTCGCGGCGCAATACCTCGTCGACGAGGCCGTAGGACACCGCTTCCGGTGCCGTCATCCAGTTGTCGCGGTCGCTATCCTTCTCGATATCCTCGAAGGTCTTACCGGTATGGTGGGCCAATATATTGTAAAGCTCCTCCCGCAATTTAGAGATCAGGCGGTAGTTGATCTCCATGTCGGAGAACTGACCCTGCATCCCCCCACTCGGCTGGTGGATCATGACGCGGGCGTGGGGCAGGATGGAACGCTTACCCTTCTCACCGGCGGCGAGCAGGACGGAGCCCATCGAGGCGGCGAGTCCGGTACAGATCGTAGCCACGTCGGGGGTCACGTACTGCATCGTGTCGTACATGCCCATGCCGGCGATGACGCTACCGCCGGGGCTGTTGATGAACATCTGCACGTCGCGCTTCGGGTCTACGGACTCCAGGAAAAGCAGCTGGGCCTGAACGACATTGGCTACGTAATCGGTCACGGCCACGCCCATAAAGATGATGCGGTCCATCATCAGGCGGCTGAAGACGTCGAGGGCCGCGATATTCATTTGCCGCTCCTCGATGACGTT
>CAZKPE010000056.1:0-18390 GCA_964554545.1 uncultured Lewinella sp.
AGCCTCCCGCTAGCGTTCATCCTGAGCCAGGATCAAACTCTCCATTGTAAAGCTTTTATACTCCGTACCGTAGTACGGAGCTGTGTATTGACTTAACTAAAGAAAGAGCCGATGCTGGTATCTATACAAAATTTCCAGGGCCATAGCTACAAACTGTTTCGCGTGTCGCTGTCTTACCCAACCGGGTCAGAAGCTCCATTCGGTCATTCGTTTATTCTACGGCGTTGAACCTCGCCTGCCATTGATGTCAAAGATCGTATCGTCGGTGGGGAAGCAAATCCCCTGGTTGTGGTCGCATCAGCCCCCTACGGACCCACGCCAAAACACCAACTAGTTTCGTAATTCTGATCGCCTTGCTTCCAAAGCGGCTGCAAAAGTACGGTAAGTTTTTTTCCTGTGCAAGTCGGAAAGAAAAATTTCTCAAAAATCCGTCCGTCCGACTTAGCAACAACCCCTGCTCGTTCGCGGGGGCCGCAAAGGTATGGCCGGCCATCGGAGTCCGCCAAACCTTTCGCAAAGAATTTTCGCAAAAGATCGACCGGCCTCCCGGACCGTTCTTCCCGGAGCGAAGCAACCATCGCGCTGCGGCCGTTGCCACATGCGCCCAAAAGGCTGTTTAATCGGTATCGGGGAAGGCAATCACCAGCGTCTGCAAGAGAACCGGTGGCCGTTTTGCAACCTACATCGCGGTTGCCAAAGATAGGGCGCGGGATAGTATACGCGCAAGGGGACCGGTAGTTTAAATTCAGTGATGTTTTTTAGAAGTTTCTGGAGAAGTTTGCACCTGCGTCCGCGCAAAAAAAAACCCAGCCCCCCTTTCGGAGAGCCGGGCATCTAGTAGCGGTCCCATTCAATCACGGGGCCCTAAGCTGATTTAACCTTCTTGTAGATCGTGCGGGAGTAGTGAGAAGGTCACAGCGGTAATCGGAATCTATACGGAGGCGGGCTTGACCGTTTTCACGATCCGGGCCGCTACCTTATAGGGGTCGGCGGCACTGTTCGGGCGGCGGTCTTCCAGCCAACCCTTCCAGCCGCGCTCGACGGTGGCGATGGGGATGCGGATGGAGGCACCCCGGTCGGAGATGCCGTAGCTGAACTCGTGGATGCTCTGCGTTTCGTGTAGCCCGGTCAGCCGCAGGTGGTTATCGTGGCCGTAGACCTCGATATGCTCCTTGGTGTAGGGGCGAAAAGCCTCGCAGACCCTCTCGTAGTCCTCCCGCTTTCCGCTCTCGCGCAGGAAGGAGTTGGAAAAGTTGGCGTGCATACCCGATCCGTTCCAGTCGCCCTTGACCGGCTTGCAGTGGTACTCGATCCAGACGCCGTAGGACTCGGCGATGCGCTCGAGCAGGAAGCGGGCCATCCAGATCTGGTCGCCTGCCTCCTTGGCGCCCTTGGCGAAGGTCTGGAATTCCCACTGCCCGGGGGCCACCTCCGCGTTGATGCCTTCCACGTTCAGGCCGGCATCCAGGCAGGCGTCCAGGTGCTCTTCGATGATCTCGCGGCCATAGGCGCGCTTGGCGCCGACCGAGCAGTAGTAGGGCCCCTGGGGCTCGGGGTCGCTGCCGTCTTCGGGAAAGCCGAGGGGGCGGTTGGTATCGCTGTCCATCAGGAAGTACTCCTGCTCGAAGCCGAACCAGAAGTCCTGGTCCTCGTCGTCGATGGTCGCCCGGCCATTGGTGGGGTGTGGGGTGCCGTCGGCGTTGAGGACCTCGGTGAGTACGATGTAGCCGTTCTTCCGCTGGGGGTCGGGCACGATCATGACGGGCTTGAGCAAACAGTCGGAACTGCCGCCCTCGGCCTGACCGGTGCTCGACCCATCGAAGGACCAGAGTGGGCAGTCATCCAGGTCGCCCGAGAAGTCGGCCTCGATGCGGGTTTTGCAGCGCAGGGTCTGCATGGGCTCGTTTCC
Source organism: uncultured Lewinella sp. (assembly GCA_964554545.1). Taxonomy (GTDB): domain Bacteria; phylum Bacteroidota; class Bacteroidia; order Chitinophagales; family Saprospiraceae; genus Neolewinella. The sequence continues at coordinate 1,910 of CAZKPE010000056.1, forward strand.
GTCGAGCCAGACGTACTGTAGCTTGTGCTTAGTAGCCATAAAATATGAGGTGATTTGATTGGGTTAAATCAGTTTATAAGAAAATGGGCGGCGGGGCGCAGGTGCGATGCCGGCCCGAAGTAGTACATGGTAAACCAAATGGCTATGTTTCAATGCAGCGATACGGGTGAGACCTAGAGGTTGAAGCCCGCCGTAAGTTTAAAGAACGAGTCATTTTGCTCCAGGAAGTCCGTCCCTCCGGCAAAGCGAATGTACGGCCCGCCGCCGGGCTTGGTGAACTGCACGTAGGGGCCGAACCACTGATATACGTCGGCCGACTCCTCTACATTGGAGCCGCCTGAGTTGATCAGGTGCTCGTAGTGCAGCCCGGCCGAGAAGAGCCCGCTGAAGCGGTAGCCGCCGTTGATCCAGTAGTGGAGGTAAGAGAGGGTGGTAGTTGCCCCGAGCACGTTGTCTACCTCGTCCCGCAGCGGGAGATAGTAGCCTGCGTAAATCTGCCCTTCCAGGTTCTCCTGGTCCAAGCCGATGGTCAGGTTGGGAACGAACCCTTCTGCGAATACCCCACCGAAGGTGCCTCCGGAACCTCCGTTTGCCAGTAGGTTGCCGTTCAGCAGACCGATCTGCGGGTTGATGCTGAGGCCTTCGGCGGCCTTGAAGCTGACCCCGACGCCAAATTCCGTCCAGTTGCCCCAGGCCGAGCCGGTGCCGGCGGACCAGAGAATGCTGTAGAAGGTGAAGTCCACCTCCTCGCTAACGGCATACCCCCCCTGGAAAAAGGGATAGAAACCGAAGAATTGGTCGGAGTTGAAGCTGGCGTTGAAGCTGAACTTGTCATCGTCCTGTGCCCGCAGGTCAGGAGTGACGAAAGCGATGAGGAGCAGGCATGCTAGTGCGGGGAAAGTGAGCAATCTGTTCATGTGTGGGAATATTGTGAAGTGAGAAAGGGGGTGAGTTGGCGGGCGGGGTCAGTCGGAAGTGAGTTGAAAGACCCCATCCTCTTTTGCCAGTGTATAAGCGTGCATATCGTGTTCGCCGAGATCGAGCCCCCTGATCTCCTCCTCTTCATCGACGCGAATACCCATGGTGGCCTTGAGGACACCGAAGATGGTCAGGCTGGTGAGGAAGGAGAAGGCCCCGACGGCCAGGGTGCCAACGAGTTGGGTGAGGAAACTGAACTCGCCGATGCCGAAGATGCCGACGGCCAGGGTGCCCCAGATACCGCAAACGCCGTGTACGGTAGTCGCACCCACGGGGTCATCGAGTTTAAGGGTGCGGTCGAAGAAAACGATACTCAGGGGAATGATCACCCCCGCGATGAGGCCGATAACGATGGCCGAGCCCCCCGTCACGACGTTGGCACCGGCGGTGATGCCGACCAGTCCACCCAGGATACCATTCAGCACCATGGATAGATCGTAGGACCGGAACAAGGCGTAGGCCACGAAGAAGGCCGCTACCCCACCCGCCGCGGCGGCCAGGGAAGTCGTCACGAAAACCAGGCTTACGCCGTTGGGGTCGGCCGAGAGTACGGAGCCCCCATTGAAGCCGAACCAGCCGAACCACAGTAAGAAAACGCCGATGGCGGCCAGGGGCATGGAGTGGCCGGGGATAGCCGTAATCCGTCCGTCGGACTTATACTTCCCCCGGCGGGCACCCAACAGGATGATGGCGGCCAGGGCGGCGAAACCACCGGCGGCGTGAACCAGCGTCGAGCCGGCGAAGTCATAAAAGCCCAGCGCGGCCAGCCAGCCCCCACCCCAATGCCACATCCCGGTGATGGGGTAGCTGATTGCCACGAACAAGGTAGCGAAAAGAAGGAAGGGTACCAGTTTGACCCGCTCGGCCACGGCCCCGGATACGATGGTGGCGCAGGTAGCGGCGAACATGGCCTGGAAAATGAAGTCGGAGTAGCCGGTGTAGGCACTGCCCGCTTCGGCCGCGGCAGCGTAGTCGGGGGTAGCACTTCCGGCCCAGTCCAGGACGTGAAACCACTTGCCAAAGTAGCCGCCGGCGTAATCACCGCCTGGGTACATCAGGTTATAACCGATAAAAAAGTAGGTCAGCAGGCCGATGCTGATGATCATCGAATTTTTGAACAGGATATTGACGACATTTTTTCGCTGTACGAAGCCGGCCTCCAGGCAGGCGAAGCCGAGGTGCATGATGAAGACCAGGCAGGTGGCCACCAGTATCCACAGGTTATTTATGGTGAACATCGCTTCCATAGCGAGGGAGAGTTGATGAGTGGGGAGTTAAGTTGGGTGCGGGGTGCGGGGTAACTCGTACCCCGCACCTCCTCAGATCGCGCTCTCGTTCTCTTCGCCCGTCCGGATACGGACGATGCGGTCGAGTTCGTAGACGACGATCTTGCCGTCGCCGACCTTTCCAGTGCGTCCGGCGGACATGATGGCCTCTACGATGGCGTTCACCTTATCGCTGGGGGCAATGATGTCGAGTTGGAGCCGGGCGATGTAGTCGGCGTCGTAGACGCTGCCGCGGTAGGTGAGCTGCTCGCCACGCTGGAGGCCGAAGCCCTTGACTTCCGTGAGGGTGAAAAAGTTGACGTCGATGGCCGCTAGGGCATCCCGGATGCTCTCAAAGCGCGACAGTCGGATGATAGCTTCAATCTTCTTCATGCGAAGGCTTATCTTGGAGCGCGGCCGTGGTCAGCGTGCGGCGTTCCGAGGAGGTCAATGAGGAAGGCTATCCGGCTAGGGTGGACCAAATATGACCCGCCCCCGGGCAGCCCGCGCAGCGAACTACCACCGCCATTTGTGACGCCTAACCGGCCGCCTTTATTTGTTTACCGTTGATTCTCAATTAGTTAACACTCCCCGCTTTTCCATGCCAACAGCCGTCAAAAATCAGCTGTGGCGACTCGTAAAGTCGCTGACGAAGGCCGAGAAGCGAAATTTCAAGCTCTACGCCACCCGCGCCGGCTCCACCCGCGACAGCAAGTTCATTCAGCTCTTCGACGTGCTCGACCGCATGGAAAAGCCCGATGACGGAGGCGTTACCTCCCGCCTTAGCCTTTCCCCGGGGCAGTATTCCAACCTGAAGCGCCACCTCTACCAGCAAGTCCTGACCAGCCTGCGGTTGATCTACATCAATAAGGAGATCGACATCGAACTGCGGGAGCAGATCGACTTCAGTCACATCCTATACGGTAAGGGACTGTACCTGGACGCGCTTCGAACGCTGGAACGGGCAAAGAGCCGGGCCGTGGAGCATAACCGCGACCTCATTCACCTGGAGATCCTGGAGTTCCAAAAACTGATCGAGGCCCGCCACATTACCCGCTCGCGACAGGTCGACAACAAGATGGACCTGCTGCTGAATGAGTCGGCCGCCCGAAGCTACAGTGTCCTGAATACCAGTGAACTGTTCAACCTGAATATCCAGATCCACGGTCGCTACATCGAGACCGGCCACAGCCGTACCGAGGCCGACCGGCGGGCCAACGCCGACTTTTGGAAGGAAATCCAGACTTACCGCATTGATCGGGAGACGGTCACCAGCACCTTCCACCAGAAGATCAACCGCTTCCAGGCTTCGATGTGGTACCACTACATCCAGCTCAACTTTACCGATGCGCTGGAGTCCGCCATGAACGCACTCACCCTTTTTCACCTCAGCACGCATATGACGGTGAAGGACCCGGACCTCTACTTACGCTGTCTCTATTACGTCTCCGTGTTCGCTTATCTGAGTGGTGATCGTAAGCGGCTGCGTCGCAACGTCGGGGTGATCTCCCAGTTCCTTTCCGACGATCAGGTGCTGCTGAACGAGAATAGCCAGTACATTGGCCGGGTATACCGTGACCTGATGATCTTTAATGCCTGCTTCGCGGAGGGGGACCTGGCGGCGGCGGAGCGGCACGGCCAGCAGCTACTCCACTCCTTACGGCGCGACACCTTCACGCCTACCGAGCATCGTCGAGGACTCTTCCTGTACAAAATCGGCGGGACGGCCTTTCTACTCGGTAAATACGCCGATGCCCTGGATCACCTGAACGACATCATCAATATGAAGTCCGGCATCCTGCGGCAAGACCTGCTCCTCAATACCCGGCTGCTACACCTCTTGTGCAACTACGAACTCGGCCATCTGGCCCTGGTCGACTACCATCTGACCAACTTCACCCGGCAGATGCGGCGAAGCACCGAGACGGCAGAGGTACACCGGCTGACGGCGGCGGCACTGCGCAAACTAGTCAAAGCCCCGGCCGGCGAACGCGAGCCGATCTATAGCAACCTACGATCGGCCCTGGAGATTGCGGCCCAAGACCCCTTCGAGCACAAGGCCCTGCTCTATCTGGACCTTAGTCGCTGGGTGGAGGGCCACCTGCAAGCGGCAGTTGCCACAACCGCCCCAGGGCATAGTCGTAAGCCAGGCGCGCCTTACGGTGCTTAATCAGTATTTCTACCTGTTTGATACGGGCCTCGATGTATTTCTGTTCCCGGGTGTTGACCAGGAAGAGGGAGCTTTCCCCCGCCCGGAAGAGCGTCCGTTCGCCTTCCAGCAGTTGAAAGTAGTCGCTGGTTATCTGTCGGGCCAGATCGTACTGGGACACCGTCACGTTCGTCTCGTTCTCCGCCCGCTGAATTTTGACCCGCAGGGCCGCCCGTTTATCCGACAGTTCCAGCTGAGTTTCGCTGAGTTTGATGCGGGTCATCTGGAGCTTGCCACGCTCCTTGCGAAGGAGCAGGGGTTGGCTGACGGTTACGCCCCACTTATAGTTGTTGGTGGAGTAGTCCTCGAGGGGAGCGGTGGTTCCCCCCGATAGCAGGGCGTTATACTTTACATCCACCTGTGGTTTCAGAAATTCCTGCTGCAGGCGTTCATCTACTTCCAGGTTGTCGATCTTCAACTGCGTCCGCAGCAGTTCCGGGTTGGTGATTGCAAGCGGTGAGCCAGGCAGCGGAAGCACCAGGATGCGGTCTATGAACGGGGGGCGGGTATCTTCCGTCAATTCCACCGGCACCACCCCATCCAGCCAGAGAAAGGCATTCAGCCCCGCCTCGGTATTGGCGAGGTCCAGTTGGGCGGTCTGCAAACTCAGCCGCCGGTTATCGAGTTGAATTTTGGCCTCCAGGGTGTCGATCAACGGACTGTCGCCGAGTTCGGCCGCCGCCTTAACGGCTTCAAACCGGATGCGCGCAGCCTCTACGGCCTCTTCGTAGATACGCACTACCCCCTCGGCCTGCGACCACTCCCAGTATATTTTTCCGGCATCGTAGAGCAGGTCATTCAGTAAGACCAGTCGCTCTGCTTCCGTGGCCTGCTGATAGATTTGGGCCCGTTGCAGTTCGGCGCGGCGCTCATCAAAAAGCAGGCCCCGGCCAAGTGCTATACTGAGGCCGGCTGCGATCAAGCCTTCGTCAGGTACGCTCTGTTCCGGGTTCAGGAAGTCCCCGTCATTGCGCTCGTAGGTGGCATTCAGTTCGATCCCGAACCAGGTTGGGATCTTCACCCCTCCCTCCAGGTTGCTGTAGTAGAAGGAGCCTTTGAAATATTTCTGGTCGAGGTCCCCGTAAAGTTTAGGGTCGAAGCCCCCGCGGGCCATCCGCAAGACGGCCGCCGCCCGATCGCGCTGCAGTTGGGCCCGTACCGACAGGGGGTGGTGAGTGGTCACCAATTGTAGAAAATCAGCTTCACTGAGAATCGGGGGCAGCTGTTGACCCGCCAGGGCGCCAGTGAGCAGCATCGGCAACAGCACGAACAGGTATCGCATATCCGCTTACTTCGGCAGTTTGATCTTGGGGGGCCCCTTGTCGCCCTTCTCCTCGGTTTCCACGTATAAGTCGGCCGGGAAGCCGTTGATCTTGCGCCACAGTTCGTACCATACCGGTACGTCATTCAGCAGAATGAGCGCATCCGCACCGGCACCCACCTGTAGGGCATCGGGCCAGGGCTCGTCGTCCGGGTCGGGAGCGACCATGACGCGGTACTCCCCCCTCTCGTTGATGATCCGGTCGATAGCGACGACATTCCCCCGGTAAGTGCCGTAGCTGGTATTGGGCCAGCCGGAAAAGACGATGGCCGGCCATCCGTCGAATAAGATATTGACCTCCTGCCCCGGTTCAAGCAGGGGAATGTCGATGGGCCGGACGTATATTTCCACGGCCAGGAGATAATCTTCCGGCATGATCGTCAGGATCTCCTCCCCGGCCTTCAGGTTCTCCCCGATGCCCGCCGAAAGGATCTGGGTGACGTAGCCGGTCTGGGGGGCCAGCACGGCGTAGAGGTCCGTCCGCCGCTGGTAATTGCTGAACTGGTTTTCGAGTTTGGCGACGTCGGCCTCCACGTCGAGTTGGGACGACAGCGCGCTGGCCTGCTCCGAGGCGGCTTTAGCGAGATCGTCCCGCAACTCGGCCTGGATGGCGGTCAGTTCCACCTGGGCGTTGAGCACGTCGTTGCGGCTCGCCAGCAGTTTGTTCTCCGCGCTGATCAGTTTAGCCTGGGCCTCCTGATATTTCACGCGGCGGTTCTCCAGATCGGTCAGGGATTTCAGGTCCTGCTCGTAAAGATCCTGGTTTCGCTCGTATTGCAGACGCGCCACGTTGGCGTTGGTTTCGGCGGCCTGCAGGTCGATGCTATCGCTCTTCACCTTCAGTCGGGCCTGCTGCAACTTATTTCGGGCCTGTTCCATCTTCAGGGCCGCGGTCTGCCGCATGGCGTCCATTTGGTTTTCCAGGGCATTTACCTTGGTCTGGTAGGACACCACGCTCATTTCCTTTGCCTGCACCTGCGTCCGCGTCCTGGCCAAAAGGTTCGTGTCGAAGTACTCGTCCTTCGTTTCCGTCAGTCGCAATATGGTATCGCCGGCCTGCACGAGTGCACCTTCCCGGACGTACCACTGTACAATCTGCCCCCCGATGACGGATTGTACGACCTGTGGCCGCTGATCCGGGGTGAGGGTCGTCACGCGGCCGTCGGCCCGGATATTTTGCGTCCAGGGCAGGAAGAGGGCGGCAACAAAGAGGATCGAAAAGATGGTCAGCAATCGCAGTAGTACCCGGCCGCTTTGTCGCTCTTCTACGGACTGTAGGGTACCGAGTTCACGGCGGTCTACGTAGTTATTAACGCTGTTGACGGAGATATTTAGCATGGCTTAATTACTTCAGGATGGACGGGCGGAGGTGACGATGCGGCCACCTTCCATTTCAACGATTCGGGTGCAGCAGGTCGCCAGGTAATCATTGTTTGAAACGGCCACCAGCGTCCAGGGATGTTCCGAACTGATCAAAAAGTCGATGATTTCCTTACGATCCGTTCCGTCGATCGCCTCGAACACATCTTCCAGCAGCAGCAGCCGGGGCTTATCCGCAATCGCGCGGGCCAGCAGCATCCGCTGCATAACGTTACGCGGTAGCTTGTCGCCGGTGGGGTTAAGCTTCGTTCCGTAGCCGTTTGGCATACGCCGGATCACGTCCGACAAGCCCATGGACTCGATGGCCCAGCGGATGTTCTCGGGGGTAGCTCCTTTGCGGCCCATGCCGATATTTTCCTCCACGGTGCCTTCGAAGAGCTCACCCTGCCGCAGGCAGTCCCCGATCACCGAGTGCAGGTGCTCCAGGTCCAGGCTGCCCCGCGGCAGGTCGTCGTACGCCACGCTGCCCTGCTGAACGTCGTACAGGCCGGCAATCAGGTAAAGCAAGGTACTTTTTCCCGCTCCGTTACTCCCCGTAACGAAGACGCGTTCGCCGGGTCCGATGTAGAGGTCCACGTCGCGCAGTGTCGGCTCGGTACGCGTCGGGTAGTGAAAGGTCACGCCTTCCAGCTGTACGGACATTCCCCGCGTTGGGTCCTCGGCCAGGCGTTGCGGGTTATCCCCGGCTTTGCTGTCCAGGTCCAGGTCAGTGACTTGCCCGATCTTTTCCAGGCCGGTCAGCAGGTCGTACACCGTTTCCAGGCTGGAAACGATCTTTTCGACCGAGGACATGACGAAAATGATGATGATCTCTGCGGCCACGAACTGCCCGATGTTCATTTGCTGATCCATGACCAGCACGCCACCGATGGCCAGCAGCCCCAGGGCAACGATCACTTTGAAGACGATGAGCAGACTGTACTGCCGGATCAGAATACCGAAGTGAGATTCCCGGGCGGTCAGGTAGCTGTTCACGTGGCGGTCCATGCGCTCCATGGCCATATTGGTCCGGCCGGCCAGCTTGAAGGTGGAAGCCGTTCGGGCCAGCTCCTCCAGCCAGTGGGCGGCCGCGTATTTGTACTTCGACTCCTTGAGGCTGGTGTCTAGCCCCGGCTTAGCGGTGAAGAAAAAGATCAGCGCGACCAGGAGGATCAGGATGACCCCGAAGGCGATGAAGAAGGGGTGATAGAGCGACAGCAGCAATAAGCCGAAGATGGTCTGCAGGGCCGCCACGCTGAAGTCGATGAGGATTTTCGGCAGCCCCTTCTGCACGGTGAGCACGTCGAAAAAACGGTTCATCAGCTCGGGCCCGTAGTAGTTGTATAGCACCTCCGTCCGGATGCGGGGAATGCGGTAGGCAAATTCGAAGGCCGCCCGGGTAAAGACCTTCTGCTGCAGGTTCTCCACGATGCGCATCTGCTGAATCTGCAGGATGCCCACCACGGCGAGCCCGATGGCGACCAGGGCGACCAGCAATAGCCAGGCGGTGCTCACCCGCCCGCCCTGGATCAGGTTGACGATCGCCTGAATGCCCAGGGGGAGCGACAGATTGACCAAGCCCGCAAATACCGCATAGACGTATACATTGCGGATCTCGGACTTGTCCGGCTTCAGGAGTCGCCAAAATCGCTGTACCGGAGTAAGAGGGGGTGCGGATGCAGCCATGAACTAAGCTTAGCGAATTGCCCGGAAGGCCAGGTCGGTGAAGAATGTGACGATGGAATCCTCTCCCTCGTACGTATTGGTGAGGCGGGGAAGGTGAGCCGCAAAGTACCGCTGCCGATGGGCCCCCTCGATGATGGTACTGACTAACATATGTGGATAGGGAAAGTCGGGCTCAATCTCTAAAATGATCGTACTCACCCGGTCCACCAGTTGTTTATAGTAAGCAAAGGCCCCTTCGGCATTCTCATCGTCCACCCGCCGCGTCAGGTACGCCTTCACGCTTTCGGCCACCACGATCCGGTTCAGGCGTACTTCGTTGATGTGGGAGAAACTCCCATCCTCGCGGACCTGCTCGGTCAGCACCCGAATCGCACGACGTAGCCGCTCCGTCGGGTCCTCGACGTTGGCCAGCCGGAAAACCAGGCGGTACTCCATCCAGCCCCAGTACCAGATTACCAGATAGAGCAGCAGTTTGTGCTTGTTCTCGAAGTAGCGATAAATGGAGGCCTCGGTCGTCCCGACCCGCCGCCCCAGCTTGCGGAAGGTCAGCTGCTCCAGGCCGATCTCGTCGATCAGGTCGATACCCCCGGTGATGATCCGACGTCCCAGGGCACTGCTCTCCGGGTCCTTGACGTAAACATGGTCGCTGACCGTGATGGACAGCTTGCCGAGAAGAGAATTCATTAATTCGGGACGTGAGGTGAGGATAGTATTACTATCAATTATGCATCCCCAACTATTCAAATCCCCAAAAGTTAGTCTCCTTTCCATAAAAATACGCTATAATTCCGATAAGCCGCCCTCCAGGTCCTGCTGGATATCCGCCACGGCCTCCAGCCCGACGCTCATCCGCAAGAGCCCGTCGGTGATCCCTACGGCTTGGCGCTCTTCCCGGCTCAGTTTGCTGTGGGTGGTCGTGGCGGGGTGCGTGAGTATGGTCCGTACATCCCCCAGATTCGAGCTCCGGGTGCAGAGTTTCACGTGATCGAGCAGCCGGGCTGCCGCCGCGGAATCGGGCAATTCAAAGGTCACGATCCCCCCGCCGGCCCGCATTTGCCGCTTAGCCAACCGGTACTGCGGGTGGCTCTCCAGGTAGGGGTAATGTACCCGCCCGGCCCCAAGTCGCGCCTCTAGCCACCGCGCCAGCTCAAGGGCGTTGGCACAGTGGGCGTCCATCCGGACGTGTAGCGTTTCCAGGCTTTTAGAGATGACCCAGGCGTTGAAGGGCGAAAGGGCCGGCCCCGTATGCCGGCAGAAAAAAGTCACCCGCTCCATAACCTCCTGGCTCCCGAGCAGTAAGCCTCCCAGCACCCTGCCCTGCCCGTCCATCCACTTGGTGGCGGAGTGGGTGATCAGGTCCGCCCCGTAATCCGCCGGCCGCTGTAAATGGGGCGTCGCGAAACAGTTATCGACCAGGTAGAGGAGTCCGTTGTCGCGGCAAAAGGCCCCCGCCGCGGTTAGATCGACAAGTCTAAGGCCGGGGTTCGAAGGGGTTTCCGTCACGAATAGCCGCGTGGTCGGCCGCACCGCCTCCGACCAGTCATCCGGTCGGTCGGGCTCCACGTAGGTGCATTCCACTCCCCAGCGGGGCAGGATCTGGGTAAGGATCTGGTGGGTACTGCCGAAGACGGCCCGGGTAGCGATGATGTGGTCCCCGGACCGCACCAGGGCGGCCATGCTAGCGAAGACCGCCGCCATGCCCGAGGCGGTAGCGAAACCCGCTTCGGTACCTTCCAGCGCGCAGGCCTTTGCGACCAGCTCGTCGGTGTTCGGGTTATTGTAGCGACTATAGATGATGCCTTCCGCCCGCCCGGCAAAGGTCTCGGCCATGGCCTCCGCCGAGGGAAAGGTGAAGCTACTCGTCAGGTAGAGCGGCGTACTATGTTCCCGATGGTGGGTGGGGGCCATCTGCCCGCGAATCGCGCGGGTTTCCGGTCGGAGGTCGGCCATGTTCGGTTCATTGGGGGCGCCACCAAAGGTAGCTATTTGCGGGTCGCGACGGTCATATAGTCACCGAGGGTGGTTCCGGTCAGGGAGGGCGCGTCCGGGTCTCCCTTCAGTCGGATGTCAATATCCATCTGGTAGTCAGGGGAGTAAAATTCCACCATCACCCCGTCTTCCGTTCGCTTTACGGTACTCAGGTCGATACTGTCCCCTCCGGTGTTGAGCGTTCCGGTAAGGCCGTCGGCGGATTCGGCGATCGAGAGAACCCCGGTAAAGGTACCCGCGGGTGTATCCTTGATGGTGATGTCCCAGTCTCCGGCGTAGGAGGGCGCGGGCGCGGGTGCGGAGGTGGTCGGTGAACTTTCGGTACCCGTGGAGCTACTGCGGGTGGTGGAACAAGCCACCGTGAACAGGAGGGAAAGAAAGAGAAGCGTGCGGTACATGCGGAGGTGGTGTTGGTTCGTGCCGCTCAATATACCGGTACTTCCCCATTCCCGGTCACTTAATCCGCGAAAGCCACGTCCATCGCGGCGCAGATCTTGGCCTCCGCTTCCCGCAGGTCGGTTTCGGTATGGGCCCCGCTCACGAAGCCGACCTCGTAGCCGCTCGGGCCCAGGTAAACCCCGGTCTGCAGCAGCTCGTGGTGGATGATCTTGAAGTAGCGCATGTTCTCCGGGTCAATCTGGTCGGCCCGCTCGATCCGCTCGGTCCCAAAGGCAAGCCAGAAGATGCTGCCGACGTGGGGCACGTGCAGGGGGTATCCTTTCTCGCGGGCGTAGCCTTCGATCCGGCCGGCCATCTCGTGGGTTCGCTCGGCAAGACGGTCGTAGAAGCCCGGTTCCAGGCAGAGTTCCAGGGCCGCCAGCCCCGCTGCCATCGCTACCGGATTGGCCGAAAGCGTTCCGGCCTGGTAGACCGGCCCGACCGGCGCGATATAGTCCATGATCTCCTTCGAGGCCCCGTAGGCCCCGACCGGGAAGCCTCCGCCGATCACCTTTCCGAAGGTGATGATGTCGGGTCGGACGTCGTACAGCCCCGCCGCCCCCTCGAAACCGACCCGGAAGCCGGAAATCACCTCATCGAAGATTAGCAGGACGTTGTGCTTCCAGGCCTTGATGCGCAGACACTGCAACCAGGAGCGATCCTGAATGAGCAGGCCGTTGTTGGCCGGGATCGGCTCGACGATGATGCAGGCGATCTCGGCGGCGTACTCCGACAGCGTTTGCTCCAGGGCGTCGCGGTCGCCGAGTGGGAGCACGATGGTATCCCGGGCCACGTTTTCCGGTACGCCGGCCGAAGAACTGGTTCCGAAGGTGGCCAGGCCGGAACCCGCCTTCACCAGCAAGCTATCGACGTGGCCGTGGTAGCAGCCGTCGAACTTCAGGATTTTATTCCGGCCCGTCACCCCCCGGGCCAGGCGCAGGGCCGACATGACGGCCTCCGTACCCGAGCTCACGAAGCGGATGCGGTCTACGTAGCGGTGATTGCTGAGGATGAGATTGCCCAACTGGTTGCCCAGCCGGTTCGGCGTTCCGAAGCTCGTGCCCCGCCGGACGGTGTCCATGACCTTGTTACGTACGTAGGCATTGTCGTGACCGTGGATGAGGGGGCCCCAGGAACAGCAGAAATCCAGGTAGCGGTTCCCGTCCTCATCCGTCATGTGGCTGCCATGGCCGTCGCGAATGAAGAGCGGTGGTCCGCTGACGCTGCGGAAGGCCCGCACCGGGGAGTTTACCCCCCCCGGGAAGTAACGCTGGGCTTCCTCAAAGAGGGCGGCGGAGGTTTCTCGGGGGATACGCTGCTCGAAGTTCATGGGGCGGTGGGCTTTGCCGCAATGTTAGCGCTTCCCTTCCTGGCGCCAGTCTGTTTGCTGTCAAGATCCGTTCGCGTTTTCTGCTTATTCAGAAATGAGTGGCGAATGGGCATAAACCCTTGTACCCCTCCGAACTTATACGGTGGCGTATCCGCTCTCAGATTGAGCCCGGCATGCAATATTCATCCATCCCGGGTTGACATTTCCTAACCAAAAGCCATGCATACCCATCGTATTCTATTGATTGAAGATGACTTAGGTGAAGCCATTCTGGCACAGCGTACCCTGACCAAGATCGACCCCAGCATTGAAGTGATCCGCCTGAAAAACGGCGAGGACTTCCTTTCTTACTATAAGAAGGACGAAGATCGCCACCGTATCTCCCTTGCCATTATGGACCTCCATATGCCGTCATTGGACGGCTTGCAGGTACTGCGCAAACTGCACGAGCAGAAGGACCGCCCCCCGTTTCCCATCGTGCTGTTTACGTCCAGCGAGGATAAACGCGAAGTCCGCGAAGCCTACGCCCTCGGCACCTCGGCCTTCGTGACCAAGCCGGTGACGACGGAGGGCTACCGGGAAGCCCTGGAAAACATCGTGAACTTCTGGCTGGTGACCAATCGGCTGCCCTGATGCACGCAGGGGAATGGCTGAGCGTACTGGCCCTCAGCTGGGCGCTGTTCGGCCTGATCTGGACGGTACAGCTCGTGCACTACCCGAGCTTTCATTTCGTACCCGATTTTTCCGCTTTCCATCCCCATCATACGCGGAGTATCTCCTTCGTGGTGGCTCCCCTCATGGTCACCGAACTGGGGCTGGCTATCTGGCTGGTCTTTCGTACGGGAGGGGAATGGGTGTGGGTGGTCGCTCTGGCCCTGGTGATCGTCATCTGGATCATCACCTTTTTCCGGGCCATCCCCCTGCACGACGCCCTCTCCATTGCTCGCGACCCGGAAGGTATTGACGCCCTGATTCGGGTCAATTGGCTCCGCACGCTGCTCTGGTCCGTTAAATCGCTCTGGGTTTCTTACCTTTTTTTGACCGAATATGCTACCTTGATGGAGTGAGACGGCCCCGCTACCTCCGACCCTACGGTCCCACGGCCTACCTGCTGGAGTGGGAGCAACGGATCGACCCGGAAATCAGTCGCAGTGTTATCGCCTACGCGACCGCTGCCCTGAGGGTGACGGGGGTCACGGAATGTGTCCCGGCTTACGCTTCCCTGCTGGTCCGTTTTGCACCCTCCCGGATCGATGCTTACGGTATGGGGGATAGGCTACTGACCCTGCCCGTGACCGCCTCCGTGCCAGTCGCGGGTAAGCGTTACGAGCTACCCGTCTGCTACGCCCCTGAATTCGCCCCCGACGGGGACTGGGTGGGCCAGGTCTGCCGGCTCGGGGCAGATGAGTTGGTCGAACTGCATACGGCGGTGGATTACACGGTATACTTTACGGGCTACCGACCCGGCTTTTCCTTCCTGGGGCCAACCCACCACCGCTTGCGCATCGGTCGGCGAAAGAGCCCCCGTACGGCCGTTCCCGCCGGCGCGCTTGGGCTGGCCGACCGGCAAACCGGGATATACCCTACCGTTAGCCCGGGTGGGTGGCAACTGATCGGGAACTGCCCCCTGTCAATGATTACCGCTGGGGGGAATGCCCGATTAGAGGCCGGCGACCGCGTCCGGTTCGTATCGATAAGCAAAGACCACCACGCCGCCCTCCTCCACGGGGAAACCGAATGGAAGACAGCCTGATACTGACCCCCGTCCACGCTGGCGGAGCCCGGATCGTCGATCGGGGCCGGGACGGTCAGCGCGCCGCCGGAATTCCCACGGGGGGAGCGGCCGATCCAGAAGCCCGCCGCGCGGCCCTGGATTTACTAGGTCTTCCCGATCACGCACCCTGCCTGGAGCTTCCCCTAATGGGTGGCGTATGGCTGCTTTCCGGGCGGGGGCAGATCGTTCTGACCGGAGCGGATATGAACTGGCGGCTGGATGGGAAGCCGATCACCCGCTACTCGGTGCTTTACCTGGAGGGTGATCATCTTTTGGCGGGACGACAGGCGATCAATGGGTGCCGTGGCTATCTGGCTGTCTGTGGAAGTTGGTCATCCACGAATACCGGACTGACCCTACCGGTGATACGCGGCAGCCGGGAAGCCGGATTGCCCGGTACCGTTAACCTAAGGAGAGACGAGCCCCTGGAGATTAAGTCAAGCGGGGAGTGCCCCTTCCGTAACGATCTTTCCACCACCTATCCGGATCGGGTCATGCTGACGGCCCACCCCGGACCGGAATTTCGCCTCCTTACGACCGCACAACGGGCCGCCGTATTCGGCACCATTTACACCATCGATCGTTCGTCCGACCGACAAGGTTTACGTCTGCGTGCGGACACGCCTCTGGATGTTTATCTACCCTCCCAACTCAGTTCGCCCGTCTTGCCGGGAACGGTGCAACTCAGTCCCGCCGGGCCAATCTTACTGGGCCCGGACGCACAGACTATCGGAGGGTACCCGCGTATCCTACAGGTGGACAAGTGGCAGCCGGCCTTTCAGCTTCGCCCCGCACAACAACTCCGGTTCAGGCCACATCGTAGCGGTCCAGGCGGAGTTCCTCGATGATCCGGATCAGCTTTTCGGCGTAGCGCTTATCGGTAGCATATCCGCAAGCTTTCAGACCGTGGGCCCACTTGCGGTAGTCGGTTCCATGATCGAGCAGACGGACGTATCGGGGTGACCGCAACAAGCGACTATGGGCCCGAAAGCTTTCGTCAGCATCGAGAAACACGCGGAACATATCGTAGCGGGTGTCGTCGCCGTAGTTGCGGCAGGTACACCCCAGACACTTGGCTCGGCATTTAATGCCAAAGTGGTTATTCGATTCCGTGGCCAGGCGGGAATCACCGGCGTTACTTTCCAGCAGGGCCTGGGCCAGGGTGATACTGGCGGGAATGCCATAATCCCGGAAATCCCGTACCGCCGCCTGCCGGAAGCGGTCCACGTAGCGATCCACCCGTTTGCGCTTAGCGGCGACGATGGCCGGGTCGAGTCCCTTCCGGGTGCCGTAGTCCGGGCTAAGGATGAGGGTCAGGTTACTGAGGTGGGGAGCCGGGTCGACATCTTCGGCAGGGAACTCCTCCGGTAAATCCGTAAGGCGGTCGGTTTCCGTCACCGCGGGCAGCCAGCCGCTTAGTCGATCCCGCAAACTCACCAGGGCCTCCTCCAACCCGGTAGCAGATGAAGGTAGGCTGGCTTCCGAAATCGCGGCTGGGGCAACAACGGTGGCCGGATCGCGCAGATCGACCTGAACGATCAGCCCGCGATTGACGAGCAGATAAACCAATAGCACCAATAGGAGGAGTTCAACCAGGTAGCGCTGAGCGGTACGGCGTGCCCGGCCAAGGAGGGTGACCAAGGGTCGGGCAGGAGGGGAAGAGGGAGCAGACATCCGAAAGAAATGTGAAGTGCGTATGGTATCGGGTAAGTCGGAACCTGCTGTGGCGTAAAGATAAAACGAAATCGCTTAATTACCACAATTTGTTTTATAATTTCCATCCTGCTTGCACCTGCGCCCGCGCCCACTCGCTAAACGGGCGAATGCACTACCTTGGGCCGCTTAAAGCTTTACTATGGTACTTGTTGCGGACTCCGGGTCGACCAAAGCGGACTGGGTGCTGATCCCGGAGAACGAAGAGCGGATTTACGTGAATACGCGGGGCTTCAATCCCGTCGTGCACCCCCATGATCTGTTGCACAATGAGGTGCAGAAATTGTCGCAGGATCTGCTGCCGAACGCCAAGGTCACCGAGGTACACTACTACGGCGCGGGCTGCTGGGACTACCGCCGCAAGAAGGTCATCTTCGACTGCATCAACAATGCCTGGCCCCGGGCCAAGGTGGAGGTAA
>CAZKPE010000057.1:0-18101 GCA_964554545.1 uncultured Lewinella sp.
TATTCCTTGAAGAGCCAGAAGCCCGTGTCGTTGACGTGGCTGCAGGTCAGGCTTCCCGCTCCGGTTGCCAACACCAGCAGTTCGGGGGATACTTCACCGGTGCCCGCCAGGGGAAGGGCAATACCCGCCGCCGTGATCGCCGCCACCGTAGCTGAACCGAGGGTAATACGCAGGGCGGCGGCGATGAGCCAGGCAATGATGAGGGGGTGAGCGTTGAAGTTCTCGAGGGTGGACACGATGTAGGAGCTCGTACCACTATCCACGAGCACCTGTTTGAAGGCTCCGCCACCGGCAATAATGAGCAGCACGGCCGCCATGGGCGCAAGTTGTACGCCGATGCGCGACATCAGATCCGCCAGCGACTGCCCGGTTTGGGTGCCGAGCGCCACCATGGCGATGATCAGTCCGGCCAGCAAGGCTACCGTTGCATCGCCTACCAGCAACATGATGAAGGAATCCACCAATTCCGGTAGGGCCGTTTTGAGGGCTGCCGTCGCGGCCAGTAGCAGCACGGGAAGGAGGGCACAGAATAAACTCAGACCGAATGAGGGACGTCGGTCGGGTAGGTCGGCGGTATCGAAGACTACAGCTCCTTCCGTTTGCGGCATACCGGACAGGGTGCGCGCGAAAAGGGGGCCGGCGATCACCACGGCGGGGACGGCCAGAATAAGCCCATACAGCAGGGTCAGTCCAATATCGGCGCCGAAAGTGTCCGCGATCAGCACGGGAGCGGGGTGGGGGGGCAGGAACCCGTGGGTTACGGAAAGGGAGGCCACGCTAGCTACGGCGAGCATGACCAGGGGAAGCCCGGTCTTCTTTGCCGTCGCGAAGATGATCGGAGCCATCATGACGAAGGCTACCGTATAGAATAGTGGAATGCCAATCAGAAATCCCACCAGGCAAAGACTCCAAAGGACGCCGTAACCCCTTCGCTGCCCCACCAGCCGGTCCGTAATGACCTGGGCGGCACCGGTTTCGGCAATCACGCCCCCAAGTGCCGCCCCCAGTCCCAGGATAAGTGCTAACCCGCCGAGCGTTCCACCGACCCCTGTCGTAATGGAGGTCAATGCCGCGTCGACCGGCATCCCCAGCAGCATGCCCGTCGCTACCGCCACCAGTACGAGGGCTACGAAGGGGTGCCACTTCAGGAAGACAATAAGGACGAGCAGACCGACGACGGCCAGTAGGGTGAGCAGGATCGGCATGCGGGTAAGATAGGCTGCTCACGCTGCTATGCCAATTCCAGAGATTCACCGCGGAGGGCTTGGCACCCCCCCTAAGCGTTCCCAGCGGCGCTGGTATCCACCTTGAAGGTGATCTTGACATTGACGCGGTACTTAGAAACCTTGCCGTTTTCAACGGTGACGGACTGCTCCCGCACATAGGCACTTTCGATGTGGCGGACGCTCTTCGCGGTTTCCTCCACTGCGGAGGCCACGGCCTCCTCAAAGCTGCGGGGGCTCTCGCTCAATACTTCGATCACTTTCAATACGCTTGCCATAATGGGTAAATTTTGCCGCCTGGACATCGGATGTCTCGATGTCCAGGCATTAATGGGTAAAAAAGCCCAGCAGCACGAGGTCGCGTCGCCGGGCCCGCTCAATGGCTAAGCGTAAACGGAAGGGGCCGGGTTCGCTGACCCGGTATTCCAGCATCGGGTAGGGGTCTTCGCCGGCATCCGCCCGCAGAAGCTCCAACCGGTCATCGGCCAGAAAGAGGTCGATATCCAGAATGTCCTCACCGGCAGATACGGCAATGAAGTTGTCTCCGGGCGGCAGGTAAAGCGCTTCGAGGGTGGTAGCCTCCTCACCCAGCAGATAGCCCAACAGCGCCCACCCATGGGCGCCGGTAGTAAAGTCGGTAGCCGCCCCCGCCGCTCTGACTGCACCTGCGGCCGCGCCAAACTGCCTGACTACGGCCCGGTAACGCGGGCGGATAAGTGCCTGGCCGTCAGATCGCAGAATGGCAAACCCGACGAAGTCGCCCCCCGCACCCCCACTTAAGGATTGCAGTTGCAGGAGTACCGTCCGGGCCGTGTCCGTCGTGTACCGGACGATCGGCGTCCCATCAATTTCAGCGTCCTCAGCGAGCACCTCACCGGTAGGAGTGCGCAAATACAGATCGAGATCACCTTCGCTGCGTTCACCGGACGCGATGAAGACGTAGGTCCGGTCCGCTTCCAGCCGCAAGCGAATGGCGGTCGACTCCTCTTCCCGCAGCCGGCTCACCCCCAGGCAGAGGCCCGGGCGCCACTCCGTCCCCGACAGGGCTACCATCAGATTGGCCTTCACGTATAGGCCGTCCAGACACTTTTCGAGACGGGTAGCCGTCGACCAGGACTGTGCACCGAGCCCACCCGAAAGCAACAGGCAAAGCAGGAGCGGTAGAAAGGACCGAATTACCTCAAGCGTACGCGCCGCCGCCCCCGCCTGCCGCCCGGCGTAGGCCCGCTGGGCCTTCCCGGCTATGGACCGGCTCCCGGGATCGGCCAGCCGCTTCAGTAGGTCGGCCAGCTCGTCTCCGGTCCGAACGACGAAGGCGCCCCCCGC
Source organism: uncultured Lewinella sp. (assembly GCA_964554545.1). Lineage (GTDB taxonomy): Bacteria > Bacteroidota > Bacteroidia > Chitinophagales > Saprospiraceae > Neolewinella. Next base: position 2,550 of record CAZKPE010000057.1, read on the forward strand.
CGCTACCGTCTCGCTGGCTTCCGGAAATTTGTGGTAGCGGGGCCCAAAGCAAACCGGCAAACCATAACTCAGCGGCTCCAGGGTATTGTGCAGGCCGCTACCGAAGCCGCCCCCTACGTAGGCTACCGTCCCGTAGCGATAAGAGCGGCTCAGGATGCCGATGGTGTCCAGTAACAACACCCGCTTGCCGGTCAGCGGCTGGCTATACCGGTCGGCCGAAAACTCCTTCTGCCAACGGTCCAATTCTTCGGAATGGAGTTCATGGGGGGCCAGAATGAGCTTCCACTGCCCCTTCACCTCCGGCCAGGCCGCCGCGATCCGCTCGACATCGGCCGGCCATACGGAGCCGGCGATGCATATCGTTTCGCTGCCACCGACGAAGGCTTCCAGAATGGGGTCAGAAAAGGGGGTAGCAGCCAGATCGAGGACCCGGTCCATGCGGGGGTCACCCGTCACCGTGGTGTTGGCGTAGCCGATGTCCGCAAGTCGCACGGCATCACCCGGGGTCTGCACCGCGAAGTGGGCGAAGTGCCGCAATTGCCGCCTCCACCATCCTCCGTACCACGAAAAAAAAGGTTGCCGGGCGCGGAAACTACCGGCAAGAAGGAGGGTAGGCACCCCGGCGGCAGTGAGGGCGGCGAGGTGATCCCACCAGAACTCGTACTTGACGAAGAGGGCCAGTCGTGGCCGCAGGTTGGCTACCCATTCCGCGGCGCGCCGCGGCCCGTCGGGGGGCAGGTAGCTGACCGCGTCGGCCAGCTCCGTGTCTCGGCAGCGGGCGTAGCCACTCGGGCTGTAGAAACTGACCACGACCGCCAGATCGGGGCGCTCGGCGCGGAGAAGTGCAAGCACCGGCCGGGCCTGTTCAAACTCACCCAAACTGGCCGCGTGTAGCCACACAACGGAGCGGCCCTCCCGGTGAATGGCCTCCAGTCGCCGGTTGAAGGCCGTGTAGTCGCGCCGACCCGCCACCCAATCGGTCGCCTTCCGGTTGCCCAGCCGGGCCGCCACGCGGATACCCAGGTGGTAGGCCGCCGTTCCGCTACGGTACAACCAGCGCACTAGTAGAAGATCTCCCGGCCCTCCCCGATATAAATCGGTAGGATAAGGCCCGCCCGAAATCCGAGCACCAGGTCCGTACGGCCACCATCCGGAGGCGGTCCTCCGGTCGGGATGTCGAAACTGCGCAAGTTGGTTGTAAAGCCGGCCGTGGCTTCCACCCCCGCGAAAAAATTCAGCCGGCGGTCCCGGGCCAGTTGCTGGTAGCCGATAAACTGATAAATGGCCGGTCCCCCCGCCAGTCGGTCGTAGCCGGCCTGTAGCCTCTCCTCCAGCTGGGGGACGAACTGTACCGGGTCCTGCTGAATCCGGATGCGGCTGTAAAAATAGCCCACGGCCGTGCGGAGCTGTATCCCCGCCCGCCGGTTGTTGCCCACTGCCAAGGTGTAGCCGGCCCGCGGACCGATAAAGAGCTGTCGTTGCCGCAGGTTGATGTCGGCCGGCTCCCGCTGATTACCGATGAGGGAGTTTGCCGAACTGCGCAGACTGGCTAGCACGTCCTCTTTCACTTCGCTACCGAAGCCGTACTGTGCCATTAACCCGAATTGCCAGCCGGAGTTGGCGGCCGTATAGTCCACCGCCCCCCCGACGGCGAAGCCCCCGCCGAAGCGATCGCCCAGGTCGCCCGCCGAGGTAAAGGGGCCGTAGCCTAAACCCACGAGCACCCCCCGGTCCAGGTTACGGGCACCGGCAAGGTCCTGGGCCGGAATGGGGCCACCGAGACCAAGTAGAAGGATCAACAAACCGAGGGCGCGCATCAGCCGAGGAGTTTTTCCCGCTGCATCCGATATTCCTGCTGCGTCAGGATGCCCGTATCGTAGAGCTGGCGAAGGCGCGCCATTTGCTCGAGCAGGTCCTCGTCGGTGCTCCGCTGCTGGTAGGCATCGCTGCGGGGTGGGGTACCGAAGTCTTCCAGCACTTCCTCCTCGGTCTCGGGCAGGTCGCCCGGAATTGCACCCGGGGCGGTCAATTCGAGCAGGTTGAGCTGGCGGTAATTATTCTCGCGGAACCGCCGGTACGCCTCACTGTTGCGGAGTTCGCGTAGGGCCGGGTGGCTCTCAATTCGCTCGGGCTTCGGCAATTGGTGAGTGATGGCTACCTCCAGGGAACGCAGGGCGGCGGGAAACTGACCGAGCAGGGCGTAACAACAGGCTGCGTTGAAGTGGGCGACGGGATCGGTGGGGGTCAGCTCGATGGCTTCCTCGAACGCCTCCACGGCCAGGTCGAAGTCACCGCTGCGATAGTACTTCACCCCTTCCGCCTTCAGGGTCCGCAGATCGGGGGGCGGCGGGGTTCCGGTTCGATAGGCTTTGCGACGGGTGATGGTGCCCGACTGGTACCCCCGCGCCGTCAGGGCTTCCGGGTCGTACTTGGCGGCCCATTTTTCGTAGGGCGTGGCCCAAAAAACGATCGCCGTAATAATCGGGGCCAGAATGAAGCCGACCAGGATGAAGGGCAACGGCATATCGCCATTCGTGTCCGCCACCAGAGCCACCAGCGTCCAGAAGCCCAGAAATTGCGCCGCCCCCCGCCACCACTGTCCGAGGTAAAAACGGTGGACGCCGAAGATACCCAGGAAGAAGGCTAAAAATCCCGCGAGGTCTTTCTTTAGCATGTGCGTACCGGCAACTGTCTTAAAGGGGCAAGGTACGGCCCCCTGCCCTTACAGTCTACGCCGTTTGCGGCTACGCAGTTCATTGCATTCCCGCACGATGGTGTCCAGATTGCGGTAGCGGTAGCCGCGGGAGCCGATCTTGTCCGCCAGGGCGGGATTGGTTTCGGCGAAAAACTGCCGCAGCGTTCGCTTATACCCCATGCGGGGTACGCCCAGGAACTGTCCCTGTCCGTATTCCAGGTAGTATTCCGGCGGCGGACTGGAGAACAGCCGCAGCATGCTGTCATCCACCCAGTGACCGCCCCCGCGGGGAAGGCGGAACAGGCTGATGCTGCGCCCGCGGATCTCTTCCTGCAGGAAAAACCACATCCCCTCGTGGCGCCGGCTCACGAAGCGCATCGTCTCCCCGTCGTAGTTGAAGCCGAAGCCGCTGACCAGGAAGGGGTGGATGATGTATTCGTCGCCGAAGTCGTTGGTGAAGGTGATGATATTGCCGCCCGGCGCGTATTGCAGCACGTTCAAATAGCCAGTCAGTTGGTGGCCGTCCTTAGTCACAAGGAAGCCCCGGTAGGCGTTTCCGAAGGCCACTGTGCTCCAACACAGGAAAAGGAGTAGGTACAGCTGCCGCATAAGCGTATGGGTTTACCCGTTAAAATACGGATTTTCCGCGCTTCGTTCAGTTCATCCCGCCAAAAAAGTCGGCTACCGGTCAAGCAGCGGCGCCACGGCATCCAGGATGTCCGGCAGGGTTCGGAAATTACGGCGGTATACATAGCGGAGCGCATCCCGGTAGATGAAGGTAGTCGGCAGGCTTCCGTCCCACTTGGCATCGAGCTCCCGTTGCCACTCCTCGTCTCGGTCCGTAACGACCACGGTTGGCAGCCCCACCCCCCGGCGTTCGAGAAAGTCGGGGATGCGCGCGATGGCTTCCGGCTTATCGTCCAGGCTCACCAGGATGACCCGCAGGGGCGCATCGGCGTACCGGTTCTGTACCTCCTGTAGCAGGGGTAACTCTTCCAGGCAGGGCTTGCACCAGGTGGCCCAGAAGTTGACCAGATAGACCGTATCGTTGCGCTGGGCAAATAAATCCAACACTTCGCTGAAGTCGGAATACACGGGGGGCGCGGACGCAGGTGCAAGCAGTTCCGAAACCGGACGGACCGGCTCGTCGACACAGGACAGGCTGACGGACAGCGCAAGCACGAGGCCATATCGTACCGCCCTATACATGTTGCTGAGGATTGAGCGGCCAGTAATCGGGTAGGGGGGCCATGACTTCCACCCGCCCTTCCGGGGAGTCGGGGCCGGGGAAACTCAGGGTCCGGGCGTGCAGGGCGATCCGGTGCGCCCCGAGCAGGCGATCGGAACCGTAGGTCGCGTCCCCGAAGATCGGGGCTCCGGCGGCGGCCAGTTGAGCCCGGAGTTGGTGGAACCGGCCGGTGGTCGGGCGCAAGGAGTAGAGGTGCAGATCATTTTCCGTGTGCAAGAGCTCGTAGGTCAGCAGGGCCTCCTTGCCACCGGGTACCGGCCGGCGGCTGACCACGGCTTGCTTACGGGTAGCGTCCCGCAACAGGTAGTCGTGCAACTCGCCCTGCGGGTCGGGTAGGGCGGAACTGGTGACCGCCCAGTAGGTCTTTTCGCTACGGCGGTCGGCGAAGTAGCCGTTCAATTTCACGAGCGTGGATTTTTTACGGGCCAGGAGCAGGGCACCGCTGGTCACTCGGTCGAGCCGGTGCACGATCCCGACGAAGGGCGGTTTGGCCGCCCCCTCCCGCTTCCACTGCACCTGCGCCCGCGCCTCCACCGTATCGTACTGGAAGTGGCGTTCCGTGGCAATGCCGGCCGGCTTGTTGACGACGGCCCAACCGGGCCCCTCCTGTAGTATGTCGAGCATGTCAGATCGTCGCTAGGCCACTTTAACGTGAGGTAGGTGGGGGAGTTGAGCAGGTGATAAGGCGAAGGCAGGAACGAGTATTGAATAATAATTTGCACATACCTTATCGATCACTATATTTAACGGCGTTATACCCCGTCATGCAAACTTAATCACAGAGTAAATCCACATATCATGCGTTTAATTCTATTTGCCCTACTCCTGGTAGGGGCTGGTGGGTTATGGGCTCAGGCCAGCCCCCCCGGCACCGTGACGGGCATCGTAACCGACGAAAGCGGGATGCCGTTAATCGGTGCGACAATACTGGTAGAAGGTACCACTACTGGTACGGTAACCGACTTGGATGGTAATTTCTCCATCCAGGTTACCGGCGACAATCCCAACCTCATTCTGACGTACACTGGCTACGAAAGCCAGATCATTCAGGTGGGTAGCCAGACTTCTTTCGAGATCGTGATGAGCGAGGACGCGGCCACCCTCGACGAGGTGGTCGTAGTCGGCTACGGCGTACAGAAAAAGCGGGACGTGACCGCCGCGATCGCCAGCCTGGGCTCGGATGAGATCGAAAAGATCGCCGCCCCGGGGGCCGTTGCGGCCATGCAGGGGCAGGTCAGTGGCGTGGACATCGTACAGGGCGGGGGCCGGCCGGGGCAGAATCCGAGCATCCTGATTCGGGGTCGGCGGTCGCTATCGGCCGATAATGATCCGCTTTTCGTTATTGACGGTATCCCCCAGACCAGCGGCACCAGCGCCATTGCCGACATCAACCCCCAGGACATCGCCTCCATGGAAATCCTGAAGGACGCGGCCGCCACGGCCATCTACGGTAGCCGGGGCAGCAATGGCGTCGTGCTGGTGACGACCAAGCGCGGGTCGGCCGGCCGCACTATCGTCAGCTACGACGGGTACTACGGGCCCACCACTACGACCGGGACCGTCGATATGATGAATGGGGAAGAGTTCGCGGCCATGAAGCGGGAAAGCCAGCGACAGGGCTACGACGGGGCCATTCCCGCAGATGAGGTGGTCTTCGAGGACCCCATCGAGCTGGAGAGCCTGGCGGCCGGGCGCAGTACCGACTTTCAGGACCTCGTCTTCGGCAACGGCTCCCAGATGAACCATCAGCTCGGGGTACGCGGGGGTAACGAGCGGACGCAGTTCAATATGTCGCTCGGCTACTTCGACGAGCAGGGCATCATCTCCAACCAGGACTTTCGCCGCTTCACCGCCCGGGTGAACCTCGATCAGCGGATCGGCGAGATCTTCCAGGCCGGTATCTCTTTTACCGCCTCGAATTCCACCCAGAACTGGGGCTCGGACGCTACCGTTAACGAAGCGATTGCCAACAACCCCCTCGGCGTACCCTACAACGAGGACGGTAGCATCCGCTTCCTGCCCACCAACGACGGTATTCGGACCAACCCGCTCTCCGAACTGGTGGAGAACGCCTACATCGACGAGCGGGAAGTGACGCGCATCTTCGCGCCGATCTACCTGAAGGCGGATATTCTGCCGGGTCTGCAGTTCACCACCAACTTCGGCCCCGACGTGCGCTACTACCGCCGGGGTGAGTTCCGGGCCAGTCTGACGAACGACAACCGGGGCGGCCCGGCCGACGCGGAGGTGGAAAACAGTCGCGACTTCGGCTATACCCTGGAAAATATCCTCAACTACAACCGGACGATCGGGGCCAACGACAATCTGAGCGTCACGCTCTTACAGTCGATCCAGAGCTTCACCTACGAACGGACGCGGGTCGAAGTGGTTAATCTGCCCTACGAGGAACAGTTGTTCTATAACATCGGTACGGCCGAGGTGAAGGGTAACCTGAATTCGCGGCTCGAGGAATGGCAGCTGGCATCCTTCATGGGTCGTCTGAACTACAACATTAACGGCAAATATCTTTTACAGGCCAGCCTTCGGGCCGACGGCTCGAGCCGGCTGGCGGAAGGGGACAAGTGGAACTACTTTCCCGGCCTGTCCGTCGGCTGGCGGCTCGGTGCCGAGCCCTTCCTGGCCGGTGTGGACTGGCTCGACGGCCTGAAACTACGCGCCAGCTACGGCGAAGTAGGCAATACCGCCGTAGACCCCTACCAAACGCAGGGAAGTTTGCAACGCACGACCTACGCCTGGGACGAAAACCCGGCCTTCGGGTTTGCCCTGAACAACATCCCCAACTCCGAGCTGAGCTGGGAGGTGGCCAAAACCGTTAACGTCGGGGTCGACTTCGATATCCTGAACGGACGCTTTAACGGCTCCTTCGAGGTCTACCGAACCAACACCGTAGACATTCTGCTGGACCGTAACCTTCCCCCGACGAGCGGCTACAGCAGCATCTTTCAGAACATCGGCTCCACCCGCACCCAGGGGGCGGAGATGAACTTGGGGGCCGCTATCCTGACCAACCCGAGGGGGCTGCAGTGGAACGTCAACTTCAATATTTCCACTTACGACGAGGAGATCGTGGAACTGGCCCTGGTGGATGAAGAGGGCAACCCGACCGATGATATTGGCAACGGGTGGTTCATTGGAGAACCCCTCAATATCTTCTTCGACTACGAGAAGATCGGTATCTACCAGCTCGACGAGGTCGAATTCGCGAACACCGCGGAGAACAAGGTCCCGGGGGAAATCAAGCTGCGCGACCAGGACGGCGACGGGGTCATCACGCCCGCCGACCGGGTCATCCTGGGCACCGACGTGCCGGACTTCTTCGGGGGTATCACGAATAGCTTCCAGTACCGGGGCTTCGACCTGAGCGTATTTTTCTTCTTCCGTCAGGGACAAATGATCGCCAGCCGATTCCACCGGGGGAATAACTCCCTCTTTGCCCGCTACAATAACCTGGACGTCGACTACTGGACGGTAGACAACCCCACCAACGCCAACCCCCGGCCCAATCAGAACCAGGAACGGCCACGGGACGGCAACACGCTGTCTTACTTCGATGGCAGCTTCCTCAAGCTACGCAACGTGCAAATCGGCTACAACTTGCCCGACAACCTCGTCACCCGCCTGGGCATGTCGCGGCTGCGCGTCTACGCTTCCGGGCAGAACCTCTGGTTCAGCAGCGAGTACGACACCTTCGACCCCGAGATCAACGGCGTCATTCCCAGTAACCGACTCCTCATTGGCGGCATCCGGGCCACCTTCTAAAATACCCTTATCGTGAAAACGAAACAGCTATATTCTTTCTTTGCCCTGCTTCTGTTCGCTGGCCTGTCTCAGTCCTGTGAAGAGTACTTGCAGGAAGAACTGGTCTCCGACGTGTCGGCGGCTACCTACTATCCCACCCCCGCCGGCTTCGAGGATGCCGTCAAGGCGACCTATTCCTTTATGAAGCCCTTTTACGGAGTGGAGCGTGGATTTACCCTCACCGCCTTCGGTACCGATACCTACACCAATGGGTCGGACGGCGGGCATAAGGGCATCAACGCCTACGACGGACAGCTGAACGGCGCCAACGGCTTTATTCAGGCCACCTGGCGCGACCTGTACCGTGGCGTAAACCAGGCTAACGCCGTCGTCGATCGGAGTGCCGGCCTGGAAGGAGTCACCGAAGAACGGAAGACCCTGCGACTGGCTGAGGTACGCTTCCTGCGGGCGCTGTACTACTTCGACCTCGTTCGCATCTACGGGGACGTGCATCTAACGCTAGAGGAAACCGTCGGCATCGAAATTACCGCCAATAAGACGCCGGCCTCCGAAATCTACATGCAGGCCATCATTCCCGACCTGGAGTTCGCCATCGCCAACCTCCCCGCCGAACAGAGCGACTACGGCCGGGCCACCAAACCCGCCGCCGAGATGCTGCTGGCCAAGGTGCTCCTGCGCCGCAGCTACACCAGCTACGCGGCCGGCGACGACGCCAGCCGGGCCGAAGACCTGCTAACGAACGTCATCGAAAACTACAATTTCGAGCTGCTCGATGACTTCGCCGACCTCTGGGCCATCGACAACGAGCAGAACGCCGAAGTTATCTTCAGCGTGCAGAACTCCAAGAACCAGGTGGACGAGGGGCTGGACGGGCAAGGAAACCGAGGCCACCTCTACTTCCTCATGGAATACGACCGCCTGCCCGGCATGACCCGCGACATCACCAATGGTCGGCCCTGGAAGCGCTTCCGCCCCACGGAGTACACCCTTGACCTCTGGGACCGCTCGATCGATGCCCGCTACGACAAGTCCTTCAAGTCCGCCTGGCTAGCGAACAGCGAAAGCAATATCCCGACCTACACGGCCGAGGAGGCCGCCGCCGGACTCGGCGTAGAAGGGCAACGTAAGTTCGAACTCGGCGATACCGCCGTATTCATCCCCGGCCCCCAACTGGAAGAGGACTGGGACCAGGATCGCCAGGCCGCCGCACGCTACATGGTGGTCACCCCCGATGAGTACACCGAGCGGGTCTACCCAACCCTGAGCAAATGGCTCGACCCTACCCGCCCGAACCGTCAGCACGTACAGGGGCAGCGCGACTTTATTCTCATGCGACTCGGCGACACTTATCTGCTTCGTGCCGAGGCCCGGCTGCAACAGGGAGATACCGAAGGAGCGGCGGAAGACATCAACGTGATCCGCCGCCGCGGTGCCGTCGACCCGGAGGAAGACGATCTGATGATCGATGCCGGCATGGTCGACCTCGATTTCCTGCTCGATGAGCGGGCCCGCGAGCTGGTCGGCGAGGGCCACCGCTGGTTCGACCTCACCCGCACCGGTACGCTGGTGGAGCGGGTGCGGGAGTACAATCCTCAGGGTGGGCCTAACATCCAGCCCCACCACGTCGTCCGGCCCATCCCCCAGGACCAGATCGACCGGACGCAGGGGGGCTACCCCCAGAACGACGGGTATAACGTCTGATCGTTCGCTCTTTTCCTTTTGCCTTCCGGCCCGGGTACATGACCGGGGCCGGAAGGTTTGTTTTGGAGTGCGTTTACCAAGAGCGTAAGCCCAGCAGTCGTTCGCCCAGTACACTTAGTTTGGCCCTCCCGTATTTGGTCCTTTCCCAGTTTCGCGGGTCGCCCGGAAAAGCATACCCCTCCGGCGCCACTCGATCCCGCCAGGAGTTGATTCGCCACTGCCGCAGTTCCTCATCCTCTTCCTGGGCCGGCATCATCGACACGTACTGGGCGATGCGCACCTTGCCCTCCGAATGGTTGGGCCGGATACCGTGGGGTAGGGTAGAGTTGAAAATGAGCAGGTCGCCGGCTTCGAGGGGCACCTTGACGAGCTTATCCCGTAGCTCGCTCACGTCGGGCTTAAAGCGGTCGCGGTCGGCGGGCTGGCTGAGCTTCCAGCTATCATAGTTGCGGTACAGCCAGGGGATGCACTGAAAGCCGCCCATATTCGGATCGGTCTGGTCGGCCAGCGCCAGTACGCCCTGCACGTTCTGGGGCCGCGTTTCGGGATCGTAGTCCCAGTGAATGAAACCTTTATAGGCGTAACCCGGGCGGATGGGAAAGTTGAGGTTAGCCCGGTCGATGGTCACCCAGAGCCGTTCGGTGCCCCAAATGTCTACGAAGGCATCGTATACTCGCTGGTTTTGCCGGTTGTCCCAAAGCGTCTGGTGGTTGTATGCCTCCACCATTCCCGTTCCCGCCAGCTCCTTCATTTTCATCTCGGCGCGGGGAGCGGTATACCAGGTAGCGGGGTCGGCGGGGTCCTTTTCCTCGAATTCCCAGAGAAAGGCGTCGGTACGGGCGGCTTGTTCCCGCGGCACGGCCCCCTTGACGACCACGTAGCCATTTTCACGCCAAAAGTCCCAGTCCGCTGTGCTTAGTACGCGCAGTTCCTCCGCCTTAGCCTCCTTCCTCAGTCTCTGGCTACTACTCTTCGCCGTGGATGGATTACCGGGAATATCCAGGTGCTCGTTCGCTGCCATGATCGCTGTTTGTTGGATACGAAAGATAGGAAAAAGGGCGGGCGGCGGCGCGCAGGTGCAGGCTAAAATCGTTAACTTGCTAAACGAACTTCATCGATATGACTACCCGTGCCCTCGTTGCCCAATTGCTCGACCATCCCGCTCCCCAGGAGGTCGTCGACCGTATGCAAGCTGCCCTTCACAGTGAAAAACAACGCCGGGCAGAGTTCCGGGAGTGGCTCGAGCCAGACGTGAAGGCGGAGTTCATCTTCGGTGAGGTGGTGGTGCATTCGCCAGCTACGGAAGGACACAACGGCGCCGTTTTCAGGATATCTATGCTTCTCGGTACATACTGTACACTAAACAAAGCAGGTACAACGAGAATGGAAAAAGCCCTCGTCCAAACCGCCCGCAACGACTACGAACCCGACGTCAGCGTTTGGCTGACCGAACGCGCGGCTGACTTCGCCGACGATATGCTTTACTACCCGCCGCCCGACCTGGTCGTGGAGGTCCTGAGCAAGTCCACCGAAGACCGCGACCGTGGCGTGAAGTACGACGATTATTGCCGCGAAGGCGTCAGCGAATACTGGATCGTCGACCCACGGGTGCAGCGGGTGCAGCAGTACCGTTTAGATACCGATTATGGGGGCGAAAATATTTACCGGGAAACGGTAGTCGAAGGTCAGGATGTGCTTACCTCCTCCGTGCTTCCGGGATTTTCCGTCCCCGTAGCCGGCTTCTTCTACGCCGAGCCCTTCGTCGGGGCGCTGCGTACCTTTTCTGCATGAATAGACGTCTGCTCCTGCTGGCCTGCCTGACCGGGCTTTTCGCTTTCTCTCTTTTCGCACAATCTGCTACCCCGCCCGACCTGTCCCGCGCTCGCTGGCCCGCCGAGTGGATCACCGTGCCCGATATCGACCGGGAAGCCTACGGGGTCTACCTGTTCCGCAAGCAGATCGAGGTGGAGGGGGCGGTAGACTCCTTTCCCGTCAATATCTCCGCCGATAATCAGTATGCGCTCTTCGTGAACGGGGAGCTGGTCGCCCGCGGCCCGGCCCACGGCGATCTCGACCACTGGTACTACGATGAGGTCGACCTGGGTCCCCACTTGGATGCCGGCACGAATACGCTGGCCGTCCGCGTTTGGAACGCCGGCCCCCACCGCCAGATGGCCCAGATCACCTTCGCTACCGGGCTGATCGTACAGGGGGCGAGTCCGGCAGCGGCCATCGTCAATACGGATACCAGCTGGCGTTGCCACGCCGATAAGAGTTACCGCCCGGTGCCGGTGAGCACCTACGGGCCTCGCCCCGGAATGGTGGGCATGAACGGCTACTACGTGGCCGGCCCCGGCGACCGGGTGGAGATGGCGCGGCGCACCCCCGATTGGCAGGAGCCAAATTTTGATGCGAATGACTGGGTTGCCGCCCAACCCATCACCCAGGGCGTCCCGAAGTACACCGTCGGAATGGACGCCCGCGAACCCTGGCGGCTGCTGCCTTCTCCCCTGCCGCTGATGGGCCGGACGCCGGAGCGGCTCGCCCGGGTCCGGCGGGCCGAAGGGGTAGACGTGCCCGCTGACTTTCTCGCGGGTACCGCCCCCCTTACCGTTCCCGCAGCGACCACGGCCACCCTGCTCCTGGACCAGGCCTACCTCACCAACGCCTTCCCGACCCTCACCTTTGATCGGGGAGCGGGAGCAACCGTCATCGTCACCTACGCCGAAGCCCTGTACGAAGGCGACCTACGCACCAAAAATAACCGCAACGAGATCGCGGGCAAGGTCATGCTGGGCCGTCAGGATACCATTTTCACCGATGGCAGCGCCGATCAGTCCTTCACCCCGCTTTCCTACCGCACCTACCGCTACGTCCAGTTGGATATTACGACGGCCGGGGAATCGCTCGTCATTAAAGACATCACCGCCGAAGCCGTCGGCTACCCTTTCGAGCTGCGAGCCAGCCTGGACGATCCCGACCCCTTCCTGGACACCGTACTGGAGGTCGGCTGGCGCACCGCCCGTCTCTGTGCAATGGACACCTACATGGACTGCCCCTACTGGGAGCAGCTACAGTACATCGGCGATACCCGCATCCAGGCGCTGGTCACGCTCTACAACACCGGCGACGACCGCCTGGTCAAGCACGCCCTGAACCTAATGGACATGAGCCGGCAGCCGGAGGGCGTCACCCTGAGCCGGTACCCCACCAACCTCAAGCAGATCATCGGTCCCTTCTCCCTCTGGTACATCGGGATGCTGCACGACTATCTGAGCTACGGCGCGGATCCGGACTTCCTGCCCACTAAACTATTCGGTATGCGGCAGGTACTGAACTACTTCCACGGCTTCCAGGATGAAGACGGCTCCCTGCGCGACCTGCCGAACTGGTCCTACACCGACTGGGTACAGGGCTGGCCGCGGGGGGTGCCGCCGATGGACGAAGACGGTCACTCCTCCATCCTGGACCTGCAACTCCTGCTCGCCTACCAGAGTGCCCAGGAATTGGAGGCGGAACTCGGGATGGACGCTTTCGCTCAATTATACCAACAGCGGGCCGATCGCCTGGCCACAACCATCCGCGAGAAGTACTGGGATGCCGATCGGGGTTTATTCGCCGATACCAAAGCGCATGATTCCTACAGCCAGCACGCGAATAGCCTGGCGATCCTGGCGGGCTTAGTGCCGGAGCAAGACCTAACCGCGGTAGCTCGCAAAATTGACGAAGACGAAAGCCTAACCCCCGCCTCCATCTACTTTCGCTACTATGTCCACCGCGCACTGGTGGAGGCCGGCCTGGGCAACGACTACCTCGACTGGCTCGACGTGTGGCGGGAAAACCTCGACCTCGGCCTCACCACCTGGGCCGAGCAGCCGAATGTGGCCCGCTCCCGCTCCGACTGTCACGCCTGGGGCTCCAGTCCGAATATCGAGTTTTACCGCACCGTTTTGGGAATCGATAGCGATTCCCCCTTCTTCCGGAGCGTCCGCATCGAGCCCCATCTAGGCGACATCCTTCAGATTGCCGGGGAGATGCCCCATCCGGCCGGCACCATTCGGGTTGGCTACGACCGGGACGCGGGGCAGGGGACGGTAGAGCTACCGGAAGGGGTGAGTGGGGTGTTTGTCTGGATGGAGCGAGAGGTGGCGTTGCGGGCGGGTCGTAACGAGGTCGACCTCACGCCGTAGCGTTAACCCCTGCTAGCATAGGGCCTGCCGGCACCGGCTTTCTGTTCTATCCGGGCGTCGACGTAGCGGGTGACCATGTAGGAGGCGATCAGGCTGACGGCCACTCCCTCCATTAGGATGAAGACGCCGGCCGTGATCGGGGTGAGCGCGGGGCCCAGTGGGGTGGTCTCCTGTAGGGACGCGACGAGATTCGGCGTATAGGCCAGGAACAGGACAAGGAAGATCGCGAACAGCAGCGTGCCGACCGAACCCACATAAATGCCCTGAGCGACCCCGCTGACGTAGTTCTGATGGGTGTCGGGCTGATCGGTGCGAAGCTGCCTGATGCCGTAGTACAGAATCACGATATGTAGCAGGCCGTTTACCACGCGCAGTTCATAGTTATCCGCTAGCCCGGCGAGGTAGCTCAATAGAAAAATAGCAACCAGGCAGGCAAAGAAATAAAGACCGTAGTGGAGGGCGATTCTTTTCATCGTTCTGTGGTTATTCTACTTTGCCGAACTGGAATCTGAAATTTTGGTTCATTTCGGTTTATTATACGGCTTTATGAGCAAACCAGCGGCGGTAATTCCTTAATTCCCTCATGGCACAGTTCCTTTCCCGGGATGGTGGCAATTAACGTCTATCGTCAGCAGTGATTACCCAAAGGTCAGACGGTAACTGGTACAGGGGCAGGATAGCCCATATCCCTTGAGTAAAGACACCGTACTTTCCCGGTATGTTACGTATGTATTTCTTCTACGTCTTGTGTTTCGTTTCCGCGGGCGGCGTCGCGCAGGTGCAGATAATTATCCGGGAGGCTGAAAACTACGACCGCATCCACGGCAGTGGACCCAGACAGTGGCAGATCGTCCAGGATGACAGTATGGCCGCGACGGCCTCCGGTGGTGCCTACCTAGCCGCACTTCCCGACACCCGGGTGACTCACGACGATGAACTGATCGAAGGGGAGAACTTCAGCCCCCGTCCCGGCCGGATCGCGGTGGTGGACTACACTGTCGACATCCCCGCCACGGGGCGCTACTACGTCTGGGTGAGTGCCTTTAGTCGGGGCACGGAAGATAATGGGGTGCACGTCGGTAGCGATGGAAACTGGCCCGAAAGCGGACGGCGCATGCAGTGGTGCGCCGGTAAGCACCGCTGGACCTGGGCCAGTCAGCAACGCACCGAGGCCGACCACTGCGGAGAGGAGGGCTTGATCTACCTGGATGTCGACCGGCCGGGTCGCCATACGATCAGCTTTTCCATGCGGGAAGATGGCTTCCGGATGGACCGCTGGGCCCTGACGCCGACCTACTCGGCCCCGACCCGGCTACCGGAGTCCCGGGAGGAAATCCTGGATGCATACGTAGATCGAGTTTACGGAGCCTGGCCGGCCGCTGAAGCCGTAAGTATCGAGGCCACCCCACGCACGGCCGCCATCCCCGTGTTGGATGGGCTCGGCTTTCGTCGCCAATTTACCCTGCACCTGCGCTCCGGCGCCCAAACCCAACCACGGGATGTCGATCTGCTACTGTATTACCCGGCCAAGGCCACGGGGGCGCCAGTCCCCACCATCCTGAACCTCAACTTCCGGGGCAACCAGGCCATCGTAAAGCGGCCCTCTTCCACCGGATAAAGGGGGAAATCTTCGCCGTCATTATGTGAAACTCTCCCACAGGTTCCGCGATAGCTTTCATGCATACGCCGGCCGCGATAGCCTTCTACCACTCGATCAGCACGGGTTGCTGGCGGCGGTGGCACCGCGGCGGGTATACGGTTGTCACGATGGTGAGGTGGTGTAGCCTGTTATTCCTGAGCTAATTCCGCTACCCGACGCCAACTCAGTAGACGATAATCCTGAATTTGCTCATCTCCCTCTCCTCCGTAAACTACCGTAGGGCGGTCGAGGGGAACGTCCGCTATCCGGCCGAACCAGTCCAGTTGTTTGAAAAACG
>CAZKPE010000058.1:0-13035 GCA_964554545.1 uncultured Lewinella sp.
TCTGGGTGAGGGGGGTGGTTTTCATTTGGCGAAGGTAGGAGTTAGGGAGTATGAAAGTCGGAAGTATGAAGTATGAAAGTCGGAAGTACTTCCGACTATAAGACTTCCGACTAACCAACCGGTAAATACACCCGAAACACCGTCCCCCGCGGCTCATTATCCGTCAGCTCGATCTGGCCGCCGTGCTTATCGACGATTTGGCGGACGATGAAGAGGCCGAGCCCGGTACCCTTCGTACTGCGGGTATCCTCGTTGCCGACGCGGTAGAATTTGGTCCAGACGCGCCGTTTTTCGCGGTCCGGGATGCCTGAACCGTTGTCGCGGACGGTCCAGACTATTTCGCTGCGCCCGCCCCGCTGCAAGGTCGTGTGAATGACGGGATCGGGCTGGCTGTACTTGGCGGCATTTTCGAGCAGATTGACGACCACGCTGGTCAGCCCCGGGCGGTCCCCGGAGATGGGGGGGATGTCGGGCTCGATGTCGACGTTCATTTTGGTACCCTTGTACTTGAGGGCGACGCGGTCGGCGGCATCCTGCACGAGGGTCCCGAAGTCCACCGGCTCCTTATTGAGTTGGTAGACGTTTTCCAGTTTGGCCGAAAGGAGGAGGTCATTGACCAGGGCGGTGAGCCGGTCCGTTTCGGCCAGGGCGTTGGTGCTGAGTTTTTGCTGAATTTCGGGCTTCAATTCACGCCGCTTCTGGAAGGTTTCCAGAATGAGGCGGATGCCGGCGAGGGGTGACTTAAGCTCGTGGGTGATGCTGAGTAGGAAATTGCGTTGCTGCTCGGCGGCGCTGATCTCCTTACGCAGGTTACGGTACAGCAGGTAGAGCCCCAGTGCCAGACTGAGACTTAAAAAGATGGCCTCCCCCACGATCATCCGTTGCTGGCGCTCGAAGCGCTCGGTGAGCAGGCGGTAGTTCTCGGTCAGGCGAAAGTCGCTGGCCCGCTCGATCCGCTTCTGTACCGCCAGCTCGATGGCCAGCTTGTCGACCCGCGCCTGGTGGGCTTCTTCGTTCTTGCGCAGCAGCAGGATGGCCCACCAGCCGAAGGCCAGTAGCATATACGCTACGATCAGGTAGCTGATGGGGGGCAGCCGCCGCACGGGAGGGCTAGCGGACCAGCTCGAAGTCGGTACGCCGGTTCAGGGCCCGCCCGCTCTCGCTGCTGTTATTCGCAATGGGGTTGTTCGGGCCGTTACCGACGATGATGAACCGGTCTGGGTCCATATTGTACTCGCTCGACAGGTAGTCGGCTACCGCCTGGGCCCGCCGCTTACTAAGGGCCTCATTCGTGGCGGCGCTACCGGTATTGTCCGTGTTCCCCTCGATCCGGATGCGGGTATTGCCGAAAGCCTTGGCGATCTGCACGAATTCCTCATCGATGATCTGCTTGGCGCGGTCGTCGAGACTGGCCACTCCGGTGGGGAAGTTGATACTAACTCGTTTGGTGGCGATGGCCTCGAGGTTTCTTCCCTCGCTTTCTTCCACCCGCTCGAAGTCGGCGGTGGGTTCGGCGGCATTCTCCCCGCCCTGCAGGTTGCCATCGGCGTTGATGACCAGGCGGCCGTAGCTGGCCTGGCGGAAGTCGGGTACCCGTCCGTTGATGAGCCCGAGCTCGCGGTACTCCTGCTCCATGTCGCGATAGAGTTGTCCACCCGTCACGCCCCGGAAGTCGGGGTTCTGGCCGAAGAAGTTAACGTTGTCACCGTGGGTAGTCAGCCGCACGTTATTGATCATGGCGTAGGCATCGTCTTCGGTCAGCGAGAGCTCGGGGCCGATGATGGCCGCGGCCCGCCGCTTGTTCTCATCGCTGGCGTTGATCTCGGCCGCGCCGCGCATCCAGCCCTCGTAGAGCTTCTGCAGTTTTTCGCGGTTGGCCTCCACGTAGCTGCGTTTGGCGAAGAAGACGTCGGCGATGATGTTGCTGGCATTCTGGGTACTCTCCAGCACCTTGGCGCCGGAGACGGCCCGCACGCTCAGTTCGTCGTCGGGCGACCAGACCACGGCGGCATCTACGTTCCCGCTCTTGAAGGCGGCGGCGGCGTCAATGGCCGAGGGGACGCCCTGTATCTGCACGTCATCGACGGTCAGTCCGCCCGCGTCCAGCAAGTAGAGCAGGAAGGTATGACTCGGGGTGAGTTCGGCCACCGCTACCGTTTTGCCCTTCAGGTCGGCTACGGAGTTGATGCCCCGGCGCACGACGATCGCATCCCCGCCCCGCGACCAGTCGGCCTGCCACAACACCACCGGATCGAAGTCGGCCAGCTCCGGCATGATGGTCGGCATGGCGTCGATGGTGTACCAGTGGACGTCGATGTCGCCGTTCTTGAAGGCATTCAGGCTGGCCGGCACGTCGTCGTTGAGCACAAACTGAACGTCGATGCCGTATTCTTTCCGAAAGCGGCTCTCGGCCGAGGGGGCGAAGCCTTCATTGAAGTACTGCCCGCCGGCGTAGCCCCCCCAGGTCACTACGCCTACCCGGATGGGATCGCCGTCGGTATCGCCTCCGCCGTCGTATTCCCGTTCCACGCCTGCACCTGCGCCCCCGCCCAGGATCCCCGCCAACAGCTGGCCGTCGAGCAGGTAGTTGACGCCGAAGAGGATCACCGCCAGGACGCCGAGGGTGATGAGGAGTTTGCTGAAGGTGGTGAGTCTTGCCATGAGAAGGTTGCTATTCGGCGGCCGAGCTTTGCTCGTCCGCCGAATTAGTTAAAGAACGAGTCATACTGATTGCTGCTGCCCGTCTGCCGCTGCCGCTCCGGCATGGGGGCATCCAGGTCCAGTACATCGCTGTCGTTATTGGCCTGCAAGAGCAGGTTGCTTTTTTCCTCACCCAGCAGGAGACTGTTGGATTCCTTTTCCCACTGTTCCAGCATATTCAGCCCTTCCTCCTCGAAGACGCCGTTCTGCAGGTCGACCGAGTCCATGAAGTTGGCACTCACTTCCATGAAGCGCTCCATTTCGCCGACCTTATTGGCGACGTCCTCGGTGATGTTCTCCATCGCCATGTCGAACATGGCCCGCTGGTCGGGGTCGCCCTGGATGACGCTCATGGCCGACTTCATCGCGCCGTGGCTGGCGTGGATGGCCTTGCGTTCCTGCTCCTTCACGGCGACCTGATCCTGGATGTCCTCGGCCAGGATAGAGCTGTTCTCGTACATCTTGGTCAGCACGCGGTAGAGCACCTCCATCTTTTTGTAGAGTTCCTCCAGGCGGATGTTGGAGTCCTTCAGGCGGCCGGCGCGGCGGCTCTTCAGGATCATCACGTTGCGCTTGTTGGTCTGCTTGGCGCGGCCGGCCAGTTTGAGGTTGTTGCTGATGTCGCGCTCGTTATTGACGATCACCTCCTTGAGCTTGTGCATCTGTCCGCGCAGCTGGCTGATCTGCTTATTCATCTTGCGCAGGTTGCCCTGCAGTTCCTCCACGTAGCTCTTCAGGATACCGATGGGGTCGATCTGCACGAACATGCCGGTGATGGCCCGCATCACGCTCTTATACATATAGAAGACCAGGTTGCGCATCTTCGGGTCGAGGACCATATAGATGAGGGCGGCCAGGATAAGACCGGCGACCACGAGTCCGATCGTCGTGCTGATGAAACTCAGGATCGCGGCACCGAAGGTCACGGCCACGAAGCCCAGGATCCCTACCAGGGCAACCAGGAAGAGTAGACCGGTCACGCCTTCGGGTCGTTTCCAGAAGGATTTCGGTTTCATTTGAGGTGCATCCATACGTCGGGTCAGTTTTAGTGTCGGGGCCGCTTCCAAAGATAACAACCGCTTTACGGTACTACAAAGGGCGGACGGCCCGCCAGGGTTTTATCGCCTCGACCAGCGGCCGCAATTTATCGACTACTTCAGGTAACGGCGCATTTTCTCCACGTCGGCCTCAATGCTGCCGGCGATGGTGCGGTAGGTCTTTTCGAAGTCGGCGGCCGTACCGTCGATCTTGCGGCGGCTCTGCTCGATGTCGCGCCGCAGCTCGGTCTGCTGTTTGCGGGTCTGCTCGATCGCGGCCTGCAGTTTTTTGATCTCGGCTTCCTGGCGGGCGATCTTTTGCTCGTACTGCTGGAGTTGCTGTTCCGGGCCGCTCACCTGCTCGGTCTGCTGCTTTTTCAGGGCGGCACTGAATTTGTCCTCTTCGGTTTTCAGCGCCTGCAGGTAGTGGGCGGCCGATTCCACTAGTTGGGCCGGCGTCACCCCCATACTCTGGGCGGCGGCGAAGGCGGTCTGGAAGCGGGTAGCCTCGTCGAAGTTCATCTTCTCCAGGTTCTGCAGCGACTTCTTGTACTCCAGGTAGTCGAAGCCGGGCAGATTGGCGCGTTCCATGGCCTGCAAGAGTACTTCCACGAATTTATCGGCCACCTTGCCGGCGGAAGGGGGGGGCGCGGACGCAGGTGCGGAGGGAGCCGGGGGATTGGAAGAAGGTTCCTTCCGCTTGTCGGGCAGGGTCGAGGCGGGTTTTTGCTTTCCTTCCTCTTCGATGATGAAGTAGCCTTTCAGGTTTTTCCACATAGGTGGCAATTTACGCAATGTGTTTTGCCCACAGAGCACTCACTGCGTGAGCCGCACAGAGGGGGGCACAGAGTTGAACGGAGGCTGCACGGCTCTGCGCGACTCTGTGCGTCCCGCGAAGCGAGGCTCTATGGGCCATAGTTGAGCCTATAAAAAAAGCCCCTCCACCAGTGGTGAAGGGGCTTCCCCAAAGGTGATCGCTCAACTTAGAAGCGGAGCGTAACGGTCTCGCCGATACCACAGCCGACCTGCAGGCGGGCACCTTCCTCAAGACCGCGCTGGAAAGCTTCGGACTTGATGGGCATCGACTCCCGGTAGTTACCGATGCGGCGGTTGGCGTCGCCGGCCACGTCGCTGTCGACACTTTTGGCGTAGTTGTACTTATCGATGGCGGCGAGTACGGCCAGGCGCTGGTTCCAGGAGTCGCCGCAGTTACGGCTCATGCGGCCGTAGATGTCGCCGATCAGGATGTAGGGCTTGCCCCAGTCTGACCGGAGGTCAGCGGCCCGGCGGGCGTTCTGGATGGCACTGCCGTACTGCCCGAGCTCGGCGTTCTGGATCTGGGCCATGTAGTAGTAGGCCTGCCCCTTCTTTTCGTCGTCGTCGGTAGCGTCGATACCGCGCTGGAAGGCCTCGACGGCTTCGGCGTACTTACCCTCCTTCATCAGCTCGCTACCCTCGTAGATGGGGTTCATGCGGCGGCGTTCGGCCTCGTACTCTTCCTTCTTCTCGGCGTAGAGGTTATCGTACAGTTGCTGCACCCGGACTACGTCGGCGTCGGTGCTGTCACAGCCCTGCGTCTTCAACTTGGTTACGATATAGCGGAGGACGTCCAGGCTGTCCTTGTTGTCCTCCACTTTGGGCAGCAGCATGCCTTTGAAGTAATCGCAGTCGAAGATCTGGTCGGCAAATTCCAGCACGTCGGCGTCGAGGTTATCTTTTCCCGCCTGGTAGTAGGGGGCGTAGGTTTCGTTGTTCTCGATGTTGTAGTCGGCCAGGCTGACGGCCTTTTCGTACAATTCCCGCACCCGGGCGTTGTCGATGGCATCCTCTTTGAAGTAGTAGTTCAACAGCTTACCGAGGGGGGCCAATACGACGTACTCCGTCTCGTTTCCGCCGCTGTCCATGGCCTCTTCGATGACCTTTATGGCATCCTCGCTGTAGCCCGAAAGATAGAACATGTCGGAGCCCTTACGACCCAGCAGGAAGGCCTGATACTTGGGGTAGCACTCCAGCTCCTCGTCGTAGAGCTTGAAGATCATGTCGGTGTATTCCTGCTTCTTGGCCTCGTCAGTGGCATTCTGCCGCATGGCCTTGTAGAACATGCGCCCGTCCCGGTAGTGGAAGGGGCGGTTGCCATCGGCGGCGGGAGCCAGGTCGTAAGCCTTCTTCCAGTTGCGGAAGGCATCGTTGAACTCGCTCTCGGGCATGGCGGCCAGGTCGGCGGCAGTCTTCCCCTTCACGAAGTTCCGGTAGGCGACGTGGGCATTCTCGGCCTCTTCCTTCTGGGGGCTATCGACCCAGGTCTTGCACTGGGCGGTCGCGGTCTGGGCCGAGAGACTCAGGACCAGCAGCAGCGCGAGCGTACGTAGGTAGTTCATATGTTGGTTTAGTTGAGTTTACGTTTGAAGAACCAGGTATTGTCGTTGAGGGCAAAACCTAGCGTAAATTGTACATAGGTCTCGTCGAGAACGTCGGGGACCCCAAATTTACCATATTCCACCGCAAGATCGATAAACGAGATCTGCTGGCGGGGCAGACGGATGGGGAAGCCGGCCCCGATCGTGACCGCGTTGCGCCGCGCCTGAATGCCCTCCACTTCGCGGGGATCGTCCTCCATGCGGAAGCCCGCCCGGTAGCGCACGCGCCTCCAGTAATCGTTGTAGCTGTCGACATCCGGAATGAACTGTATGCCACCCGCTAAACGACCTGCGTCGGCAAGTGTTCCGGTTTGGGCGTCGTTGAAGTAGTCGCTGAAGGCCGTCCGGCCATATTCCACGCCAATGTAGAAGCGGTTGATCTCCTCGTAGGCCACCCCGAAGGAGTAGCTACCCGGCAGGCGGGCGGTGCCTTCCTGTTCCTCCTCGAACCGGAGGGTGTCGCGCACGGTCAGGCTCACGTTCGGGCTAAACCGGCGGAAAAGCAGACTTGCCTCGGTATCGACATCGGCACCGATCGTGCCGTTCACGCCGAGCAGGACGCGTTTTCCGTTCGCCACCCGCTCACCGTCCGCATTCGTTTCTTTGAAGTTAATGGCGTACTGTACCCCGTAGCCCAGGCTGAACCCGCTTACGCTGAACTCTTCCAGGAACTCCGTCCCCAGTGCTTCGGGAATACTGTCGAGGGTCAGGACCCGGCTGTTGGTGATCTTACCAAAGTTATAATTGACGTTCACCCCCCCCGACAGCCCGCGGTAGCGGAGTCCGGTCGACCAAGTGAAGCGGTAATTGCCCCCGGTGCCCCGCAGCTGATTATTCGTGATCGTCTCGTCGGTATCGCCGCTGGTAAGCTGGAGATCGTACCCCACCAGGGTGGTCGGCGCCAGACTGAAGGCCATCCCCCCGTTCCACGAATTGAGCTGGCGCTCCAGGTTCAGGTTAATAGGGTTGCGCAGCGGGAACCCCAGAGCCAGGTAATTCAGGTTACCCTGCCAGGTGTTGGCCGTACTGCTGGCGTCTTCCAATCGGCCATTTCGGGCGTAAATGCCCACTTCGAAGCTGGTGGCCTGCAAATTGGCCAGGCTGGCGGGGTTCAGTATATTCAGGTGGAAGGGGTCCTGAAAGGTGGTCTGTATCCCCCCCATCCCGGCGGCGGCGGCGTGCACCTGATCCAGGGGGTCGCCCAGGCCAAAGCGGCTTAGGGGGCTGTTCTGTTTGGGCCGGATGTCAACGAAGTCCAGGCTCTCGATGGTTTGAGCCGCCAACTCACCGCCGGCCAGCGCCAGGCCGATCAACAGCGTAGCACGAAAAAGTAGCGGTGCGTAAAAAAAATTAGTTGACATACAAAGACAAGATTTGATGGAGCCCACGCAGGACCAAATGGGGGAAAAACCGCACCGGAACGGTAAAGTGGGAAAGCAGCCGCTCGCCGTCGCCACCCGTCAGTACGACGGTGAGCTCCGGGTGGTCGTCCATCAGCCGCGCATACAGCCCTTCGACCTCGTATACGCAACCGAGCTGGGCGCCGTGCCGCAGGGCCGACTCGGTTCGCAGGCCGACTACGGTCTCCACCTCACCCGGTTCCACCAGGGGCAAGCGGGCGGTATGGGCGTGCATGGCAAAGAGTCGCATGCGCAGCCCGGGACTGATGTTCCCGCCCCGGTGGCGACCGCTGCCGTCAACCAGATCGACGGTCAGGCAACTGCCCGCGTCCACCACCAAGGAGGCGGAGGACAACCGGGCACGCGCACCGGCGATGGCGGCGATGCGGTCCTGCCCCAGCGTACGCGGAGTGGCGTAGTCGGAGGGGAAGGGCAGCGGACCGTCCAGCGCATGTACGCGGTGGCCCGCGGCATTCCACTTATCGATCCACCGGTCGGATGGCACGTTTGCCACGGTGGAATAGATGATGTTTTGCACCCCGAGGTTGGTTGCCCACTTATCTATCTCGTCCCAATCGCCCGGGGCCAGTCGGGCCACGGGGAGCCGGAGTCGATCGCCCTCGAAAACGGCCACTTTCATGCCCGAATTTCCGATGTCGATGGTGAGTTGACGGTGTGGATTACCCATCCTAAAAGCTGCTATAAGACGCGTAACCGGCGGTCGGGGGTTCTTAAGCGATCGTTAAAACTGGCCGGGGATAATTTGGCTTAGTGGCGGAAGTGGCGAACACCCGTCGTGACCATGGCCAGGTTGCCGGTATTCGCTGCGGCGACGGAGTCAGCATCCTTGATCGACCCGCCGGGCTGCACGACGGCCGTGATACCGGCCTCGGCCGCGATCTCCACGCAGTCGGGGAAGGGGAAGAAGGCATCGGAAGCCATGACCGCCTCTTCGGTAGCGAAGCCGAAGTTATGGGCCTTACTGATGGCCTGCTTCAGGGCGTCGACCCGGCTGGTCTGTCCGCAGCCCATACCGATGAGCTGGTTGTCGCGTACGATGGCAATGGTATTCGACTTCAGGTGCTTGGCACACTTGTTGGCGAAGACCAGATCGGCGGTCTCCCGGCCGGTCGGCTGCCGCTCGGTGACGACGGTGAACTGATCGGCGCTCTCCGTCTGCAGGTCGGTTTCCTGCACGATGACGCCGTTGAGCAGACTCTTAAAGCTCATCGGTTGCTGTTGGAGGTGGTGATATTGCAACAGGACCCGCTTCTTCTTCTTGCTCAGCAGTTCGAGGGCCGAGTCGGTGAAGTCGGGGGCAATCAGTACTTCGTAGAAGAGCTTGTCAATCTCCTGGGCGGTTGAGAGCTCCAACGGCCGGTTCGTGATCAGGATACCTCCGAAGGCCGAGATGGGATCGCCGGCCAAGGCGGCATTCCAGGCTTCCAGTTGCGTCGGGCGGACGGCCACCCCACAAGCGTTCGTATGCTTCAGGATGGCAAAGGCGGGGTCACCGTCCTCGAATTCCTTCATGATCGCCACGGCCGCGTCAATATCGACCAGGTTGTTGAAGCTGAGTTCCTTGCCGTTCAGCTTGGTGAACATCTCATTGATCCGGCCATAGTAGGTCGCGTCCTGGTGGGGGTTCTCGCCGTAGCGCAGATCGTTGGCCCGCATTTCGCTTCGCTTGAAGACCGGCAGGCCCCCGTCGGCATTGAAGTAAGTGAAGATCGCCGTATCGTAGTGGCTACTGACGGCGAAGGCTCGGGCGGCTAGTTGGCGACGGTCGGCGAGTTCCGATATACCGTCCTGCTCGTCGAGTATTTGCTGAAGCTTTTCGTAATCCTCCCGGCTCGGTACGATGAGGACGTCCCGGTAGTTCTTAGCCGCGGCGCGGATCAGTGCAATGCCGCCGATGTCAATCTTCTCAATGATGAGCTCTTCCTCTTCGGTATTGGCTACGGTCTCCTCGAAGGGGTAGAGGTCGACCACGACCAGATCGATCTCGGGAATTTCGAGTTGGGCCAGTTGCGTCAGGTGATCCTCTTCGCGGCGGGCGAGAATGCCGCCGTGCACTTTGGGGTGGAGGGTCTTCACCCGGCCATCCAGAATGGAAGGGTAGCCCGTCAGCTCCTCTACCGGAATCACTTCGATACCGCGGTCGCGGATGAAGGTTTCGGTACCGCCGGTGCTGTATATGGTTATGCCGAGTTGGTTCAGTTTATCGACGATGGGGCCGAGGCCCTCCTTGTGATACACTGAAATTAGGGCGGATTTGATCTTGCGTGCTGTCATTGACAAGCATTGGTTTGAGCGCGCAAAGATACGCATCCTCCGGATGCGACCTAGCAAGCATCCTTTGGGTGCGCCTTACCCCGGTTCCCGCAGCAGTCCCAACACCCAACCCTCATGCCCCCTCACCCGCCGATCCACCTTCTCCTCTTCCCCCCACGGCTGCCGGAGTAGATCGATCAACTTCCCTTCCCGCTGCTGTTGCTGTAGCCACTTCACGTAGGACCGCACCTGCTCGCGGTCGGTGATCCGGTCACGTTTCGGTAAGGTCAGTAAGCTGGGGTAGATTTCGGCGTGGATAATGCTTGCACCTGCCCCGATAGCTATCGGGGCGCCCTGGCTTACACCGGGCTTTCGGCTGGGGCCCCCACCCCTGCCGACGCTCACCCCCGCTGACGCTTCGAAGGGCCATACACGGGATACGTCCCTTAGCTTTTCATGGTCCCGTAGCTTGGCTACGTAGGGGATGCCTAACAGGCTCTGGCTACCGACGCTACCAGTGTAGGCCAGTTTCCAGGCCGGTTGCATACGCGGATGCAGCCGCTCGACCAGCCGCCGCTCCTCCAGCCAGCCGCGTTTAGTGGGTACGGGATAGTCGAAATCGCGTTTGGAGCCCAGAAAAATACCGCTCTGCCCCGTCGGTACCCCCCAGAAGGGCCCGCCCGGGGCCCGTATCCGCTCGTTGAGCAGCCCGCCGACGGCAAAGCGGTTGTTCCGATTCTTGGCATCGTCCGCAATGTGGTTACCAATGAAATCCCACACCGCCCGCCAAGGAGGTTTTCCCTTCAGCCGCAGGGCCTTTGCCAGTCCTTTGGGGTAGCCGAAGCAGAAGTCCCAACCCACCAATACGCGTTTGTCTCGGAGCCGGAGCAGGCGCCCCTCCAGGTAGGTGTGACATGCATGCCGGGTGCGGAAGTAGTGGGTCCTGACCCGCCCGGTCGCGGTAGCCTCGGCCAGCCAAATGGCGTCTTTACTGGGCTTGGCGGGGCTCGGCTTATTCCGCGCCGACCAATCGATGGCCATGAAGTGGGTGAACGACATGCGCCGGCCAAGGTAGCTTATTCGGCTCATCCATTCCCCCGCCCGGTTGTTAGGTTGACGTAATTTTCCCCCATGTACCGCCTCTTTTTCCTCCTGCTTTTTCCCGCCCTCTCGACCGCCCAGGGCATAGATTTCTTCACCGGTAGCTGGGAGCAGGCCCTCGCCCGGGCCGAGACCGAGAACAAGCTGATCTTCGTCGACGCCTACGCCGAATGGTGCGGCCCCTGTAAGCTGATGGACGCCCGCGTCTTTCCGCAGGAGCAGGTGGGGGACTTCTTCAACGAACACTTCATCAGCGTCCAGTACGACATGGAAAAGGCGGAGTCGGCCGACTTTCGCCGCTTCCATACGGCCAATGCCTACCCGACCCTGCTCTTCATCAGCCCCGAAAACGAGCTGGTCCACCGCGTAGTGGGTGCCAGACGGTCCGCCCAGCTGATCCGGGACGCGGAGACGGCGCTTTCCAAAGTAGATCGGCTGGATCAACTACAAGCCGCCTACAAGAAGGCTCCTAATAGCGAGACGGCCTACGCTTACGTCCGCGCCCTATTGCGCAAGGGGGAACCGCACCTGAAGATCGCCAACGAGCAACTACGGGTCGCCGGTACCGACTTCGCGGACCCCGCCACCCTCCGCCTGATCTACGTCAGCACCACCGAGGCCGACAGCCGCCTTTTCGATCTGCTCCTGGAGCACCGGCCGGCTATTGCCGCGCTCTACGGCGAGACCGCGGTGACGGAAAAAGCCCGGGAGGCCATCCGCGCCACCTACGCGAAGGGACTGGACTACAACAGCGAGCGGCTCCTCCAAACGGCGGTGGACAAACTCAGCCTCCTCGACCGCGAAGCCGGCAGGCGACTGGCCCACGAAGCCGACCTGGCCCTCGCCCTGCTGGGTAGCGATCAGAAGCCGGTCATCAAAGCAGCCCGTACCTACCTGCGCAAGGGGGCCGAGGGGGATGCCGAACGTCTGCGGCGACTGGCCACCGACCTGCGGGAGTCCGACTTTATTAACTACACCATGGTCATCGACCTGGTCGTGGAGGCCTACACCGCCGCCGCCGCGATCAGTGAGGAAGGCTGGCGCGACCACTACCGGCTGGCCCAGTTCCTGCAGGAGCGGCAGCGCTACGATCAGGCCCTGGAGGCCGCCGAAACCGCCCTGGACCAGCTCGGCCCCGACGGTCCCGCCAACTACCGCCGCGCCGTGCAGCACCTGGTCGACGGGCTGCGGGAGGCCACCGAGTAACTACCTTTGCGGCATGTACCCCGACCTCTCCTACCTGCTGCACGACCTGATCGGGACGGCCCGCGACAATGCTTTCAGCATCATCAAGACCTTCGGGCTCTTCCTGCTGCTGGCCTTCGTGGTGGCGGCTCAGCTGCTGAAGCTGGAGCTACGACGGCGGGAGCGGATCGGGCAGTTGCCCCCGGTACGCGAACTGCGCATCCCCGGGAAGCGGCGGGTCACCCCGGCTGACTACTTCGTAAATGCTGTCGTTGGTTTTCTGCTGGGCTTCAAGCTGCCCTATCTCGTTGGCAATTTTGCAGCCATGCAGCGCGACCCCTTCAGCGTCCTCTTCTCCACTGAGGGGAGTGCGATCGGTGGGATAATCGGGTCGGGGCTCTTCTTCGGCTACTACTACGCCATTGCCCGCAAGCAGGGGCCCATCCCGGAACCCGTGGAGACCGACGTATACCCCAGCGACCGCGTCGGGCCCATCACCGTACGCGCCGCCATCGGGGGCCTACTCGGGGCGAAGTTCTTTGCCGTCATCGAGGAATGGGAGGCCTTTATTCAGGATCCGATCCCCCAATTACTAAGCGGCGGTGGGTTGGCTATCTATGGGGGACTGATCGGCGGTGCCGTTGCCGTATTTCTCTACCTGCGCCGTCACCGCATCCCCATCCTGCCGGTGACCGATGCCGTGGCCCCGGCCCTCATCATCGCCTACGGGGTGGGGCGTATCGGCTGTCAGTTGAGTGGGGACGGGGACTGGGGTACGGCGGTCGATGCCATCCCGCCGGGTTGGTTCCTGCCCGACTGGCTTTACGGCTTCGACTATCCCCACAACGTACTGCAGCGGGGCGTACCCATTCCGGGCTGCGACGACATTTACTGCAGCCGACTGGCCGAGCTCCACTACCC
>CAZKPE010000058.1:13135-17935 GCA_964554545.1 uncultured Lewinella sp.
CGGCAGGGTAATTACCGGACGTGGGTTTACATTTACCAACTCATTTTACCCACTAGCACTTGTACCCCACACCTCCCCACTGTCCCACCCTGAAGGGCCACCTGTTAAGCCTCTGGTTTTTCCTGGTCGGGACCACGGCCCTCTTCTGCCAAACGACCATAAGCGGGACCGTAACGGACACCGACGGCACCGCGCTCATCGGAGCCAGCGTCATCGCCCGGGGTACGACCGCCGGAACGGTTACTGACCCGGAAGGGCGCTTCACGCTTTCCGTACCCGCCGGTGTAGATACGCTGTTGATCACGTATACGGGCTACGCCGAGCGTTTGGTCCCCCTGGTAACGGGCCGGACCAGCTACTCCATCACCCTGCGCGCTGATGCGCGACTGCTGGGGGAGATCGTCGTGACGGGCGTGGGGACGGCGACCGATCGGCGGCGCACCGCCATCAGCGTGGAAACAGTAGCCGCTGAAGACTTGCCCCCGGTGGCTTCGGGCAGCGTCGATCAGGCGTTGATCGGGCGCATCCCCGGGGCTTACATCCAACAAAGCTCGGGGCAGCCCGGCCAGCAGGCGAATATCCTGCTACGCGGCATCAATACCTTGCAGGGGACCAATCCGATGATCCTGATCGACGGGGTGCAGGTCAGTACAGACAACCTGTTCAACGGCTCGGATCGTAACCTCTCTTCCCGACTGGCGGAGCTGGATTTCAGTAATGTCGAGCGCGTAGAAGTGGTGCAGGGCGCGGCGGCCGCCACGATCTACGGAGCGCAGGGCGCGAACGGCGTCATTCAGATTTTCTCGAAACGGGGCCGCGCCGGTGAACCCCGCGTAAGCCTGAATACCATGCTCGGGGTGGCCAACCCCCTCTTCGGCGACTTCGAACTGGCCTCCGCCCACGCCTTTCGCACCGACGCGGGCGGCCGCATGATCGACAGCAACGGCGAGCCACTCACCCAGAACGCATTCGGCGCGTGGGGACAGCCGCTTTTCGAAGACGGCGGTACCGTACTGACCGACAATCCGTACCGGGAGGCTCTGTTTGATCATCGGGAAAAAATCTTCCGTAGCAACATCCTCAATTACCGGACGAGCCTGTCGCTGAGCGGCGGTTCCGAAGCGATGACCTACAGCGTTACGGGAACGCTGAACAACCAGGAGTCCACCCTGCGGGGCGGCAACCGGCGGATCAACCTGGGATCCCAGCTGGGCTTCCGGGTGTTCGACCGGGTCGACGTCAACGTAGGCCTGCGCCTTATCCGGGGCAACAACGAAACCGGGGGCATCACCGGGGCCTCCAACGGCAGCGGCCCCCTCAACGCGGTGGTCACCGCCCGCCCCTTCGTCGATTTCGGCTTCCGCAACCCGGACGGCTCGCTGGTCCCCAATCCACTGAGCGACAATACCGTCAATCCGCTGTACACGAATACCTACCGGACGCGATCCTCGGTGGTCAGCCGGGTCATCCCGAACGTCAACCTGAACTGGCAACTGACCGATTTTCTGCGCCTGGACTACAAATACGGCGTCGATTACTACCGCGACGATTATGCGGACGAGCTGATCAATCAGGTTGCGATCCTCGGTAACAGCGGCCTGCCGGGCATCGAGCCCACCGAAGGACGCGTGGAGGAACGCCTCCGGGAGGGAACGCTTCAGAACAGCATCCTGAGCGCGTTCCTGGACTTCGGCAGCGATGCCGGCTGGCACTACCGGACACAGTTGGCATTCGATTACCGGGACCGGGACTTCAGTTCCGTGATCACCGCCGGTACGGGCCTGCCGCCCTTTCCGCCCGTGTCGCTCGGTGTAGCCCAGGCTTTCAGCGTGGATAAGATCGAAGAATCTTTCGTGACCTACGGCGGCCTGATCAATCAGCGCGTAGAGTGGCAGGGTAAGGTGGGCGTTTCGGCCGGGGTGCGGGCGGACTATTCCTCGGCCTTCGGGGAGGGGTCGGATGCCTTCGTGTTCCCGCGGGGGGACGTGTACGTTCGCCTGTCTGAATTCGACTTCTGGACCGGCTCCAAAGCGAACTTTCCCGAGGTCAAGCTACGGGCGGCCTACGGTCAGGCCGGGGTGCAACCCGGGCCGTTCGACCGCATTCGTACGCTCACGGCGGGGCAGTTCGGGAACGGCGGCTTTCTGGCGCCCCGTTCGCTACAGCAGAACCCACGGCTTCAGGTACAGGTATCCGAGGAAGTGGAGGTGGGGGCCGACATCGCCATCACGCCCGGCGGCGGGAA
This sequence comes from uncultured Lewinella sp., assembly GCA_964554545.1. Taxonomy (GTDB): domain Bacteria; phylum Bacteroidota; class Bacteroidia; order Chitinophagales; family Saprospiraceae; genus Neolewinella. The sequence continues at coordinate 15,381 of CAZKPE010000058.1, forward strand.
CGCCAGTTGGTTGCCCTACCTCGGTCTGAGTGTCACGTACTGGGACCGAACGGCCGACGACGTCATCCGCGAGATCGGCCGCGCCCCGAGCACCGGCTCCGCCACGATCCTGGACAATGCCATTACGTTGTCGTCCAGCGGCTGGCAGGCTTCTCTGACGGCCACCCTGCAGGACGGGCCCCGCTTCGGTTGGGACTTCACTACCAATTTCAGCCGGCAAAGGACGGTGCTCGATGCCATCAGCAACGGCGTCGACATTCCCGTGGGTAACCACTTCCTGCTCCAGCCCGGTGAGGAGCTGGGAACGCTGCGCGGACTGGTGGCGCTGACGGACATCAACGCGCGCAACGCCGCCGGCGATTTCGTGCTGGGCGACGACCGCTCCGGCTTCAGCATCGTTCCGGAGTCAGGCTACGTCGTAGACGCCGGTGGCAATGTGCAGTTCGGCAGTGATATCGTCACGATCGGCAATGGCCTGCCGGATTTCAATATGTCGTTCATCAACGAATTCCGTTTCGGGCGGGGCGTTCGCCTCGGGTTCCAACTAGACTGGGTCCAGGGATTTGACGTGTATAACCAAACGAAGCAGTGGAGCTACCGCGACAACGTGCACGGCGACGTGGATGACCCGGTGACGATCAACGGCCAGTCGGGCGCCTACCTGAGTTATTACCGGACGCTTTACAATACCAACAATCCCAACTCCGCCTTCGTGGAAGACGGGTCGTTCCTGCGGCTGCGCACCGCCTCGGCTTCCGTGGACCTGACCGAATTCTTTCCGATCGGTCGGCTGGAATCGCTGCGTCTGCAGCTGACCGGATTCAATCTCTTCACCCTCACCGATTACAGCGGTTTCGACCCCGAAGCCGCCTCCAACCTGAACGATCCCACCCGTATCGGACTCGACGAATACGCTTTTCCCAACAGCCGGATCTATCAATTCGGTCTGAACGTGGAGTTTTAACCCCCCCATCCATGTCTGATATGCTCCCCCTCCGGGTCCCCTGCCTTCTGATCTCCGTCTGCCTGGCGTTACTCACGGTCGGTTGCGCCGATGAGCTGGACATTCAGAATCCGAACGAACCACAACTCGATATTCTCAATACCGAGGACGGCCTGCGGCGGGCCATGCTGGGGACCTACGACTTTCGGACCGAGCAGTACACCTGGTACGCCATGACGCACCATGAAGTCATGGGCGACGTGCTATACGTTCCCTGGGGGAACGTCTCCTGGCGGTGGTCCGCCCAACCTACCTCGATCACCCTGGACGACGGTACCTTGATCACTCCTCCCCAGGGTGGCGCTCAGGGTCAGGAGCTGGCGCTGCGCAACACCCGGGGGCAGGGCCGGGAAAACGCTTTCTTCCACGAATGGTCGGAAATGTACCGGGTCAACAATGTGGCCAACTTACTCCTCGACCGACTCGAAAGCGGCGCGGTCACCTTCGCGGAGGACGGCCCCGACAAGGCCGCTGCGATCCGGGCCTTCGCCAGGTTCTGGAAAGGTTTCGCCTACAGCCGGATCGGCTCGATGTATGCGGCCGGCCTGATCAACGACGAGTTCGGCCAGACGACCGAAACCTACGTGGACCGCACCACCGTCATCGAAGAGGCCACGGCCCAGCTGGACCTGGCGATCACGGCCCTACGGGAGATCGACGACGAGGCGGTTTATGCCGACGTGCTCGCCTCCGGGATTCCCGACTATATGCGGCCCGACGGCGTTCCCTCGCCGGAAGAATTTATCCGCAACATCAATACGCTCAAGGCCAGAAACTTGCTCGTCAATACCCGAGCCGAAGACCTCACGGACGCGGATTGGACGGCTATCCGCGAACTGGCGGCGGCGGGTTTACGGCCCGACGATAACTACCTACAATTGCGTACCGCGGCCCAGAATGCCGCTTTCGACGATCGCCCCTGGCCGCGCTGGGCGGTGCTCAACTTCTGGGCCGAGCCCAGCGAGCGGCTGGTGCAGGATTTTAAGGCGGGAGACGAGCGCTTCGCACGCAACTTCGCCCTGCGCGATCAGGCGCAGGTCAACCAGGCCGGCCGGGGCATCCAGTTTGGTACCCGCTACCGGATGATCGATATCGTCGACGGTGGCGACATTGCTTCCCAAACTCCGGGTGAAGCGGTACAAGACCTGGCGGGAAGCTGGGAAGAGGCCGCACTGATGGAGGCTGAAGCCCTCATCAATCTGAGCCAGATCGAGGCAGGGCTGACCATCGTGGACCAGGTCCGCGCAGCACAGAACGCCGGCCTGGAGGCCGTAGCCGACGATGCACTAGACGTCGCCGCTGCCTTTGAGGAACTGCGCCGGGAGCGGCGCATCGGCCTGCTGCTTCGCGGACTCGCCTTCTACGACGCTCGCCGCTGGGGCGTCATCGATCCCCTAAGCGAGGGTGGCGGTCGTACCGGGGCCGTCGTGTTGGACGCCGCCGGTAACCTCAACACGAACGCAACGATCGACTACAACTACCTCAGCTATTGGGGCGTGCCGAACAACGAACTCGACTTCAATCCCCCGGCCGCCGGCAGCGCCGGAGTGGG
>CAZKPE010000059.1:0-3882 GCA_964554545.1 uncultured Lewinella sp.
GTGGAGGGGAAGGCTTGAGCATTGTAGGTTAGATTTGGCGACTCCGGCCGGTGGTATCAGGTGTCAGGTGTTAGGTGCCAGGTTTCGGTCGTGCACACCCGACACCCCGACACCTGACACCCTGACACCCCGACACCCCAACAATTTGCATTTACGAACCCTTTCGTATATCTTTGTACGAAACCATTCGTAAATGACCGCCCCCACCGACGCCGAGCTCGCCATCCTTCACGTGCTCTGGGAGTATGGCCCCCTTACCGTCCGCTCCGTCAACGAGCGACTGAACGAGGAGCCGCCGCCTAAACCCATCGGTTACACCACCACTCTGAAGCACCTGCAGATTATGGCCGAAAAGGGACTGGTCACCCGCGACGAAAGCCAGCGCAGCCACGTCTACACCGCCGCCATCGCCCAGTCGGCTACCCAACGGACACTGCTCGGCCGCTTCGTGGACCGTGCCTTCGGGGGCTCGCGCAGCGAACTGGTGTTGCGGATGCTCGGCGACGAAAAGACCAGTCCCGAAGAACTGGCCGAGATCAAGCGGCTGATTGAAAACCTGGAAAATGAAGACCGCCATGCTTGACATCCCCGCCCTGGGTGCCACCCTGCTTCACTCCCTCTGGCAGGCGACCGCGCTAGCTGCTCTGCTCTGGTCGGTTTCCCGTTTGCGGGGACTGTCGGCCAACTTTCGCTACCGCTTCGGCTTTGCCGCCCTGCTCGCGCAAGTGGTGCTATCCGTAGCCACTTACCTGCACTACCACACCCCGGCCCCCCGCCTGGAGGCGAATGTGAAACAGTTAGTGATCGAGTGGGTGGCCGCTCCGGCCGCTGCCCTTCCCGCTCCCGACTATAGCTCCCCGAACTACTGGATGCATGCCCTCGTCATACTATGGGGCATCTCCAGCCTGGTCGGTCTGCTCCGCACGGTGATTGGTTTTGGGCGCGTACGCAGGATGCAATCTTTGTTCGGAAAATTAAATGACCCGCAAGCCCACGGCCTGATCCGCCAACTGGGCGGCCGCCTCGGCTACACCGGCCCCCTGACCGTCCGAGTAGGGGAGGGGATTGCCGCCCCCCTGCTGACGGGCTTCCTGAAACCCGTCCTGCTCCTTCCCCTGGCCCTGACCAACCAGCTCACCACCGAAGAGGCCGAGACCGTCCTGCTGCACGAACTGGCCCACCTACGCCGCTACGATCACTGGTTCAACCTACTGCAGTGCGGCATCGAGGTCCTGTTCTACTACCACCCGGCCATCCACTGGATCTCGGCGCGGGTGCGGCAGGAGCGGGAGTACTGCTGCGACGATCTGGTGCTGGCCTACGGCCCCGGCGGACTGCCCTACGCCCGCGCCCTGCTGCACTACGGCGAGCAACGTCAAACCACAAGCCCGAAAACGGCCCTTTCCCTCACCGATGGGGATGGGCTGCTGCACCGCGTTCAACGCTTCCTTCTTCACCAACCGATTCGCTACACCATGAAACGGACCCTATTTTTGCTGCCGCTGCTCGCGGTATTCATTCTGATCGCTACGGCAGTATCTACACCCGAAGCGGTTATTCCTTCCGAATTGCCGGCAAATGTTGTCCCGATAGCTATCGGGACGCCCGCGCCCGCCCCCCTGCCGCCCCCGGACACCCTTCCCGACGGGAAGCACGAGATGACCCGCATCCGTAACGGTGAAGTCACGAAAGTCCGCGTTGAAGATGGCAAGATTAAGGAACTACAGATCGAAGGTCGGCAAGTGCCCCCCGAAGAGTTCGAAGAGAACGAAGAGCTGGCGGAAGAGCTACTGGAAGGAATGGACCCGGATCGTCGCTACCTCCGGAACTGGCCGCTGAACCAGGACGGGGACCGCTTCGAATTCGAGTTTCCGGACACGAAGCAACTGGAAGGAATGGCTTTCCGCCTAGATAGCGTAAGCCGTCAACTGGAGAACTTCCAACTTGAAAGGTTGAATTTTCAGCTCGACTCCGCTCACCACCTATTGGGAATAGCCGAACGCTTTAACCTCGATAGCTTCCGGATGGAGCACTTTGATCGCTTCGAGATGATGGAGGATTTTGACTTCCGCTTCCCCTTCGATTCTCTCAACCTGGAACGATTGGAACGGGAGGAAGAACGGCTGGAACAGCGACTGGAACGCCTACGGGAGCGAAAACGCCGGCTGACCGATAAACCCTAAAAAGCGCTCCAACGCCTCCCGCTTCCCCTCATCCAGCTCGTAGTCGATGTGGTGAGTGAAGTAGTGCGTCAGGTCGAAGCCCGGGGCGGGGGCGGGGAGCAGCAACTGCAACTGCGGCAAGTGATCCAGTCCCTCCTTCAGGGCGGCGTTGAACTCGGCTACGAAGGCCCGGTCCAGCTTCTTCGTCGTCACCCAGGCGGCGAAGACGAAGGGCAGCCCCGTATGCGCCTTCCAGGCCGCGCCGAGGTCGTAGACGTATCTGAAGCGCCGCTCTAGCCCGATGGTGCGGTCGCCGATGACCAGTCCGCCAATGCTTCCGTTGATGTGGTCGATGTAGCCCTCTTCTGCCTCCAGGTAGGAAATGTCGTGCCGCCAGTACTCCTCCATCAGTAGCCGGGTGAGCATCACGGAGGTGCGACTGTGGTGGTCGAGGTAGAGGTGGGTCATCCGCTCCAGCGGTACGTCGCCGTAGAGGCAGACGGTGGCGACCTCCCCATCCGCGCCGATGCAGTAGTCGCTGATGATCTCGTAGTCGGGCAGCTCGGGCAGCACGGCCACCGGCACCAGGGCGATATCGGCCTCCCCCTCCACCAGTCGGCGGGCGCACTCGCTCGGGATCGCCAGGTCCATCCGCAGCCGGTCGCTAATGGGGCTCCGCAACAGGCCGTACAGCAAGGGCTTGGTGTTGAGGTAAGAAACGGCCACGAGATTCAGGGGGTCTACCACTGGCCGAGTTTGAGGGGTTCGGGGATGTGGCGGCGGTCGTTGCGCACGCTGAAGTCGAACAGCCCGTCCGCCCGTTGTTCGGCTACCCAGAGGCCGGTGTTGCTGTGCCGCAGTTCGTTCATCATCGGTAGCGGCTTGCCCTGCATGAGGGTGACCAGTCCGCACATGGCTCTACCGTGGCTACAGATAAGGATGCGCCGCTCCTTCCGCCCGCGCAGGTGGTCGATGAAGCGTTCCAGTCGCTCACCCAGTTCCCGCGCGCTTTCGCCACCGCCAATGCGGCCGTCCAGTTGGCCCATTCCCCATTCGTCCTTCACCCGCTGGTACTCGGCGATGCTTTCGGGGGTTCCCAGCTTCCCCTCGTGGCTGCCCCAGCACATCTCGTTGATGTCGGCGTGCTTCTCCCAGGCGAGGCCGTCGTCGATGAAGCCGGCTACCGTCTCCCAGGTCCGTTTCAGGGTGCTGGTCAGTACTACCTCGAAGGGCTCCTCCCGGTAGGCCCGGTAAAAGTGCTCCGCCTGCTCCCGCCCGGTGTGGTTGAGGCTGGAGTCGACGCCGCTGCCCTGGACTATGCCGCGGAGGTTGTAGTCGGTCTGGCCGTGACGGACGAGGTAGAATTTACGGTTTACCATTTACAACGTACGATTTTTGATTTGCGGCTCTGCTCGCTGGCGCTCATTTTTTTTACCACGGATTGGGCACGGATTATTGCACGGATTTACGCGGATTTCAGCTGGGGATGCTCGCTGCGCTCGTTTTCCCTCACCCCCGGCCCCTCTCCGAAGGAGAGGGGGGAAGTCATTCAGATGAGTTTCGGTTTTTACTGCCGGACTATTGGTGACACAACTAAGCAGTTTGAATTTCATATGGATTAACCGTATAAGGCGTAAAGATTTCAGGATCGTATATGAGTACGAAACATTCGCTTGGGGTACGTCCCCCCTCTCCCCTGGAGAGGGGCCGGGGGTGAGGG
>CAZKPE010000059.1:3892-17807 GCA_964554545.1 uncultured Lewinella sp.
CGGACGAGGTAGAATTTACGGTTTACCATTTACGAATTACGATTGGGATTTGCGGGATGCTCGCTGCGCTCGTTTTTTCACCACGGATTGGGCACGGATTGTTGCACGGATTTACGCGGATTATGGGTATCGGGTGCCGGGTGTGCGCGGCTGAAACCTGACACCTGACACCTCAAACTACCGGCAACGCCGTATACCCCCGATACTCCGTATCACTCGCGAACTCCGCATTCGTATAGTCTTCGATGACGCCGTAGAGGGTATCGCGTTCGATGGGGCGGCGACCGACGGCGCGAATCAACTTCACCAAATCTTCGGTGCTCATAGCGGGGTGTTTCTCGGCACCGGCCATCGAGTAGATGCGGGTGGTATCGTCGATGGTACCGTCGATGTCGTTGACGCCGAAGCCGAGGCTTAGCTGGGCGGTGGTGCGGCCGATCATGGGCCAGTAGGCCTTCACGTGCGCGAAGTTGTCGAGGTAGATGCGGCCGATGGCGTAGTTGCGCAGGTCTTCGATGACGCTGACTTCCTCGAGGTGGCTCAGCTCGTTGTTCTCGTTGCGGAACTTGAGGGGGATGTAGGTCTGGAAGCCGCCGGTTTTATCCTGCAGGGCACGCAGCTTTTCGAGGTGGTCGACACGGTGGTGGTACTGCTCGATGTGGCCGTAGAGCATGGTGGCGTTAGAGCGCATCTCCAGGTCGTGCCAGATTTCGTGAATGCGCAGCCACTGTTCGCCCGAGCATTTCCCGCCGGCGATCTGGTCGCGGATCTCGTCGGCGAATATCTCGGCGCCGCCCCCGGGCATACTGTCCAGGCCGGCCTCCTTCATCAGCCGCATCCCCTCTTCGTAGCTGATCTTGGCTTTCTTGAAAATGTAGTGGTACTCCACCGGCGTCAGCGCCTTGATGTGCAGCCCGGGGCGGTGGTCCTTGATCCTTTGGAAGAGTTCGATGTAAAAGGGCACGTCGTACTGCGGTAGCACCCCGCCCACGATGTGGACCTCCGTCACCGGCTGCCCGTCGTAGCCCTTCACGATATCCAGGATGTCCTCCAGGCTATACTCCCAGCCATCTTCCCTTTTCTTGATCTTACGGCTGTAGCTACAGAAGGAGCAGTCGTAGATGCAGACGTTGGTCGGCTCGATGTGGAAGTTCCGGTTGAAGTAGGTGCGGTCGCCGTGCTTGCGTTCGCGGATGTGGTTGGCCAGGGCACCGAGGTAGCCGAGGGGGGCCTGATTGTAGAGCATCAGCCCTTCCTCCTGGGTGATGCGTTCCCCGTCCCTGATCTTTTGGGCGGCGGCGCGCAGGTGGGAGGGGAGTCGGGAATCGGAAAGAACGCTACTCAGATTGGAGGGGGTCATACGCGGGAAGTAAGTTTTCTTACAACAGCCGGACAAACTTTCAGTTTCTACTGAAAGTGAAATATCTCGCCTTATTGCGCTGCGGTGATGGTGGGAACGGCCCGGTCGGTAGCGGCGCGCCAGTCAAGCCGGTAGGTGACCCGGACGGTTTCCCCTTTCCGCCAGCCGGCACGGCGCAGGAGGCGGGGGGGTGCGGCGAAGGTGACATCCCGCCCGTCCGCCAGCCGCAGTACGACGCGTTCCCGGCCCGCGGTTCCGACGTAGGTCGCCGCTACGGTCCATTCTTCGGCCCCCTCCCCCAGAACCGGGGTGAGCGGAAGGGCCGGTGGTTGCTTGAGGGCGGCCGGGCGGGGCGGGGTGGCCAGATTGAGGTCGCTGTACCGGAAGGAAGGTTCCACCCGGCCCGGATCCAAGTTGGCCAGGGCGGGGCAGTCGCGGCTCAGGGGGTAGATGAGTAGTTCGCTCAGCCGTCGGCGATCGGCCGCGTCGAGTACGGAGAGGTAGAAGGTGTCCCGTATCTGTACCTCGTAGGCCAGGCCCACGGTCTGCACGCAGCGGTCGGCCTGCAGGCGGGGGTACACCAGTTCGTCCCGGTCCGTCATACAGCGGCAGACTTCGGTAGCCAGGCTATCCAGCAGTCCTTGCCCCCGGAGGGCGGGACCAGTCCCAATGGTCAGTAAAATGATCAGGATGCGCATTCGAGCTAAGGAACGGCGTGGATTGCGAGCAGTTGTACGCGCCTTATCTTTCCCAATATGCGACCCTTCCTGCTTTGCGTTTTACCGCTCCTTCTTTGCACCTGCGCGCCGCCGCCCGCTGCCACGGCCGAAAGTCCGACCACGGAACGGCCCAACGTTCTGTTCATCCTCACCGACGACCAGGGGATCGGCGACCTGAGTAGCCACGACAACGACAGTATATCTACCCCCCATATGGACGCTATTCTGAACGAGGGAGTGGAGTTTACCCGCTTCTACGTCAGCCCGGTCTGTGCCCCTACGCGGGCCAGCTTCCTGAGCGGCTTCTACCACCCCCGCACCGGCGCGATCTCGGTCACTAACCGGCTGGAAACGATGGACGACGAGATCAAAACCGTAGCCGAATATTTGCAGGGGGCCGGCTACCGCACGGGGCTGTTCGGCAAGTGGCATAACGGGGCCACCTTCCCCTACCACCCGGCCGCCCAGGGCTTCGGGGAGTTTCTGGGCTTCACGATGGGGCACTTCAACGATTACTTCAACGGGGAGCTGAAAAACGAACGCGACGAGCCGGTGCCCTTCAGGGGCGATCTGACTCAGATCCTGACCGACACCGCCGCCCATTTCATGCTCTCCGGCCCCCAGCCCTTCTTTTGTATGCTGACCTACCAGGCCCCCCACACGCCGGTACAGGTAGCCGATGCCTACTGGGACCGCAAGGCCAGCCTGGGTCTCGACTCCTTCAACACCGGTGTGTATGCGATGATCGAGAGCGTGGACGACCGCATCGGTCAACTGATGGACACACTGAAAGCAGCGGGAAAACTGGACCATACCATAGTCGTCTTCGCCACCGATAACGGCCCGAACGGCTACCGCTACCGCATGGGGCTGAAGGGGGTGAAGGGCCACGTCGACGAGGGTGGGGTGCGGGTACCCTTCGGCATCCGGTTACCCGCCGGCCACCCGGCGAACGGCAGGAAAATAGCGACCCCGGCCGCCCACATCGATCTGCTGCCCACCCTGCTGGAACTGACCGGAATCGCCACCGCCCCGGAGGACATCGACGGTAAAAGCCTTCTCCCCCTGCTCGCTGGCGATACCCTCCCGCACCGCTACGTCTTCGCCTTTAAACACGGTAATGAATATACTGGCTACCCGGGTAGTATGCGCGATGGCCGCTACCTGTACGTGGCCCCCGACGCGCAGACCTCCGAGCTCTATGATTTGGCGAACGACCCCGGGCAGAAGCGAGACATCTTTGCCGAGGCCGGTGAACTGGGGCGGCAACTGGCGACAACCTACCGCGACTTTGCCCCCCGTATCGGCCGGCCCGATCGCGTAGCCCCACCCATCGACCTTCTCGCGGCCCCCGCTTCCATTCGCTTACTGGCCCACGAGGGACAAGCCCGCGGAGAGGCCCGCTTCCGGGAGGGGCACGGCTGGGCGAACGACTTCTTCATCGACCTGGGTCCGGAGGGGGTGTACTGGCCGGTCACGATCGATGAGACCACCACCTACGCCGTCAGGGTGCGCTATCACTCCGGAGCAGCCGGCCCGCGTGCGGCCACGGTGGTCGCCGGTGCCGGCAATCGCCTGACGATCGATCTGCCGCCCGCCCGGACGGAGCAGCTGCCCGTCGCCGACCGCCTGACCCGGAAGGAGGTTTACCCCCGCCGCTGGGCCGAACGGGAAGTCGGCCGGATCGAGGTGCCGGCGGGAACGGAGGAACTAATGATCCGTAGTCCGCAGCCAACCTCCGGTGAGGAGGGCCTGTGGATCAAGGAGGTCCGGCTGGACCCGGTACCGGTTAGCGGAGAATGACCACTTTGCCGAGCCCGTTCTGGAAGAAGGCGTCCGTTCCGGTATCGTAGGTTTCCAGTTCGGCCCCGTTCCCGTCGGAGGTGATGACGCGGTAGAGGTAGACGCCATTGGCGAGCTGGTCACCGTATTCATCGGTACCGTCCCACTTGAATTCCGTCTGGTGGGTACCGACGCGGATGTCCTCCCGGGCCAGCAGGTCGATATCCCGGACCACCCGCCCGGAGACTGTCATGATCTGGATGCGGAACATTTCGGGAGGGGTGTTGCCGGTCAGGGTATAAACGAAGCTCGTCTGGGTGGAGAAGGGGTTCGGGTAGGTCAGCACGTTGGCGATCAGCTGCTCGTTGATAACTTCGAAGGACTGCTCGTACGCCAGCCGGCCCGCCTTGTTGCTCGCCCGGTCGGTAGCTTCGATGATGAGGCTGTACTCCCCATCCACGCGCAGTTCCGGGCGGAAGTAAATCTCGGCGAGGTTGTCGCCGTCCGCGGGGGCCGGCAGGTAGTCGACCCGGCTGTCCGACATGCGGACGCGCTCTTCCGAACCGTCGGGAGCCCGCAGCACGATGGTGTAGGCACTGGAGTCATCGAGGCGGCGGAAGGGGTTCTCGTCCCGCAGCTGGACTAGGATCTCTGGTTCGCTGCTGATCAGTTCGCCGTCACGGATGCGGCGCCCGTCGTAGTAGACTTGCAGGTCGGGGTCGATGCGGTCGACGCCCACGCCGATGCGGTCGGTCAGGAAGTTATTGAAGAGCTGGTCTTCGGGCTGGTCGCCGTCGGGATTGAGCATCAGCTGCATACGCAGTTCGGTGTTGGCATCGCTGGGTAGGTCGAAGCTGACCGTACCCGATGCGCCGGCTGGCAGGGGCGGCTGCCGCGCGTAAGTGGTGGAGACATCGTTCCGGGCGTCGATCACATCCAGTTTGATGAGCAGACTATCCATGTCGGTAGCCGAAATATTTTCGTAACCAACCTCGAAGCGGGACGACTGACCCTGGATGAGGGTGTCAGGTGTAGTGTAGGCGATCGCGGTGTTGACCGCCACGTCAGGCGGGCGTTGGTAGTTGAGGTATATCTCTTCCAGTGATGCCGCCGTTCGGTCTTCCTCGTCGTAGATGTCCACTTCCACCACCAGGAATGGGTACTGAGTGGCGTCGATTTCGCTGATGTCGAAAGTGTAGATCAAATCATTCGACAGGTCGAAGGCTTGTTCCCGAAGGGTGGTACGCTGTTCCCGATCATCGATGCCGATCAGTCGGAAATGGCTGCTGTCGGCGGGCCCGACGCGGTAGGGGAGAAAGCGCAACTCGAGGTCCCGGTACTGTAGGGCCGGTCCGACGGGCATCGATTTGTAGAAACCGGCTTGCGAATTTTCCTGAATGGGGATGAGTACGGAGGTTTGCCCGTCCTGGGAAGTGGCGATGGCTTCGGCGAGTAGCCCGCGGCCCTTTTGATAGGCGAAGGTATAAGGGACGGAGCCCAGTTGCTGCAGCAGGCGTACCTGTTCCGCGCCCTCGGCCTCCAGTACGTCGTAGATGGATTGCCCGAGCCGGATGCTGTCTTCCGCCCAGCCGTCGGTGTGGTACTCGATGTCACTACCGCGTTGCACCGACCAGACCAGGACGTACTTTCCGGCTTCCACCCCCTCGTCCAGAAAGCGCATGAGCCCTTCCCGGCCTTCGGGAGTGCGGGTGTCGAAGTTCCAGGTTGTAGAGGCCCGGCCCACGCTGTTGAAGGCATTATCGCCGGGGTAGCGGTACCAGTTGCTGTTGTTGGTGCTGTCGATGACCATTACCTGAATACCGGCCCGGACGCGCCAGGGGTGGGGGGAGCTGAATCGGGTACCGTTCCAGACGAGGCGGGGGAGGAAACTGTCCTCAAAAACGCCATTGAATAGCTCCACGTCGTTTACATTTCGCGCAAAGTTCCACTCCTCGCTCCGGCTATCGACCGACAGGCGGTCCGTGTCCCCATCGGCCAACTGACCGGGGTGTTGAAGGGCAAAACCGACCTCCTCCTGCCCCCTGATGTAGGTGAAGCTGCTACTACTCCAGATGTAGCCGATAGTCGGATTGCTGGCGCTGTCGGGACTGATTCGCCAGTAATAGGTAGTGGAATCCGAATAATTGAGTGAGGGCATAAACCGCATCACCCCGCCATCGCGCGTGATCGTTTCGTCGACCAGGGGCTCGGCGAAGTCCGACTCGGTCGCAAGCTGTACGATATAGTCCCGCTGGGGAGCCAGGGGGTCCGTAGAGTTGGCGATCAGCTCGACTTCCCCCCCGACGACTGCATAGGCCGGCGGAAAGGCAGCCCGGGCCGTGTTCGCCACTACGGTAAGGGGGATGCCTTCCAGACTGCCAATGACCAGGTCATTATTGTTTTCGGCCGCTGGCGCTGGAAGTTCCGCCACCGCGTTTTCGGCATCGATGGTTATCAGGATACGATTGGCGCCGATAGCCTGAAAGCCTAGGTTCGGTAGTTCAAACTCGGCCGGAGTGGCGTAACTGGGCGTAACGATCTGCGAACTGCCAAGCGCTCTGATCTCCCCGTTGGGCAGTTTCTGCCGAAATCGGAGGGTGACCGAATCCGGAGTATCTTCCGTGTAGGACCCCAGATTCAACACCTGCAATGAAATGGTGTAGGAACTGTCCTGGGCCGGAACGACGGCGGGCCTAAACGATACGGATTCCGGGACGATAACCAGGTCCGGTCCGGGCCGGGGGTGTATGCGAAAGGCTGGATCCCCACTGAGGGAAAATTGTTCGAGCAGCAGTTGAATCGGGAAGTTCAAATTATTCGTCAGGGCGGCTGAGGTGCGCTGGAATGCCTTTCCTACCCCCTGCCCGTAGGTCTCGTTACCAATCTGCTGCATCAGCGTCTCACCGTATACGCCGAGGGCCGACGGGTACCCCAGCCCCTTGGATGCGGCAAAGGTTATGGCCCCGCCGTCATTCAGAAAGATGAAGCGCTCGCTGATGCTGCGGTCGGCCACAAAGGCATCACCACTATAGCAGCCCAGACTCAGCATGAGGGGATATTTCCCCCGGTTCTCGTAATTGTCCGGGTTGTCGATGCTGAAGTCAAAGCCCTGCGTGCTGGAGTGGCCGTGGAAGGCAATTATGGAGGTGCCCGTATTGATGCGTTCGAAGATGGCGTCCTTGCGGCTATTCTCGATCGGTTCGCTGCTGGTGCGGAAGAAACTGGTGACCTCGGCCCCCATCTCACTTCGCTCGATGATTCGTTCCATTCCAGCCAGGTTCTGCCGGATCTGCGCCTGCTCCCCGGGCGTCTGCCCCCCACCCAGGAAAAGGGCCTGCTTCATCCAGTCGAGCTCCGCGATGGTTTGCCCGGCCTGGTCGACCTGCCGCTCCACCTCCCTAAGCTTGCGTAAGTAAGTGGCGATCTCCCCCCGCTCGATGGCGGCTAGCCGGCCGGTGGCCAGGCGGGGGACGTTGCCGCCGATCGGTGCGGTCAGCAGGTTATCCGAAGCGGGCAGGCCAAAACTGGGCACGAAGAAGGTCGGCCAGGCACGTTCCAACTGCTCCGCCGTGCGCCGCGAAGGGTATTCCCGCCCCTTCCCTACGATGAAGAGGTACTCCAGGGTAGGCGCGGCCGCCACGGCCGCTTCCAGGTAATTCTTGATGGCCCGCGGATGCCGCTCCAGCCCGTAGCCGTGGCTGTTGTAAAGATCCTCTGCATAGACGGTATGCACCAGGTACCCGCCCCCCGCGGGTGAGCTCCGGTAGGCGGCCATTTCGTCCAGCTCCGATCCGGCCAGCCGCCGGCTACTCAGAATCAGGTACTGCGCCCCGGCCGGGGGGAGGTTGTCGGCCAATACCATCCCCTCGCTCGATGCCGGCGTTTTGGGTTCGACCAGCAAGCAAAACTGCCGCTCCGTTCCCGCTTCCGACAGCCGGAATACACCGTTGTCGGGAAGGTACACTACGCCGTTCGTGAGGTCGTAAAGTCGGGCGGCGGAAGGAAGGTCCGAAAATCGGAGCGAGGCCGCCCCGCCGATCGGCAGGCTGAACCGCAACTGCGCCCCCGCCCGGCCAACGGCTGCCGGGTATGACAGGCGCATATAGGCCAGGTTCGCCTTGTCTTGATCGCCACCCGTTCCTTCTACCCGTACCGTAGCGCGATCGCCGGTGAGGTTGACGGAGTACACGGGCTGGTGCAGACTCCAGTTAGTGGCTTCCACGGTACCGACTTCCGTCCCGTTTACGGAGATGCGCTGATTGTGCGTCAGCGGAAAGGCCAGGCCGAAGCGCAGCTCCAAACTTCCCGTCCCACCGACCGCCCCGGGCAGATCCAGCTCCGTAGAGGAAACGGTGGATCCATTTGACGACAAGAGGTTGTTTCTACTCCGGGAACCGAAGCCTTCAGCCAGCTCATAGCGACTGAATACCACGGAGTTGCCCCCGGAACGGAAGTAATACTTACTATCCTCTTCCCCGAACACCCGCTCCGCCGTCCGGTAAATGACCGAAAGTTCCGATCCCCCTCCGCCCTGCCCTTCCCGGTAGCGGGGGAAGGTGCCGCTTGCGTCGGCTACGCTGAGGTAGTAGCTCGCGGTATCCGTGTACATGCCGTACTCCGGATTGAGCTGCTGCTCCGCCGGGTCTTCAAATAGGTAAGCATCCAGTTCCCCCCGGGCCCGTTCGCCGTAGAACAGGATGCCATCGGCCCGAACGTCGATCGCAACGGGCTTTCCGAGGTGATGCAACTGGAAGCGCATGCCCTCGCTTTCCACCGCGGGAAGACCGGCGGCCGTCAGTGCTGCGGCCGGTATGCGGTACATCCCGTCCTCGGCCACCTGTACCCGCAGGTAGTTGCTGCCCGATTCGATCCATTCGTGCCCGAAACGGGGGCCGTCGGGGGTCGGTATCTGCGCCAGGACCGGCAGGGAAAACAGAAACAACAGGAGCAGGGTAAGCGTGCGGGCCATAAAGTCATATTCAACGCTAACCGGAACGCAGATAACGCTACGGCAGTATAAAGGTAACGCATCCAACCCCCTGTCGGCCCAGTCACCCGCCGCTGCTTGTCAATTTACGGACGCTATTGCGCCCTGATCGTCAGATCAATGGACCGACTCTGCCCGCTCAGCGGCGGTAGCCCCCGGTAGCCGAGCCCGAACGTCAGGGTGGTACCACCCTGCGGAAGACCAGGGGGCAGGGTGATCTCGCCCCGGAAGAGCCGTACCGTATCCCGGGCCGGAAGGTACTCCGGTAGGGTGGCGGGCAGTTCCCAGTAACGGCTTCGCCCGTCTTCGCCCCGCCATATCGCAAACAGGGAAAGGGGGGGGCGCGAACGCAGGTGCAAGCGGAACGGGGAGGCGGCCCGAAGCGTGATGGAGAAGGAGGAGCCTGGCCGGGCCTCCCGGGGCGGGTTGCCGTCAATTGCGATCCGCACCGGGGCCGCCACCTGAAAGTCCGGGATCACCTTGAGCCGCAGCTCGGTATCACCGGCCTGAAAAACCTCGACGTCTTCCGTCGAATAGCTGATCTGTCCGGCCAGCAGAACGGTATCCCCCTGGTAGCGTTCGTCGCCGGTCCAGAGGTCGTACTGGTTGAGCCGATACTCCACGTCCGTGAAAGTCCAGGCCGGCTGCCCCCCGCTGTAGAAGCGGTAGAGGGATGCCAGGCGGTAGCTGTTTTCAAAGAAGACGGGCTTGCCCGCCGCCCGCTCGGCCAGTTCGGCTACCCAGGGCGCGTGGTCGAAGGGTTTGGCAAACGGCAGCCAGTCGCGGGGGGCGATGAGCAACAGACGGGCCACCAAAAGTAGAAGTGTGGTCACGGCGGCCAGCCGCATCAGGGGAGCACGCCATTCCGGGTGCCGTTCCCGGGCCGCGTGGTACAGCAGGTAGACCAGCGGGATGCAGAGCAGGGCGGTCCAGTGGCCCTCGGTACGGCCCCGGCTGGTGGAGTAGAGGAAAAAAAGCAGGACCCCAAAGACCAGCCAGCGGCAACTGCGTGGCAGGTCTGTTTTCCACCGGAGTCCCAGCGTCCGCACGTAATGGTACACCAGAAACGGACTAAAGACCAGCAGCTGGTTCAGGAGGTACTGCACCGTAAAACTAAGCCGGTAGGGATCGTTGCGCCCGCTCAGGTGGTAACGGAAAGAGGGGAAATCGTTTGCCCACTGCCAGTACAGGTGCGGTAAGAACAGCAAGGCTCCACTGAGCGCCGCTACCCAGGCCCCGGGTTGCCGCAGCAGCCGGGGCAGGATGGGCAGGACGGTGAAAAAGATCAGGATGACGCCGTGGTACTTGCTGTACAGCAGCCCCGCCATGGTCAGCCCCCAGAGCAAGCCAGCACCCAGGGAAGGCGCACCCAGGAAGCGACGGAAAGCAAGCAGATACAGGACGGTAAACAGCAACAGCGGACCGTCGGGGGTAGCGATAAAGCCATATACGTGCAGGAAGGGCTGGGCGAAGATCAGGGCCGCGGCGAGCGTCAGTTCCCGACCGCGGGGTCGGCCCAGCAAGTGGTACAGTGCCGCAACGGTGGCCGTCCCCGCCAGCACGTGCCCGAACCGCAGCCCCAGGGAAGCAGGCAGCCAGTCGCGACCGAGTGCGATCAACAGGGCGACCGCGGGGGGATGGTCGAAGTAACCCCAGTCGAGCCGGCCGGCGTACATCCAGTAGTAGGTCTCGTCGGGGTCGAGCGGACTAAACGCCGCCTGCGCGAGGTTCAGTAACAACCAGCCGACCAGGAGCAGCCAGGGGCGCAGAGGGGCATCCATCGGCGTAAAGGTAAGCCGGCGACGAAGCGGTTGGTGGCGAATTTCGATATTTGCCGGTCATGCAACGACTCTTCTTTCCCGCTCTGGGCCTCCTGACCCTGCTGGTTGCCGGCTGCTCCGACTCGCCATCGGCCGCTCCGCCGCCACCCGTTCCCGAACTGGAAACCGCCCTGCTGGGCACCTGGGAGACGGTGGAACTCGACGTCAGCTACGCCACCTACCTGGCCGGTGATACCAGCTTCCAGGAACGCATCACCGAGGCCGAATGGGGGCAGAAGTACGGCGTGCGCCCCCCGAGTACCCGCTTCACGGCGGACGGGAAGCTCCTGCGCACCCACCGCCTGACGGACGGACAGGTAGCCAACATCACCCACGGCATCTGGAAAGCGCAAGGGGATAGCCTACTGGTCATCGAGCCGAACGTGACCTATACCTACCTGCCCGATCTGAATGGCGACCGCCTGGTCCTGACCGGACTTACCGATCAGGACCAGGACGGGAAACGCGATGACCAGTACCGGGCCGTGCTCCGCCAGGTGAGCCGCAGCCGCTAATTAGGGTCGGACGACCAGCCGGGTGGTATGTTTGCCGACCCGCAGCAAATAAATGCCGGCGGTAAGTCCTGTCGGTACGGTCAGCTGTCCGTTCGGGCCGAGGGGCAGATCGCCCATTACCCGACCGGTCAGACTGAGTAAGCTGGCGGTACCGTCGAATTGCCGATCGTCGGTCCCCCGAATGGAGAGGGTAGCTCCCTGGACGACCGGATTCGGGTACACGGCAAGCTTTGCACCTGCGTCCCCGCCCTCCTTCCACTGCGCGCTGCGCACGCCCAGGACGGTGACGGTCCCGTCGAAGTCGATCTGCTCGAGCTGGTAGTAGTTCACTCCGGCGGCTGCCTCAGCGTGGGCGTAGCGGTACGTACTGAGCGATTCCGTATTCCCCTGCCCCAGAACCTCGGCGATCGGGCTGAAGTCTACGCCATTCGTACTGTGCAGAATGCGGAAGTAGTCGTTATCGGATTCGTTGGCGGTTTGCCAGTCGAGTAGCACCGTTTCCGCTCCGGCCGTTGCTTCCCAGGACAGGAGGGTGACGGGAAGGGCCAGTCCGCTGATCGGGGTGGAGGGGTTGTTCAGATCGCAGGTGCCGGGGCAGGCGGCAAGGGCCTCGTTGTAGCGATCCACGTTGTATCCACCCCGGCCACGGTTGTCGCTGTAGGTGACGGTCTTGCCGCGCGGGTCGATGATCTTCAGGGTCGTGCCGGGGTCGTCCTGAAAATTGAAGGAGGTCGTGTTATTCGACAGGGAGGTACCCAAAAAGGTAGGGTTCTTAACCTTGGACTCCATGATAACGGTAACGCCGCTGAGGTCGGTGAAGCGGCTGAAGTCGGCGTTCTTGACGCCCGATTTGATGGTCAGGGTACAACCGGGCTGGAGGTTGTCGCAATTACCGGAGTAGGCCAGCTTTTTGCCGTTCTTACTGGTGGCCGTTACGGTGCAGTCGCAGTCGGACTGGGCGGTAAGGGACATGAGGGGGGTGAGCACTGCAAGGAGCAGCGCTACGAGAGCGTAGCAATTATGCATACTTGAGAATTGTGTTGTTAAATAGTGTCTGGCCTAAAGGGGCCGAAAAAGCAGGCCGCAAGCGGCAAAGTCAAAATGGTAGTAGAAAGCTTCGTTAGCGCAAAGCGGAGGGAGTAACCCGAAAAAATCGCGTTATGTAGCCAAAAGGTATCCGGCTATACGGCGGGATACCGGCCCGGGTGGGGGCCGTAGGAAGTCACGAGTAAGCAAAAGGGAAAATTGTGTTGTGTAATAGTGTCAAAAAAACGATGCCCTAAGTAGGCGGGAAACTCCGAAATAAATTTCAATAAACCCGGCAGATCAAACTGCGAATACAAATTCTGGGTGTCTCGAAAACCGCCAATAATAGGTGGCGTTTCATTGCGGGGGCAAAACTACGGAATAAATGGCTACAATACAAATTCTCGCCGCGTATTTCCCCCCTCTAAAGTTACTTTAACAGTTTTGGCTTATTACTCTCCGATATACCGAAGGTGAAGTTCGGCCAATTGTCCAGAGTCCAGCGGGGCGGGGGCGTCGATCATCACGTCGCGGCCCTGATTGTTCTTGGGGAAGGCGATGAAGTCGCGAATCGAGCTGCGACCGTTCATCACCGCGCACAGCCGGTCGAAACCGAAGGCGATGCCGGCGTGGGGTGGGGCACCGTACTCGAAGGCCCCCATCAGGAAGCCGAACTGCTCCTCGGCTTCCTCGGGGGTGAAGCCCAGGAGCTGGAAGTTCTTCTCCTGTAGTTCGCGGTCATAGATCCGGACCGAGCCGCCGCCGATCTCCTGCCCGTTGATCACCAGATCATAAGCATCGGCACGTAGCGACTTCATCGTTTCGTGGTCGCCGGTGAGCATGCGGTCGACCTCCTCCCGCTTCGGACTGGTAAAGGGGTGGTGCATGGCGTGGAAGCGACCGGCCTCCTCGTCCCATTCCAGCAGCGGGAAGTCGACCACCCAGAGGGGTTTGAAGACCCCGGCCGGGATCATATCGTACGTTTCGGCGACGTACAGGCGCAGTCGGCCCAGCTGGTCGCGGCTTTTCTCGGCTTTACCGCTGATGATGAGTAGGAGATCACCGGCCTCCGCACCACAAGCGGAAGCCCAGCCGGCCAGCGCGGCCTGGTCGAAAAACTTATCGACGCTGGATTTGAAGCTGCCGTCGGCATTGCACTTCACGTAGATGAGCCCCTTTGCCCCGATCTGCGGCCGCTTCACCCAGTTGGTGAGCGCATCCAGTTGTTTGCGGCTCAGGTCAGCTTTTCCCGGAGCGCAAATGGCACCGATGTACTCCGCCTGATCGAATACCTTGAATCCCTGGTTCTGCCCGAGGGCGGTGAGGTCGTTGAGCTCCATACCGAAGCGCAGGTCGGGCTTGTCGGAGCCGTAGCGGTGCAGGGCTTCCTGGTAATCCATGCGGGGGAAGGCGGGGGTGAGGGCAACTCCTAACAGCTCCTTAAAGACATATTTGGTCAGCCCCTCGAAGGTCTCCAGCACCTCCTCCTGGGTCACGAAGGCCATCTCGCAGTCGATTTGGGTGAACTCGGGCTGGCGGTCGGCCCGCAGGTCTTCGTCGCGGAAGCACTTCACGATCTGAAAATAGCGGTCGAAGCCGGCCACCATCAGCAGCTGCTTGAAGGTCTGCGGGCTCTGCGGAAGGGCGTAGAACTCCCCCTCGTTGAGGCGGCTGGGCACCACGAAGTCGCGGGCCCCCTCCGGCGT